>NZ_CP020694.1:919500-1226000 GCF_003611275.1 Sulfitobacter sp. D7
AAAAGACTTTCATCACAATCCCTGTGGTCTGATGTCGCTGCGGCGGAGCATTGCAGTTTTAATTTGCAGGCTCAATAGAAATGATGCATCATGCATCAAAACGGGCGACGGTTTGGTCGGTAAGGACGAGGGCGCGATGGCCGAGATCAGTCAAGTTTCATTGGGCGATGCGATCTATGATCGGGTCTGTCAGGACTTGGTGGAAGGCAAGCTGCGCCCGAATGAAAAGGTCACCATTCGCGGGTTGGCTGAGCGGTTGGGCACCAGTTCGACGCCAGTGCGCGACGCGGTGCAGCGGCTCTTGCGGGATGAGGCTTTGATCCAGCGCAGCATGCGCGACGTGCGCGTGCCGGTGCTGACAGAGGCGCAGTATCTTGAGATCGCAAGCATCCGGCGCGAGTTGGAGGGGTTCGCCGCAGGCCGCGCCGCCGAGATGGTGGGCCCCAAGGAAATCCGCCGCCTGAAAAAGATCGTGGAGCGGAATGAGGCCGCAGCCGTGGCCGGGCGTTGGCCGCAAGCGGTCAAGTACAATCAGGAGTTCCACTTTGCATTGGTGGAGGCGGCTGAGATGCCGATCCTGCTGGCGATACTCAGCGGGCTGTGGCTGCGCATGGGGCCGCTGATTGCCGGGTACTATGCGCGGGAGCAACTGGGGCTGGTCCGGCATCATCAGGCGATCATTGCCGCCTGTGAAAGTCGCGATCCTGCGGCGGCTGCCGCGGAGATGCGCGCAGACATAGATGACGCAAAGGAGGGGATCATCAGATACATCCAATCGTTCACCATAGACGAATGAGCAATTCAAGCGCTGCGCATCGCGCGGCCATCACCCGAGCGACTGCAAGAAGCCGACACCAGAGCGGACGCTGTCACTGGGCGAGTCAAAGCAAAACCAATGGGGATTTACATGCTACACACCACTAAATTAACCGCAGCCGTTCTGGCGCTGGCACTGGCCGGGCCACTGGCCGCGCAGGATGGCGAACCAAAGTCCGGCGGCACGCTCAACGTTGTGATCCAGCCCGAACCGCCCAGCCTGATGATCGGCCTTGTGCAGAACGGCCCGACACAGATGGTCGGCGGCGATATTTATGAAAGCCTGCTGCGCTATGATTTCGATCTGAAACCCGAAGGCCAATTGGCTGAATCTTGGGAGATTTCAGAGGACGGCAAGACCTATACCTTCAAGCTTCGCGAAGGCGTGGTTTTCCATGATGGAGAACCGTTCACCTCGGCGGATGTCGAATTCTCCATGGATAAGTTCCTGCGCGAAAGCCATTCGCGGATGCGCACCTATATGGAGCATGTCGAGAGCATCGAGACGCCCGACGATCACACGGTTGTCTTTAACCTAAAGCAGCCCTTCGGCCCCTTCATCGGTATCTTTGAGCCCGGCACCGCGCCGATGATCCCAAAGCACATCTACGAAGGCACGGATTTCGCCAACAATGAGGCGAACAACACGCCCATCGGCACCGGCCCGTTCAAGTTCGACGAATGGGAAAAGGGCAGCTTCATCCATCTGGTGAAGAACGAAGACTACTACATGGAGGGCAAGCCCTACGTCGACGAAGTCTATTACCACGTGATCCCCGATGCGGCCTCGCGCGCGGTGGCCTATGAGACCGGCAAGGTCGATGTGCTGCCCGGCGGCTCGGTCGAAAACTTCGACGTGGCGCGCATTCAGGCGATGGACAACACCTGCATCACCGACAAAGGCTGGGAATACTTTGGCCCGCTGTCTTGGATGTGGGTGAACAACGACAACAAGCCGCTCGACGATGTGAAGGTGCGCAAGGCGATCATGCATGGCGTCGACCGCCAGTTCGCCAAGGACGCGCTGTGGAATGGTTTGGGCAAGGTCTCGACCGGACCCCTGTCGTCTTCCACACGGTTCTATGATGGTGAGACACCGGACATCACCTTTGACCCGGAAAAGGCCAAGGCCCTGCTGGAAGAAAGCAGCTATGACGGCGAAACCATCCGCATTCTTGGTCTGCCTTATGGTGAGACTTGGCAGCGCTGGGCCGAAGCGGTCAAACAAAACCTGAGCGAGATCGGCATGACGACCGAGATTGTGCCCTCGGACGTAGCGGGTTGGAACCAGAAGGTCGCAGACCGCGACTATGATCTCGCCTTTACCTACCTCTACCAATACGGCGATCCCGCACTCGGCGTTTCGCGGACCTATATGGGCGACAATGCCGCCCCCGGTTCGCCTTGGAATAACGTGGCAAGCTATCAAAACGCCGAGACGGACAAGCTGTTTGCCGAAGCGGCGCTGATGGCCAGCCCCGAAGAGCGCAAGGCGGCTTATAAGGAAATCCAAGACAAGATCGTCGAAGACGTGCCGAACATTTGGCTCTTGGAACTGGGTTTCCCCACGATCTACCGCTGTGACGTCAAAAACCCTGTTAACACCGCCTTTGGCGTGAACGACGGTTTCCGCGACGTGTGGCTCGACAAGTAAAAAAAGCGACAACGCTCAAGGCCCGAGCCGTTTCGGCGGCTCGGGCGGATCTTAGAACAACACGGGGCGGATAGCGTGATACGTTTCATATTGGGCAGGTTGGTCAAGGCGGTGTTTATCCTGCTGGCGATCCTTGTCTTCAATTTCCTGCTGATCCATGCGGCACCGGGTGACCCTGCGGCGGTCATGGCGGGCGAAGCCGGGGCGGCGGATGAGAAATTCCTTGCAGATCTGCGGGCGCGTTTCGGGCTGGACCAACCGCTCTACATGCAGCTTTGGCTCTATATCAAAGGCGCGGTGCAGCTTGATCTGGGCTATTCCTTCCGCCAGCAGATGCCGGTGGCCGAGATGATCGGCGACCGTCTGCCAGCGACGCTTTTGCTGACCGGCGTGGCCTTTGTGCTGTCGCTGGTCTTGGGTGTGACCGCCGGTGTCGCGGCCTCGGCCCGGCAGGGGCGGTGGGGTGACACGCTTATTTCGACCTTCGCGCTGCTGTTTTATGCCACGCCGCTGTTCTGGGTGGCGCTGATGGCGACGCTGGTGTTTTCAGTCTGGCTCGAATGGTTGCCGGGCTTTGGCTACTCGACCATTGGCGCGGGCTATACCGGTATGGCCCATGTGCTGGACGTGGCCAAACACCTCGTCCTCCCGGCCTCTACCTTGGGGCTGTTCTTTACCGCGATTTATATGCGCATGACGCGAGCTTCGATGCTGGAAGTGTCGCGGCTCGATTTCGTCAAAACCGCCCGTGCCAAGGGGCTGACCCGCGGCGTGATCCAGCGGCGCCACATCCTGCGCAACGCGCTTTTGCCGGTCATCACGCTGGCCGGGCTTCAGGCGGGGCAGATCTTTGGCGGGGCGATCCTGACCGAGACCGTCTTTGCATGGCCCGGCATCGGGCGGCTGATGTTCGAGGCGATCAACCAGCGAGATTACAACGTGATCCTTGGGGTCTTTTACATCTCGGCGGCCATGGTGCTGCTGTTCAACCTGATCACGGATGTCATCTATGTCATTGTTGATCCGCGGATAAGGCTGACAACATGATGAGCTTTTGGAAACGTTTTAGCTATAACCGGGGCGCGGTCATTGGTCTGGTCATCCTGACCTTCGTCGTGGCCGCTGCCATCCTCGCGCCCATCCTTTTCCCGCAAAGCCCGTGGAAAATGGTGCAGCGTCCCTTCCTGCCGCCGTTTACCCAAGACGGGCTGATGTTGGGCACAGATGCGCTTGGCCGCAATGTGCTGGCAGGGCTGGCCCATGGCGCTTATGTGAGCCTGCTGGTCGGGCTGGTCTCGACCATCGTGGCGTTGGCCATCGGGGTGCCGGTCGGAGCGGCGGCGGGGTATTTCGCGGGGCGGATTGATGATGCGCTCATGCGCTTTACCGAGTTCTTTCAGACCATCCCCAGCTTCGCCTTGGCGATCGTGCTCTTGGCGATCTTTCAGCCCAGCCTGACTTTCGTGATCATCGCGATCTCCATCGTGTCATGGCCCCCGGTGGCGCGTCTGGTGCGGGGCGAGGTGCTGTCGCTCAGAACCCGCGAGTTTGTCGAGGCGGCAAGCCTGTCGGGCCTCGGCAACCTTCAGATCATCACCCGCCACATCCTGCCCAACGCGCTGCCGCCCATTATCGTGCTGGCCTCGCTCATGGTGGCGCAGGCGATCTTGCTGGAAAGCTCGCTGTCCTTTCTGGGGCTGGGCGATCCGAACATCATGTCTTGGGGCTATATGATCGGGGCCGCGCGGACTGTGATCCGCACCGCATGGTGGCTGTCGTTCCTGCCGGGGATGGCGATCCTTTTGACCGTGCTGGCGCTGAACCTGATCGGCGAGGGCCTGAACGACGCGCTGAACCCGCGATTGACGAGGAAATCCGAATGACCCTGCTTAGCATCCGTGATCTGTCTATCGCTTTGCCCGTGGGGGCGGACCGGCTCTATGCCGCCAAAGACATCAACTTTGACCTCGCACCGGGGGAGATCCTCTGCATCGTTGGCGAAAGCGGGTCGGGCAAATCCATGTCGGCCAATGCGGTGATGGGGCTGCTGCCGCAAGGTGTTGAACCCGACAAGGGCAGCATCACCTTTGACGGCCAGTCGATCCTCGGCCTGTCTGAGAAAGAGATGTTGAAGCTGCGCGGCAGCCGCATTTCGATGATCTTTCAGGAACCCCTCAGCGCGCTGAACCCGCTGATGCGGATCGGCGCGCAGATCGCTGAGGTGTTTGAGGCGCATGGCGCGCTCAACAGCTCGGAACGGCGTGCGCGGGCGTTGAAACTGTTGGAGGAGGTCGGCATTCCCGACCCGCGAGCGGCGATCCGGGCCTATCCCTTCCAACTGTCGGGCGGGCAGCGGCAGCGGGTGATGATCGCGATGGCCTTGGCGCTGGAGCCTGATATCCTGATCGCGGATGAGCCGACGACGGCGCTTGATGTTACCACCCAAGCGCAGATCCTCACGCTGATCGAAGACCTGCGCCGCAAGCGTGGCATGGCGGTCATTTTCATCACTCATGACTTTGGCGTGGTGGCCGATATCGCCGACCGGGTCATCGTCATGAAAAAGGGCGAAATCGTCGAAGCTGGTCCGGCCCAAGAGGTGCTGCTGAAACCCCAGCACCCCTACACCCGCGCCCTGATCGACGCGATCCCCCGGCTGACCCAGACCGACGCGCCCAAGCAGGTAGAGCGCGCGCCGCTGCTCAAGGTCGAAGGGCTGCAAAAGACCTTTTCGACCGGCTCTGGCACGCTCTTTGGCAAGCGCCGCGTGGTGAAAGCCGTGCAAGACGTGAGCTTTGAGCTCTACGCAGGTGAAACCATCGGCATCGTCGGAGAATCCGGTTCGGGCAAATCCACCGTCGGGCGTTGTCTGGTGCGTCTGCTCGATCCAGATGGGGGTCGGGTGCTGATGGATGACGTCGACATCGCCCATATGTCCGGCGCGGAATTGCGCGCGCAGCGGCGCAAGTTGCAGATGATCTTTCAAGACCCGTTCTCGTCGCTCAACCCGCGCGCCCGTGTCTCGCGTATCCTGACCGAAGGGCTGATCGCCTATGACACGCCGGTTAAAGAGGCAAAGGCCAAGGCGCGTGAACTGCTCGAGCTCGTCGGACTAGATGAAAGCGCGATGAAACGTTTCCCGCATGAGTTTTCAGGCGGGCAGCGGCAGCGTATCGGCATCGCCCGCGCGCTGGCGCTAGAGCCGTCGATCATCATCGCGGATGAGGCCGTCTCGGCGCTCGATGTATCCATTCAGGCGCAGGTGCTTGATCTGCTGGCCGAGTTGAAGACCCGGCTGAACCTATCAATGCTCTTTATCACCCACGACCTGCGGGTCGCGGCGCGGATCTGCGACCGGATCATCGTCATGCAAAAGGGCCAGATCGTCGAAGCCGGGCCGGTCAGCAAAGTGTTGCACGATCCCGATACCGCCTATACGCGCAGCCTGCTCGACGCTATTCCGGGGCAGGATTATGAACGCGCGCTGGCGGCTGCCGACTAGGGCGCTATTTCAGGCGTTATGCCAGATTTGGATCAAGCGATGGATACTGCGGTTCACGACCAAAAGACGCTGCTTTTGACAGGGGCGAGCCGGGGCATCGGACATGCCACGGCCAAGGCTTTCGCGGGCAAGGGCTGGCGGGTGATCGGTTGCTCGCGTCAGGCATTCTCGCCCGAATGCCCTTGGCCCGGTGGGGCGCAGGATCATGTGCAGGTCGATCTCAGCGACCCGAACCAGACGATTGAGGCGGTCGCGCAGGTCAAGCGGCTGCTGAACGGTAACCCGCTGCATGCGCTGGTCAACAATGCAGGCATTTCGCCAAAGGGTGAAGATGGCGCGCGGCTCAGCACGCTCGACACCGATCTGCGGACGTGGGGGCAGGTGTTTCATGTGAATTTCTTTGCCTCCGTGGTGCTGGCGCGGGGGCTTCAGGATGAACTCTCTGCCGGGCGCGGATCGGTGGTGAATGTGACCTCTATCGCCGGGTCGCGGGTGCATCCCTTCGCCGGGGCGGCCTATGCCACTTCAAAGGCGGCGCTTGCTGCGCTGACCCGTGAGATGGCCCATGATTTTGGCCCCCTCGGCGTGCGGGTCAACGCAATCGCACCGGGCGAGGTGGAGACGGCAATCCTGAGCGAAGGTACCGATAAGATCGTGCGCAGCATTCCCATGCGCCGCCTTGGCCAGCCCGAAGAAGTTGCGCGGGCGATCTATTTTCTATGCAGCGAAGAAAGCTCTTATGTCTCGGGTACCGAGATTGAGATCAATGGCGGGCAGCACGTCTAAGACGCGCGCAGGAGCTACCCTAAGGCCGGGATCTGCGCGCGGGTGCCCGGTCTGACAATTCCGTGATCGGGGCAGTCTGCGGCTGTCATTGCCGGGCATTAGACCTATGTACAGCCCCTCACGTCAGGGCAGCTATACGCGCGCTCACCTCAGGCAAAGCATACCCCAAGGGACAATCACTTCATGATAAAATTCGAATTGAACGGGCGGCAGATCTCTGTCGACGCAGACCCGGACATGCCCCTGTTGTGGGCGATCCGCGATGAAATCGGTCTTACCGGCACCAAGTTTGGCTGCGGCATCGGTGCCTGCGGCGCTTGTACCGTGCATATCGACGGCACCGCCACACGGTCCTGCATCACCTATCTCGGGGATGTAGAGGGCCTGTCGGTTACCACCATCGAAGGGCTGGACGAGAAGGGCAATCACCCCGTTCAAGAAGCGTGGCGCAACTTGCGCGTGCCGCAATGCGGCTACTGCCAGTCGGGTCAGATCATGCAGGCGGCGTCGCTGTTGCAAGACACGCCGAACCCCAGCGACGAAGACATCGACGCGGTGATGACCGGCAACCTTTGCCGCTGCATGACCTATCCCCGTATTCGCCAAGCCGTGCGCGACGCCGCCACCGCAATGGGAGGCTCCGACAATGGCTAATCTGATGTCCCGCCTGAAAGGCTCCGACAATCAATCGCAAATGACCCGCCGTGGGTTTCTGGTGTCCATGACCGCCGCTGGCGTTGCCTTTGGCTTCCCACAGGCGTCGAACGCCGCGATGAACCCCGCTGTGGCAGATGGCACACCGATCATGCCAAACGGCCAGCCGTTCGAGCCGTCGATGTGGTATTGGATCGACGCCGACGGTCAGGTCAACGTCAACATCATCCGCGCCGAAATGGGCCAGCACGTCGGCACCGCCATCGCGCGTATTCTGGCCGATGAGCTGGAAGTCGCGTGGGAAGATGTGCACATCACCCATGTGGATTCAGCCGAGAAATGGGGCCTGATGGTCACCGGCGGCAGCTGGTCGATCTGGCAAAGCTGGTCGGTTTACCGTCAGGCAGGCGCTGCCGGGCGGACTGCGCTGATCGAAGCGGCGGCGGCCAAGTGGGGCGTTGATGCCTCTGGCCTGACCGCACGCGACGGTGCTGTGACCGATGGCACGCAAAGCATCAGCTACGGCGATCTGGTGGCCGAAGGGCTCGACCGGAGCTTTACCGAAGACGAATTGGCAGCCCTGCCGTTGAAACCCCATGCCGATCTGCGCCTTGTGGGCCAAGACGTGCATCCTCTTGATCTGGATACGAAGACCACCGGTCAGGCGATCTATGGCTTGGATGCCAAGGTCGATGGCATGGTCTACGGCGTGCCGATGCTGCCGCCGACGCGCTATGGCTCCAAGGTCAATTCAGTCGATGACAGCGCCGCGAAAGAGGTCAATGGCTACCTTGAGACCGTGGTGCTGGATGACCCTTCGGGCACCGTGCCGGGCTGGGTTGTGGTGCTGGGCAAAACGCTCCACGCCGCGCGGATGGCCACCTATGAGATCAGCGTCGATTGGACCGCAGGCGAAACGGCTGATGTGTCCGAGGATGACATTCAAGCCCGCTCGCGCGAGTTGATCGGAAGCGATGCCGGGTCGATCCTGCACACTGAACAGCCCGAAACCAGCGCCGTTTTCGACGCCGCTGCCGAGACGCTTGAGGCCGAGTACACCACGCAATCCGTGCTGCACTTCCAGATGGAGCCAGTGAACGCGACCGTCTTCCAGAACGCCGATGGCGTCTGGGAAACTCACGCGGGCAACCAGTGGCAGTCGTTGATCCTGCCGACGCTGGCCGTCGCGTTGGAGGTGCCCGCCGATAAGATCGTGATGCGCAGCTACATGCTGGGCGGGGGCTTTGGCCGCCGGTTGAACGGTGACTATATCGTGCCTGCAGCGCTGGCGTCCAAGGCTGTGGGCAAGCCCGTGAAACTGGTCTTCTCCCGCGAGGAAGACGCCCAGTTTGACAGCATTCGCTCGCCTTCGGTGCAGAAATTGCGCATGGCGTTTGACGATGGCAAAGCCGTCACGGGCATGGAACACCACGCCGCCGCCGGTTGGCCGACACAGGTGATGGCACCGGGTTTCATGCCCAAAGGTGTCAACGAAGAACCCTATGATCCCTTTGCCATCGACGGTGCGGATCACTGGTACAGCGTGGGCGCGCACCGCGTGCGGGCGATCTCCAACGATCTGGCGAATGCGACCTTCCGTCCCGGTTGGCTGCGCTCGGTCGGGCCGGGCTGGACCAACTTTGCTGTCGAAAGCTTCATGGACGAGGCCGCGCATAAGGTCGATGCCGATCCGTTGCAGTTCCGTTTGGATCACCTGAAGGCCGAAGGCATCAACGCGGGCTCTGCGCCCAATGCGGTTGGCGGTGCGTCGCGTCAGGCGGCTGTCTTGCAGCGCGTGGCCGAGATGTCAGGCTACGGCAAGACCGACTTGCCTGAGGGCACGGCAATCGGGATCGCCACCACCTTTGGTCAGTCGCGGACCATGCCAACTTGGACCGCAGCCGCGGTCAAACTGGCGGTGGATGCCGAAACGGGCGAGGTCGCTGTCGAGAAGATGTGGCTGGCCTTCGATTGTGGCACCGTGGTCGACCCCGACGGGGCGCGCGCGCAATGCGAAGGCGCGGCGCTCTGGGGCCTGTCCATGGCTCTGCATGAGGGCACGCGGATCGAAGACGGCAATGTCGTTGATCTCAACCTCGGGTCTTATACGCCGTTGCGGATGGTTGATGTGCCGGACATCGAAGTGGCCTTTGTCGAGAGCACGGAAGCGCCCGTCGGTCTTGGCGAGCCGGGCACCACAGTCATCGCGCCGGCGGTTGCCAACGCGATCTTCAACGCCACCGGGGCGCGGGTACGGCATCTGCCGATCACCGCTGATGCGGTCCTCGCGGCGCTGGAAAGCTGATACCAAGAGACGGGCGCGACATGCCGCGCCCGTCTTTCATCTTGGCCGGGGGCGTCGTCGTCTTGAGCGGGGGGTGCATTCGGCGGGCAGCACAGAGACTGCCCAAATTCAACGGCCCAAATTTTGCGCGTTCTCTCTTAAAAACGTGGGGATTTACCCTCCACGCCATAATTCTGACAGGTTTCGAACAATAATCTAAACGCGCGATCTATGCCCGGTTGCGGGCTGGTACGAAGGACAATCTGTGGCACCTACCGAGACATATGAGCAGCGCGTTGCCGCCACGCGAAAACGCTTTATCGAAGGGATCCCGGATCGCCTGCAGGCCGTCTCTGACGCACTGCGCGAGACGGACGGGGCCGATCCGCGCGAGACGAAAGCGCGCAAGGTCCACCGCATGCTGCACGATCTGGCCGGGAACGCCGCGATGCTGGAATACCTTAAGATTGAAGATTGTCTGCGCAAGGGGCTGCGCGTCGCCGAAGATGCCGATGAGTCCTCTTCGCCCTTGTCAGCCGATGATGTTCGTATAATTGAGACGGCTCTGGCCGATGCCAATAGCGTCGTCGAAAATATCTAAGAAAGCCTTTCCATGAAGTATCCCGCAATTGGTTTGTTGGCGGCCTTGCTGCCGTTTCAAGTTCACGCTCAAACGACCACGGGTGAGGACGCGGCGCGTGCCCCCGCGGAGCAGGTTCAAGAGGGGCTGATCGCACGGACCTTCGATCTGGCGGAGCTTGGGTTTCAAAACGGCATTTCTTTCCGCCAACTGTCTGGAAATGCGACGATCTATATTCCGCTGCCCGACGCGGATGCGCTGAACTCGGGCAGTTTGCAGCTAGAGCTTGAACACGCCTCTACCACCGAGGTGGACCGCTATTTGCAAGTGTCGGTCGCGGGCCGCCCCGTGACTTCGCAGGCGCTGCCGAATGGGGCAGGGCGCCTGAGCCTGCCCGTGCCGCTCAGCCCCGAAGACGTCTCTGGCGGGTTTATCGCCGTGGGCCTGTCCTATTCCGGCGCCCTTAGTGATCGCGTCTGTGTGGACGAGCGTGCCTCGGGGGATTTCCTTGAGATCACGGCGGCGTCTTCCGTGACGTTGCAACTGGACCCCTCGGAAATCGACACATCGGCTGCCTTCGCGGGGCTGCGTCCTGCGAATACGCGCCTTGCGATCAACGGAAACGATTCCCTCGCCGCTCTGGCTGCCGCGACCCGCGCCGCGGCGTTGTTTGACGCCGAGGCAGGGCGACTGACCTTTGCTGAGGAAACGGCAAGCCCGGCGGGCGCATGGTCCGAAGGTGTCATCCAGCTTGACGTGACTGCCTCTGGCGTGGCGAGTGAGATGGCCGTGGACACCCAAACGGGCCTGCCGGTCTTGACCCTGCGCGGCAGTGATCCGCAGGTGGGGCTGTGGCAGATGATGTCGGAATGGTCGGCCCTGTCGAACACGGATGCGACCGTGGTCGATGTGGCAGGGGCTCAGGCTCTGTTCGATGACCGCTTGCCGCTCTCTGCTTTGCAGGCCGATCTCACCCCGCGCGCCGTGGTCTCGACCGAAGACTTCTTTGTTCCGTTCCAGTCCTCGGATCTTCCGGCGGGCAAGGGCGTGGCCGGTGTTAACCTGCATGTGGCCGCAGCGCTTGATCCCGAAGGGCGCGGGGCGACGGCCTCGGTCTTTCTGAATGACACGCTTTTGGGCAACCGCCCGCTTGGCAGTGGCAAGCCCGAGCAATTGACCTTTTCTGTGCCCAGCGGCCTGCTGGGGCGCGACAACCTGCTGCGCGTGTCGATCCAGCGTCAGCCCACGGGCGGCGAATGCCGGTTCAAACCGCAGGGCTATCCGGCGCAGATCCTGCCTGGCAGCGCCTTGTTGCTTTCCGATGCCGCGCCGCAGGATCAGGATTTCTTTGCCCTGCGACAAGAGTTCGGCAATGGGGTTCAGGTCGTGCTTGACCCCGATCTATCGCTGGATTTCGCGCAAACACTGCCGTGGCTCGCAGGCGTTGCGGGCAGTGTGATCCCGGACCGTGCCACCATCCTGCCCCGCGCCTCGGTTGACGCGCTTGAAGGGGACGAGCCTTTCTTTGTGATCTCTGAGCAAAACCCCGGAGATGGCGACCCGCTGATCACATTTGATCAGGGCCGCATTGAGCTACGCGACCGTCAAGACAACTTGATCTATTCGGGCGAAGATCTGTCGCGCCTTGGTGTGGTGCAGATCGTCACCCGTGGCGATACCCGTGGTCTGTGGCTGCGTCCGGGCAACGGCCCGGCACCGGAACTGACGCCCGAGCGGCCCATGATGCTGGACCGGGGCGATCTGGCCCTCATCGGGCAGGACGGGGTGATCCTTGCCACTGCCACTGACCGCAGCCCGCTTGTTGATGTCGTCTACCCTGACCGCACCAGCCTTGCGCAGATGTTGGCCAAGTACCGCCCTTGGATCGTTGGGGGCATCTGGGTGTTGGTGACGCTGCTTGTGCTGATCGTCTTCCAGCGCGTCTACCGCGCCCGCCGCGGCAAAGACGAGACGTAAGCCGCCGTGGCGTTGGATGCCGAAAGCGAAGCCATTGGTTCGCTGCTGCTTGACCGTGGTGCGCTGACGGCTGAACAGCTCGACGCGGCAGAGGATTTGGCCGAAGACTGGAACGTCTCTCTGGTCAAGGTCCTACTGTCGCGGCGCTGGCTGACCACGCAGACACTCTACCGGGAGATCGCCTTTTACCATGGGCTGACGCTGGTCGATCTGATCGAAGACCGCGCCGATGATGATCTGATCCGGCGGTATGATCCGGTGGTGATGAACCAGTTTATGACGGTGCCGATTGGCCGGGCAGAGGATGGCACCCTGACGGTGGCCACCTCGCGGCCCGGGCCGCGCACACTGCTGCACATTCGCGAGGTCTACGGCACCGGCGTGACCATCGTCGTGGCATCGCATTTCGATGTGTCATGGCAGCTACAACGCGCCTTCCGGGAGAAACATTCCCATGAAGCGGTCTTTGCTCTGGCAGAGCTTGACCCGGATATGTCTGCGCAGAACGTGGTGACCCCGCCGCAGATTTTAGTGATTTATCTCTTGGTCTCAGCTTTTCTGCTGGGGTTGGCCTTTGCGCCGGTGGCCACGCTGATCGTGCTGAACGTCTTTCTGACCGTTTTCTACACCGGAAACTTCTTGTTCAAGGCGCTGCTTGTCTGGCTGGGCGGTGCCGCGCAGGAGACCTCATCGCGGGCCATCGCGGCTGAGGCATCGCTGCTGCGCGACGAAGACCTGCCGATCTATACCGTGCTAGTGCCGATGTTCCGCGAGCCTGAGGTGCTGCCGATCCTTGCCCAAGCGCTGCGCAACCTCGACTATCCGCTGGCCAAGCTCGACATCAAGATCGTGCTGGAAGAGGGTGATCACGAGACGATCGACGCGGCGCGCAAGCTGGACCTCGAAGGCGTGTTTGAGATCATCCGCGTCCCGGCCTCCCACCCGCAGACCAAGCCCAAAGCCTGCAACTTTGCGCTGCGCTATGCGCAGGGCGATTTCCTCGTGATCTTTGACGCCGAGGACAAGCCAGAGCCGGATCAATTGAAAAAGGTCATCGCCGCCTTCAACCAATCCGCGCCCAATACCGCCTGCATCCAGTGCCGGTTGAACTATTACAACGCGCGGGAAAACTGGCTGACGCGGATGTTCACGCTGGACTATTCGCTGTGGTTCGACCTGATGCTGCCGGGGTTGGAGCGTTTGGGCGTGCCGATCCCGCTTGGGGGCACCTCGAACCACTTCCGCATGGATGTGCTGCGCGAGTTGAACGCATGGGATCCCTTCAACGTGACCGAAGACGCCGATCTGGGCATTCGTCTGACGCAAAAGGGCTACCGCGTCGGCGTCATCGATTCCACGACCTTTGAAGAGGCCAATGTTTCGATCCCGAACTGGGTGCGCCAGCGGTCGCGCTGGATCAAGGGCTATATGCAGACCTTCCTTGTGCATAGCCGCAGACCGATTCACCTGTGGCAATCGGTCGGCAGTGCGGGGGTCTTTGGCTTTATCTTCTTCATCGGGGGCACGGTGCTGTCGGGCCTGTTGAACCCGGTGTTCTGGTCGATCTTTGCCATTTGGCTGATCTTCGGGACCGAGGTGATCACCCCCTATTTCCCGCTGCCGGTGCTGTATCTTTCGCTGGTCAACCTTTTGGCGGGCAATGGGCTGCTGATCTACCTCACGATGGTCGCGCCCTTCCGGCGCAGATGGACCGATCTGGCCCCTTGGGGGATTACGGTGGTGGGCTATTGGGTGTTGATGACCGTGGCCTCTTACAAGGCGCTGTCGCAACTGATCTTCAACCCGTTCTACTGGGAGAAGACCCAGCACGGCCTGTCCAAACACACCGCCAATGAGGTCGCCGAAGCCAGCGCCGAAGCGACGGAGGCCACGCAATGATCCGCGCCGCCTCTTGGTCCTTTGGCTTTGTCGTGCTGGCGCTGATGCTCTTGCTCAGCCTTGGCTGGACCGAGGCGCATGGCTTTATGTCGATGGATGTGACCGACCTTTGGGCCAAGTCCATCGTGCAGATCGACGGGCCGGTGCAGTTCAAGGCCACGGATGCCTTCTATCCGCCCGTACCCTATGCGCTGTCGCTGTTGGGGCAGGCGATCTTGCCTGACACACAGGTGCCAGTGCCCTTCGTGCTCTCTGCGCTGGTGGGGGCGGGGCTGCTGGTTATGTGGTTCCTCAATCTGCGCGATACGGGTCAGTTTTCGGGTGTGACTGCGGCTCTGGTCGTGCTTCTGCTGGCGTTGAACCCCTTTTTCTTACGCGCCTTGGCCGATGGGCCTGAAACGATGTTCTGTATCTTGGGCACATGGTTGTTCGCGCGCGGCATCGTTAATCTGCGGCTGACCGGCAACGCGCCCGACATGATGAAGGTGGCCGTGGGGCTTTTGGTGGTGGCGCTTTCGGACAGCTACGGTCTGATGCTCTGCCTGGGGGCGATGCCCTTCATGATCGTGGCGGCGCGGCCCAGCATGATTGCGGCCTCTTCCACGGGGTATCTTGTGGCGATGTTCTATCCGGTGCTTGCCGCCGTGGGGTCGCTGATGTTTGTCAGCATGATCTTCGACAGCCGCCTTGTCCCGCTTTTGTCGGAAACCGCGACGCCGCTGACCCTGCGCGAGCATTTGGTCATTCTGGCCGGGCTTGGCCCCGCGGCCTTTGTCGCGATCCTGCGCAACATCCTGATCCCGCGGCTGTTCATGCCGCTGCTGGCCGCCGTAGGCGCTGTGCTGGGCGGGTATACGCTGAACACATTCTTCCACGTCGAAGGCGATCCGGCCATGGCGCTGGCGCCCATGCTGGGCGTCTTGGTCGCCGCGATCCGCTTTTGGCCCAACCTGCCACTGCGCGAACCCATTGCCATCACCCTGATGGCGCTGTCGCTGCTGACCTCTGCGCTTGTCATGCGCCATGTCGCCCATAACGAAACCCGCGTTTGGACCAATGCAATGCTTGGGAAAGAGAACGCAGCGTCGCGCCCCACGCAGGAAGTTGTTTCATTCTTGCGCGACAAGTCTGAAATTATGGTAGATGTTGAAAAAAATCCCCAGATCGTGGTCGGTTTGGGGAATATAGACCGGCTGGTGATCGCCGGAGAGCCTGCCTACGACTGGGCGCTTGAGGGGGGCGTGCCGCGGACAAACTATATCGTCGTCCCGCGGCAGGCCGAGGGGCAGATCACAGCAGACAGAATTCTGCGCAGGTTCCCGCAGCTGAGACTATCGCAGCTGCCGGGGTATGAGGAGGTTTTTCAAAACAGCCAATGGCTTGTTTTTGAAAGAATTAACGAGTGGAATTAAAATCATGAGCCCACGAATTATCGCAGTTGACGACTCGGACATCGCGCAGGATTTCATCAATGCCACGCTTTCGGAGCTTGGGTTCGACGATGTCGTCAGCTTCATCGATCCCCGCGCGGCACTTGACGCGATCGAAAGCGATGAGGCCGCCGCAGACCTGATCCTGATGGACATAATGATGCCCGATATCGATGGTATCGAACTATGTGCCCGTATCCGCGCCCTAGACAGATGGAGCGATGTGCCGATCATTATGCTGACCAGCCGGACAGATATGGGCTCCCTTTCCGAAGCCTTCATGGCGGGGGCCAATGACTATGTCACCAAACCCTTCAACCAGATCGAGCTTCAGGCCCGAATGCGCAGTTGCCTGCGCTTGAAATCAGAGTTGGACCGCCGCCGGTCGGGCGAAAACCGGGGCGCGCGCCGCCGCGCCGTGCAGAGCTTCTCAGAGGCCACGGTGCCCAGCCTTTTTGGCAGCAAGGGCGGCTTTCAGGGCAGCCTCATGTCGTTGTCCCCCGCGATGCAAAAAGACCTTGGCCTGATCGTGTTTCGGATCGACGGTGACCGCGATCAATCAGACGCGGCGCGTGGCCAGCGGCAAGAGCTTCAGCGCCTTGTGGCTGGGCTTTTTGGCAAGGTCGATATCCCCGCACGGGACGGTTTTTCCCATTGGGAGGATGACCTGTTCGTCTACGGCTCGCTTCATGCCGATCACGCGCAGCTTGAAGCGCGGGCGCAGCAGTTTATCTCTGCCGTGGCAGAGGCGTCGGCCTCTGTGAAAGAAGGCTGGACATCCCGTCCTTTGAGCGTCAGTGCCTGTGTCGTACCGCCCTCCGACGCGGCTGTCGCCACGTCGCTTGCGCGGGGCATTCAGGGCGTCGAAAGTGCTGGAAAAACAGGCGCGACGGGCACAATCTGCCTTGCCGCCAACGATATAGGACATCTGCCAAGGAATGGTCAGCACTGAGCCCACCAACAAAGTCGATGCGGAGCCTTCCTCACGCTCGCAAACCCTGTTTTGGGGACTGATCTCAACGGTCGTTCTGATCTATTTCGTTGGGCTCGCGTTTCTCACGTGGTCCGACTACAACCGCGCCACGACCCGCGCGGAAGTGGAGCTGGAGCATTTCGCAGAGCTTTATGAGCAGGCGGTCGATGCCTCCCTTTCGGTTGCGAATGTGCGGATGTGGGGGCTCATCGACGAGCTGTCGACCGCGCGTCTGAGCGACCCGGATCAATTCGAAGCGCAATATGGCGCGTTGATGAATTCCGCCGTGCAAGAGACCAAACAGGTCGATGCGCTGGTGCTGATCGGTGCGGATGGGGTCGTGCTTTGGGCCACGATCAAACCTCTGATGGGGCAGTACCTTGGGGACCGGGCCTATTTTCAGGCAGCGATCGGGCTCGATGTTGATGAATACACGGTCGGGGTGCCTATCGTATCGCGCGCCACAGGGCGGCGGCTGACGCCGATTGCATGGCCCTTGATCGGCATCGACGGTCAACCGCGCGGGGTGCTGGCGTCGTCCTTGGGCGAGGACTACTACTCCCAGCTGCTCGGGTTGGACGGGCTGCAACAGGACATGTACGTCGAGGTGGTGACCTCCAACGGAGAGCGCGCCTTTGCCTCGGGGCGGCCCCAGCGTGACCCCGACACGCCGGTGTTCCGCGCGCGCAAGGAGATCCCGGCGCTTGACCTTTATATCGACGTGACGCGCAGCAAAGCGGCGGTCATGCAAAGCTATTGGCAGCGCACGGTGGCGTTTGCGGGCCTTGCGACGATCCTGTTCTTGACGGTGATCAACGCCGCGATCCGCGCCAGACGGCAGTCGACCCAACTGGCGCAGGCCCTGCGCAATTCCGAGCGTGACCGCGAGCGCATTCGTGTGGCGCAGAGCGAATTCGACGCGATTTTCGAGAATGTCGGCGACGGGCTGATCGTCTACAATGACAACAACAAGCTGCACCGCTCCAACCGCAAGGCGCGGCAACTGATGGGCGTCTCATCGGATATCGATGCCGTTCAAAAGCTGCGCGGCATGGTCCCTCCCTTCTCGCAGATGGACGAAGACGTGGCCGTTCACCGCGTTCAGATCCCCACGGCAGAGAACGAGAGTGTGGCGGTGCAATGCCGGGTGATGAAACTGCATCTGCATGGGGATTATATCGCCTATAACGTGCTTCAGGATATCTCTGCCGAAGAGCGTCTGGTGGCGGCGCGCACGGCCTTTGTTACCTCGGTCAATCACGAATTGCGCACGCCGCTTACATCCCTTGCCGGGTCGCTTGAAATTCTGCATGACCGCTTTGGCGATACCATGCCAAAGAACGCGGGCAAACTGTTGTCGATGGCCACCCGCAACGCCGACCGGCTTTTGGTGCTGGTCAATGACATCCTGACCCTTCAGGCCATCGACCAACGCCAACTCAGCATCCAAGCCGAGCGGGTCGCGGTGTCGGAAGTGCTGTCAGAGGCGATTGCCGCCAACACCGGCTATGGGGTGAACCGCGATGTGCAACTCGACATCCATGCAGGGCCAAACGCGGCGCAAGAGGCCTATGTGCAGGTGGACACCGTGCGCATGCAGCAGATCTTTTCCAACCTGATCTCGAACGCGGTCAAATATACGCCGCGCGGCGGGACGGTAAAAATCGGCGCCGAGGTGGACGACCAATGGGTCACGTTCTATGTCTGCGATGCGGGGCCGGGCATCCCTAGATCCGCGCATGATCGTATGTTCAAAAGGTTCGCTGACCCTGTGCATTCTCGCGAAAACCAAGCGAATGGCACGGGGCTGGGTTTGGCCATCACGCGGGAGTTGGTGTTGCGACAAGATGGCGATATAAGCTTTGAGACGCGCTCTGAAGAAGACGGAGACGAAAACCCCGGCACAACATTCTACGTGCGGTTCGCCCGTGATACTGGTGCCACGTCCGAGCAGGGGGGGGCGGCATGAGAGTGTTGTTCGTCGATGACGAGGATGACATCCGCGAGTTGATCGAGTTTGCGATCATGACCGAAGATGACATCGAACCGACATTCGCGGCCACCGGGCTGGACGCGATTGCCACGATGGAAACCCAGTCTTTCGACGTGATCATGCTGGATGTGATGATGCCACCCCCCGATGGCATGGAGGTGCTGCGCTGTGCGCGGGCCAATGCGGATTTGGACGACACGAAGATCGTGATGTGCACCGCCAAAACCTCGCCGGAATCGGAAAAGAAGTTTCGCGCCCTTGGGGCCGACTACATTCTGCACAAACCGTTCAAACCGCTAAAGCTGGCGGATTTCATTCGGTCGATCGCCTAATACCTCATCGCGCAGCCCCTCGCGGCCTTGATTAAGCGGAACTTATCATGCCCAAAACAGCACAGATGCCCACACAATCCACGCGGCGCATATGGTCCGGCCTCGTCTTCCTCTCGGCCTTTGCGGCGTTGACCGTGCCGGCAAGCGAGGTGACTTCGGCGGCTTGGCCACGGGGCGAGGACAAAAGCTTTGTAACGCTGTCATATGAAACGACGGTAGATGGCCCCGACTTCGGCGATTACGGCGCGTTTTACTATGAATACGGTGTCACCGAGAAACTGACCTTCGGTCTCGACATCGGCAAAAGCCGAGACGCCGGTCAGGTCAGCGCCATCGCCTTTTTGCGCTATCCATTGGGGGCACCTGAGGGGGACAACGTTTTCGCCGCTGAACTTGGTCTTGGCTGGGCCGAGCGCGATGGCAGCGCGGTGGCGGCTTTGCGGCCCGGCCTGTCATGGGGCCGCCCGGTGTCGGGCGCATGGGGCAGCGGCTGGCTGGGGGTGGAAAGCACTTATGCCCTCTACGAAGACGGCGAAGGTCTGGGCAAGATCGACAGTTCCTTTGGCATCAACCACGCCAATGGCAACCTGTCGATTTTCAAGCTGGAATTCGCGGCCCCCTCTGACGGCGATGAGACATTGGCCTTCGCGCCCTCGCATGTGGTCAAAGTGTCCGAGAACAGCTTTCTGGAGTTCGGCCTGTCCCATGAATTCACCGATAGCGTGACCAAGGTCAAAGTCGGGGTTTGGCACAGCTTCTAGGGCGCACGCCGGGCCCTCTCAATCGCGCCAATCGGGGCGGTTGCCGAGGTGGGCAATCAGAAAGTCGATGAAGAACCGCGTCTTGGGGGTCAGCACGTTCGAGCGCGGGTAGACCAGCCAAAGCACCGAGCGGTCATTCATCCGCCAGCCCGGAAGCAGCCGCAGCAGCTGGCCCGAGGCAAGTTCATCCGCCACGCTCCACAGCGAATTGACCGAGATGCCAGCCCCCGCGCGTGTCGCTTCCCGCTGGGCATCGCCATCGTCCATGATGACGCGGCAGGTCATCTCGCTGGGGTTTAACGTGGCGGCCTCGCCTTCCGGCCCGATCAACGCGCGCGGTTCAAGATCGCCCCATGCGATAAAGTGATGACGCCGTAGATCGGCAGGGCTGTCCGGCATCCCATAGGTCTCCACATAGGACGGCGCGGCACAGAGAACGCGGGTGTCATCGGCCAGCTTGCGCCCCCGCAGGCTGCTGTCGGTCAGAGGCGCGCTGCGCAGGGCGAGGTCGAAACTGCCTTCGATCGCGTCAAATCGGGTGTCGGAGAGGCGCAGATCGAGGGTCAACTCAGGGTAGGTTTCGTGAAACTTTGGCAGCAACGGCATGATATGGCGTTGGGCAAAGCTGCTGGGGGCGGCGAAGCGCAAAATGCCCTTCGGCCCCGCCTTGGTCCCGCCCAGAATGGCCCGCGCGGCATCGGCCTGCGCCAGTATCTCCCGCGCATAGGGCAGAAAGTCGGACCCATCCAGCGACAGCGACACCTTTCGCGTGGTGCGACGCAAAAGCTCAACCCCGAGTTCCTGTTCAAGCTTGGCCAAACGCGCGCTGGCCACGGCAGGGGCCATCCCCAAGGCGCGCCCGGCGGCCGAAATGTTAAGCCGTTCGGCAGCCATGACGAAAAGGCGCAGGTTGTCGATGTCCATGGGGCTGTCCTTGCTGCGGGCTATCCGCAGGGCCAGCATACAGGTGGCTTATATTGTATTCAATATCAAGAAAATGAACTTAGCTCCCGCTGGATTATCTGGCGTATCCCGCTGGTCTATATCTGCCTCAACGCAACATTCAACGAAAGATAGACCGATGAAATCTATGACCCTCACCAGCTACGGCGCTGATGCTCCCTTTGTCGAAGCCGAACTGCCGCGCCCATTGGCCACCCCCGGTCATGTGGTGCTGCGCGTCAAAGCGACGAGCGTGAACACCATCGACACCATGATCAAGGGCGCGGGCAAAGACCTGCCCCTGTCGCCCGATCTGCCTGCCGTTTTGGGCATGGATTTCGCCGGGATTATCGAAGAACTGGGCGAAGGCGTCACCGGTTTCGCTGTTGGTGACGAAGTCTATGGCTGCGCCGGTGGGTTGGCTGATCTGCAAGGGGCCTTGGCCGAATTCATGCGCGCCGACGCGCGGCTGATCGCCCATAAACCCAAATCGCTGCCGATGCGCGAGGCGGCTGCCCTGCCACTGGTGGGCATCACCGCTTGGGAAGGGCTTCACCGGGCGGGCGTCGGGGCCGGGCAGAAGGTGCTCGTCCAAGGCGGCGCAGGCGGCGTGGGTCATCTGGCGATCCAACTGGCCCGGCATCTGGGGGCCGAGGTTTCTTCGACCGGTACCGGGGATGACCAGCTTGCGGTGATCGAAGGTTATGGCGCGCGGGCCATCGACTTTAAGACCCAGAAAATCGAAGATTATGTGGCCGGGCAAACCGCGGGTCGCGGGTTCGATGCAGTGTTTGACACCGTCGGCGGGGATAATCTGACCAACTCTTTCGCTGCCACTGCGCTGAACGGCCATGTGGTGACAACCGTGGCCCTTTCGGAAATCGACCTGACCCCGGCGCACTTCAGCGGCTTGTCCCTGCACGTGGTCTTCATGCTCTTGCCGATGCTGCACGACGTGAACCGCGCGGTACATGGGCAGATCCTTGGCAACCTCGCCACGTTGGTGGATGAGGGCGCGGTGAAACCCTTGCTGGACGAAAAGACCTTTGATCTGGGCCAAGTTGGCGAGGCCTATGCGCGGCTGCAAAGCGGGCAGGCCCTCGGCAAGGTGGTGATTGAGGTCTGACCCGGCCCGAAATCCTCCCGCCCCGCCGCGTATCTTTTGCGGCGGGGTAGGGACTGTTTGCTGCCCTAACTTTCCCTCTGAAGAGGGAGGGTGGGCGGCGAGCGCTAAGGAAATCGTTTTTGACCTAACGGTAGCCTGCCTCTTTCTTCCTCATCTCGCGCTTGGCGGTAAATTCGGTCTTGCCTCTGCATGTCAGAGTACAGTTAATTGGCCGGGCAAGCTGAATACAGCAGCGGCGCGCGGCACCCTGTGCCGACGCCCGTTAAGAGCAACCAAGGGAGAGAGACATGAAATTCACCGCAATCCTCGCTGCAAGCACCATTCTGGCAGGCGCTGCCGCCGCTCAGGACGTTGATAAATCCGACTGGCCCAGCAGCTTTACCGTCGGCACAGCCAGCCAAGGCGGCACCTACTTCGCCTATGGCTCCGGCTGGGCGAACCTCGTGGCCAAAGAACTGGGCCTGACAGGCGGCGGCGAAGTCACCGGCGGCCCGATGCAGAACATGGCGCTGGTCCACACCGGCGAGGCGGCCTTCGGCATGACCACGATGGGTCCGGCGGCGGAATCGCTGGCTGGCACCAACCCCATCGCACCCGGTCTGGAAATGACCCAAGCCTGCGCGATGTTCCCGATGTACCAGACACCTTTCTCGGTGACTGCGCTTGCGTCCTCGGGCATCGAAACCGTGGCTGACATTCCGGCAGGCGCCAAGATCGGCTTTGGCCCGGCAGGCTCCACTTCTGACACTTATTTCCCGCGCATGATGGACACGCTCGGCGTGGAATATGAGCGCCGCAACGGCGGTTGGACCGATCTGGGTGGCCAGTTGCAGGATGGTCTGCTGGACGTGATCGCTTTTGCCGCAGGCGTGCCTGTGCCCGCGGTCAGCCAGTTGGAAGTGCAGACCGACGTGAACATCATCGAGTTCACCGAGGAAGAGCAGGCCAAACTGCTCGAAGAATTCCCGGTATCTCAGTTCGACATCGCATCCAGCACCTACACCACGCTTGAAGCAGATGCGCGATCGGTCTCCATGTGGAACTTCGCCATCGCCAACTGCGATCTGCCGGAATCCTTCGTCAAAGCGGCTGTGGATGTGGTCATGTCCGACAATGAGCGGATGAAGGGCATTCACAAGGCGGCTGCGTCCTCCCTGCCTGAGAACTGGGACAAGAACAAAGTTCTGAAATGGCACCCCGGTGCGGCGGCATGGTTCAAAGAGAACGCGGATGCCGATATTTCCGACGATATGATCTACGGTAACTAAGCAAACGCCTAGACAAACTTGCATGCCGTCCCTAATCGGGGCGGCATCTTGCCATCATCCCGCCTGATTGCCGGGACAGATCCCGCGCAGATATCGGGAAAGGAAGCCTCCATGACAGACCAGCATAGCGCCGACCCTCAGGGCCCGATTGTCGCCGAAGGGGTCGATGACGAACCGGTAGAAAGCAACCGCCGCATATTCACCGGGCGCACCTATCTGGTCGTCGCGGCGATGTCGGCGATCTATGCCTTCTTCCACATGGCGGCACTCAACGGCATGTCGATCGGTGAGCTGACCGGCATCCGCCTCCCGCTGTTGCCGACCTTCCCGATGGAGACGTGGAACTTCCGCATCGTGCACATTGCGGGCGCGCTGATCCTTGGCTTCACCCTCTATTCCGCGCGGGGCTTTGTCGACGAAGGCACCGGGCAGGGCCGCCACCCGCTGGATTTCGTGGCATGGGCTGCGATGATCCCGGCGCTTTATTCGATTTGGACTGCCTGGGGCATCGCCAGCCAGATCAACTCCGGGGTGCAGTGGAACGGCATGAGCCCCGAGTTCAAAAACCTTGAGATTTACCACTACGGTCTGCCGCTGGTGGCCGCGACGGCCATCGGCATCGTCGTCGGTTGGCTGCGGGGCCGTGAGCGCGGGCAGGTTTCGCCTGCGGATCTGTTGCTGTCGGTCTGTGGCATCGCCGTGGCGATCTATCTGATCACCATGTACAGCACCTTGATGCGCAACTCGACGGGCACGCCCTTCGCGCCCATCGGTATCTCCATCGCCGCTGTCGCAGGCACCGCGTTGATCATGGAACTAACGCGCCGCGTGGCGGGGCTGGCACTGATCGTGATCTCAGGCATCTTCCTCATCTATGTCTTTGTGGGGGACATGCTGCCGGGCTTCCTGAATGCGCCCAACATCCAGTGGACCCGGTTCTTTAGCCAAGTCTACACCGATGCGGGCATCCTTGGGCCGACCACGGCGGTATCCTCGACCTACATCATCTTGTTCATCATCTTCGCGGCCTTCCTTCAGGCCTCGAAAGTGGGCGACTATTTCGTCAACTTCGCCTTTGCCGCCGCTGGCCGTTCGCGCGGCGGTCCGGCCAAGGTTGCGATCTTTGCCTCGGGCCTCATGGGCATGATCAACGGCACCTCGGCGGGCAATGTGGTGGCGACAGGCTCGCTGACCATTCCACTGATGAAGAAAGTCGGCTACCCGGCCCGCACCGCAGGCGCGGTCGAAGCCGCCGCCTCGACCGGTGGGCAGATCATGCCGCCGATCATGGGCGCAGGTGCCTTTATCATGGCCGAGATCACGGGCATTCCTTACACCGACATCGCCGTGGCGGCGATCATCCCGGCGGTGCTTTACTTCGTGTCGATCTACTTCATGGTGGATTTTGAAGCGGCCAAACTGGGCATGCGCGGCATGCGCTCCGAAGAACTGCCCAAGCTCAAGGACATGCTGCGCCGGGTGTTCCTGTTCATCCCGATCATCATCCTGATCTATGCGCTGTTCATGGGCTATTCGATCATCCGCGCGGGCACGCTGGCGACGGCGGCGGCGGCGGTTGTCTCGTGGTTCACCCCCTTCCGTATGGGGCTACGCAGCATTGTCAAAGCCTTTGACCTTGCCGGGATCATGTCGATCCAGATCATCGCGGTCTGTGCCTGTGCCGGTATCATCGTTGGCGTCATCAGCCTTACCGGCGTCGGCGCGCGTTTCTCCTCGGTGCTCTTGGGGTTGGCCGAGGCAAGCCAGTTCCTCGCGCTGTTCTTCGCCATGTGCATCGCGATCCTGCTGGGGATGGGCATGCCCACCACGGCGGCCTATGCGGTGGCGGCCTCGGTCGTGGCACCGGGGCTGGTGCAGCTGGGCATTCCGCTGCTGACGGCACACTTCTTTGTCTTCTACTTCGCCGTCGTCTCGGCCATCACGCCCCCGGTGGCGCTGGCCAGTTATGCAGCGGCGGGGATATCGGGCGCCAACCCGATGGAGACCTCGGTGGCGTCGTTCAAGATCGGCATCTCGGCCTTCATCGTGCCCTTCATGTTCTTCTACAACGGCGCGATCTTGATGGACG
This sequence comes from Sulfitobacter sp. D7, assembly GCF_003611275.1. Taxonomy (NCBI): domain Bacteria; kingdom Pseudomonadati; phylum Pseudomonadota; class Alphaproteobacteria; order Rhodobacterales; family Roseobacteraceae; genus Sulfitobacter; species Sulfitobacter sp. D7. The sequence goes on from NZ_CP020694.1 coordinate 944,567, forward strand.
GCACATGGTTCGAGGTGATCCGTGCAGGCATCACGGCGATCTTTGGGGTCTATCTGCTGTCTTCGGGGATGCAGGGCTGGTTTGCGGGCAGCAGGGCGGCGTGGTTCATCCGGTTGGGTCTGATCCTTGCCGCGCTGTGCATGATCGCGGGCGGTTTGGTGACCGACCTCATCGGCATCGCGGTAGCGGCGTTGACCTTTGCCATCCAGTGGAAGTTCCGCCCCGCGCCCGACGCGCAGATTGCCGTGCACGGCAGCGACTGATCCACGCCCCGGCCCTTCGGGGCCGGGGTGCCCTCAATTGAGGCAGCGGCCCCTGTTGCATCCGGGCCAAGCGCCGCCTACGGTCCGCGCGATCCTTCCGGGCGGTTAATATGTTCACTATCTTTCTGGCCATCGCGCCGGTCTTTGCGCTGATCCTCATGGGCTATGGCCTGCGGCGGGGCGGCATCCCCTCAACCAAATTCTGGAACCTGAATGACCGGCTGGTCTATTGGGTGCTGATGCCCGCGTTGTTCTTTGCCAAGATCTCGGCGGCGGACCTCAGCGGGGGCTTGGGCGATTATGCCCTGCTGCTCTATGCCGGGTTCTTTGCAGCGATCTTTTGCGGGTGGCTCTTTGGGCGGGCCTATGCCGCGCCGCAGGGCAGTTCGCTGATGCAGGGAAGTGCGCGGTTCAACACATTTATCGGCCTTGCGATTGCCGAGGCCGTCTTTGGCACCGCGGGGCTACAGATCGCCGTGCTCGGTTCGGCGCTGCTGGTGCCGGTGGTGAATGTGACGGTGGTGACGCTGATGACCCGGCAGTTGGGCGGCGGTGGCAAGTCTATCCTCAAAGGCTTGGTTAAGAACCCGCTGATCCTTGGCATTCTTGCGGGGGTGCTTTTCAACTTTGCGGGTCTCCACGAAGTACCCGTTCTGCATGAAAGCGCGCGGATTCTGGGCGATGCGGCCCTGCCGATCATGCTGCTCTGTGTTGGGGCCAATCTGCGGCTGCGGGGGCTTTCTGGGTCTGTCTCGGTCATCGGGCTTTCGATCATCGGCAAACATCTGGTGAACCCGCTGGCGGTGCTGCTGGCGGCGCTGGTGTTGACCCCTGCGCCACTGACCCTGCAAATCGCGCTGATCTTCGCGGCCCTGCCGACCGGGGTGGCAAGCTATACGCTGGCGCGTGAGATGCGGGGCGATGCGCCACTGATGGCGGCCATCATCACCACGCAGACATTACTGAGCTTTTTCACTCTGCCGCTCACGCTCTATCTGGGAAGCCTGATTTCCGCGCCCTAGGCCCGGACCATGTGTGAAACGCGAATGTGATCTGCGCCTGCCGCATGGCCAAGTATTTACAGGTTGACATATTCGGTCCAACTGTCCAATTGCCCTTGACGACAGCCAAGGAGCCCGCATGACCGAACTTGAAAAGACCGTGCTTGACGCTGCGTTGCATGTCTTTTCCCGCTATGGGGTCAAGCGCACCAGCATGGGCGATCTGTGCGAAGAGGCCGGTGTCTCGCGCCAGACGCTCTACAACCGGTTTCGCAACAAAGATGACATTCTGCGCGGGCTGATCGCACGCTACACCGAATTGGCACTGCAAGAGATCGCCGAAGAGATGCCCAATGCACCCGATCTGGGGGCACAGCTGGACCTGATCTTTGACCGGATGGCGGTGCGCGGCTATGACACCATGCAGGCGATGCCCAACGCGCAGGATTTCATCGCCGGAGCCAATGCGGTCAGCCAAGAGGCGCTGCAATGTTCCGCAGGGCGTTTCCGTGGCGTTATCGCCGAGGTGTTGCAGCCCCATGAGGCGGCGCTCACCCGCAATGGCCTGACCGTCGAGGCACTTGCCGATTTTATCCAGCGTTCTGCCAAAGCCGCCGGCATGCATGCGCTGGACCGTGACCATTTTCTCGCGCAGCTGCGCACCCTCAAACAACTTAGTCTGACCGCCGCCCTTGGGCCCGTGCCGGATGCTATTCATAAGGAAGACTGACCATGGCCAAGTGGCTTGTTAAGACGATGCGCGGTTCGGGCGCAGGGCGGCTATTGGGATTTGCGCTGGCCTTGGCCGGCGGCGTGGCCGCGCCGATGGCCACGGCCGCCGAAATCCCGGTGGTCAAGCTGCAGACGGTCACAGTCAGCGATGCCGAGATGGAGCGCGTGTTCTTCGGCAAGGTGGTTGCACGTGAAACCGTGGACCTTGCCTTTCAGGTCGGCGGCCAGATTGAGCAATTTTCGGTCGAAGAGGGGGCCACGGTCAGCAAGGATTCAATCGTCGCTCGAATGGATCTAGAGCCGTTTGAACTGGCGCTAGAGCAAGCGCAGGCCAATGACGCGCAGGCCCGCCGGACCATGGAACGCTATCAGAAATTGGCTGGGTCTTCGGTGGCCGAGGTCAATCTGCAAGACGCCGAAACCGCCGTGACGGTGAACGATATCGCCGTGCGCAACGCCGAGCGTGATCTTGAGAATGCCACCCTGCACGCGCCTTTCGATGCGATCGTGGCCTCGCGCTTGGTGCCCAACTACTCGACCGTCAGCGCGGGCACGCCGGTGGTGCGTCTGCATGACATGTCTGAGCTTCGCGTCGAAATTGACGTGCCCGAAACCCTGTTCCTCCGCGCAGGGCGCGATCCGAATGTTCGGTTCATGGCCAAATTCCCGGCGAACGCCAATAGCTACCCGATGCAGATCCGCGAATACAACGCCGAGACGGCGGATGTCGGCCAGACCTACAGCATCACCCTTGGCGCGGACTTGCCCGAGGATTTCTTGCCGCTGCCCGGCGCTTCGGTTGAGGTGCGCGCCACGCTGAACATCGGCGGGTCGAGCATCCTCGTCCCCGATTCCGCCATCGTGGTGGGCAATGACCGGGGCACCTATGTCATGGTCTTTGACCCCACCGGCGCACGCGAGGGCACGGTAGCCCGCACGGCGGTTGAGATCACCCCCACCGCGCGCGGCGATGTCAAAGTCGAGACGGGGCTTTCGGATGGGCAAGAGATCGTGGTGAGCGGCGCAAGCCAGCTTGAAGACGGTGCCGCCGTGCGCCGCTTTGTCGGCTTCGGAGACTGAGCGCATGGATATCGCACGTCTGTCGATCAACCGCCCGATCTATACTTGGATCATCATGCTGATCTGTCTTTTGGGCGGCATCTGGGGCTTTGCAACCCTTGGCCGCCTCGAAGACCCGGCTTTTACCATTAAAACCGCCGTGGTCGTGACCCAATACCCCGGTGCCTCTGCCGAGGAGGTGGCGCTAGAGGTCACCGAACCGCTGGAATCGCAAATCCAGAAGATGTCCGAGATCAAGGACATTCAATCCATGAACCAGCCCGGTCTGTCGTGGATCACGGTCAATATGCAGGACACCTTTGACGGGTCCGAATTGCCGGAAATCTGGACCAAACTGCGCAACCGCGTGAACGAGGCCGCCATGCCGAGCGGGGCGACGCAGCCCTATGTGAACGACGGTTTCGGCGACGTTTACGGGCTTTACTACGCCGTCACCGCCGAGGGCTACTCCGATGCCGAGGTGAACGAGCTGTCCACCTATCTGCGGCGCGAATTGCTGCTGGTCGATGGCGTGTCGGATGTGGCGCTCTCGGGCGTGCCTAATGAGGTGATTTATGTCGAGCCGCAGCTTGCGCTGAGCACCACGCTTGGCATCCCACCCACGGCAATCGTCGGCGCGGTATCCAGCGCCAATGAGATCGTCGACGGGGGCGCCATTCAAGACGCAGATGGGCGCACTTTGATCCAGCGGCCCGAAGGATCTGACAGCGTGTCCGAGATTGCGGCGCTGTCGGTGGGGGTGGGCGGTCAGGTCATCAACCTTGCCGATGTGACCAATATCTACCGCACCCGCGAAGCCGACCCTGATCTGGTGATCCGCCACAATGGGCAGGAGGCCTTTACCGTCGGTGTGGCCGGGATCGCGACCGAGAACATCGTCGACATCGGCAAACGGGTCGACGACAAGCTCGCGCAGCTGCGCGAAACGCTGCCCTTGGGCATCTCGATTGAATCGATCTACCGCCAGCACACGGTCGTCGAAGAGGCGTCAAACGCCTTTTTGCTAAACCTTGCCATGTCCGTTGCCATCGTGGTGGCCGTGCTGGCCGTCTTCATGGGCTGGCGCGCGGCGATCGTGGTGGGCTCCACCTTGTTGCTGACGGTGGTGGGGACGCTCTTTTTCATGGCGCTCGGCGCGATTGAAATGGAGCGTATCTCGCTCGGGGCGCTGATCATCGCGATGGGGATGCTTGTCGACAACGCCATCGTTGTGGCCGAGGGGATGCAAATCTCCATGCAGCAGGGCAAAAGCTCTCGCGATGCGGCGACCGAGGCGGCAAGCAAGACGCAGATCCCGCTTCTGGGGGCGACGGTCATCGGGATCATGGCTTTTGCCGGGATCGGGCTAAGCCCCGATGCGACGGGTGAATTCCTGTTCTCACTCTTTGCCGTTATTGCGATTTCGCTGCTGCTCTCTTGGCTCTTGGCCATCACTTCCACGCCGCTTTTGGGGCATTACTTTTTCAAGCGCGGGGCCGAAGGCGGGGCTGGCGGCTACGACGGGGCGATCTTCAAGGGCTATGCCGCCGTGCTGCGCGCCTCGCTCAAGCTGCGTTGGCTGGTGATCGTGGCGCTGATTGCCGGGACGGCGGTCTGCTATGCCCTCTTTGGGCAGATCAAGCAGCAGTTCTTCCCCGACAGCAACACACCGCTGTACTTCGTACACTACAAACTGCCGCAGGGGTCGTCGATCCATCAGACATCCAACGATCTGGCCGTGCTCGAAGACTGGCTGGTCGCGCGGGACAATGTTGAGGACGTGACCTCTTACGCAGGGCAGGGGGCGGCGCGTTTCATGCTGACCTATCAGGCCGAAGACCCCAACCCCAGCTACGGGCATCTGATCGTCCGGGTCACCTCGCTTGACGTGATCCAAGATGAGATGAACGCGCTGGAGGCGTTTGCCGTCGATGCGGTCCCGCAGGGAGAGTTCCGGGCCAAGCGTCTGGCCTTTGGCCCCGGTGGCGGTGCCCCGATCGAGGTGCGTTTCTCGGGTCGCAATCCCGATGTGCTGCGTGATCTGGCCGATGAAGCCATGGCGCGGATGCAGGCGGCATCGGACAATATCATCACCCCGCGGCAGGATTGGCGCGAGCGTGAATTGGTGCTGCGTCCGATCTATGCCGAGGAGCGTGCACAGGACGCAGGCATCTCTCGGACCGAGATCACGGAGACCCTGAAGTTCGCCACCGAAGGCACCAGCGGGGGGACATTCCGCGAGCGGGATCGTCAGATCCCCATCGTGATCCGCGCCCCGCAGGATGCCGATCTGGCGCTGACCGATCATGTGATCTATGCGCAAAACACCAACGCGCTGATCCCGATGGAGCAGGTAATCGACGGTTTCCGCTTCGAGCCGCAGGACACGCTGCTCTACCGCCGCGACCGGGCCGATGTGATCACCGTGGGGGCCGATATCCCGCGCGGTGTCACGGCGGCACAGGTGCAGGCCGAGGTACAGGAAACCATCGAAGCGATGGAAATCCCCGAAGGTTATGCCATGGAATGGGGCGGCGAGTTGGAAAGCGCGGGCGAAGCGCAGGCCGCTTTGGGCAAACAGTTGCCCTTCAGCATTATCATCATGGTGCTGATCTCGGTCCTGCTGTTCAACGCGCTGAAACAGCCGATCATCATTTGGCTTTTGGTGCCGATGGCGGTGAACGGCGTCAGCCTTGCGCTGCTCGGGACGGGGTTGCCGTTTACCTTCACCGCGCTTCTGGGGCTGTTGTCGCTCTCGGGGATGTTGATCAAGAATGGCATCGTGCTGGTGGAAGAAATCGACCTTACCCGTGCTGCCGATCCGACGATGGAATTGAAGGACGCCATCGTGCTTGCATCGACCTCACGTTTGCGTCCGGTCTTCCTTGCCGCGGCGACGACCATCCTGGGGATGCTGCCGCTGTTGTCGGATGCCTTCTTTCAGTCCATGGCGGCAACGATCATGGGCGGGCTGGCCTTTGCCTCGGTCTTGACCCTGATTGCGGCACCGGTGCTCTACTTCATCTTCTTCAAACGCAGCGCCGCGCGGGAAGCTGAGGCTGCGCGCGCGGCCTAGCGGGGTGTGTCGCAGCAATACGAAGGGCGCGCCCGGTCACTCTGGGCGCGCCCTTGGGCGTACCCGCGGGTGGTAAAAATTCCGCGCCGCCGTGCAATCCTTCCTTGGTTTCGCAAAAATGCCAGCTACCTTACCATTTTCAAACGGCGCGTCGCCGTGTCTGGCCATTGTTTCAAGGAGTTCTCCGCCCATGGGTCCCCGCATTCTTTCTACCGCTGCCGCCGCTGGTCTTGCCGCCGCTCTGGCCTCTGCCGCCTCTGCCGAGATCACCGTTTCGTCCAAGATCGACACCGAAGGCGGTCTCTTGGGCAATGTCATCGCACTGGCGCTCGAAGATGCGGGCCTGCCGGTTGAACGCCGTCTGCAACTGGGCGGCACACAGGTGGTACGCGAAGCGATCCTGTCGGATCAGATCGACATTTACCCCGAATACACCGGCAACGCGGCCTTCTTCTTTAACGAAGCGGAAAGCGATGTCTGGAAAGATGCGGCCAAGGCCCATGCCCGCGCCAAGGAATTGGACGGCGGTGAGAATAACGTCACATGGCTCGATTCCGCCCCGGCCAACAACACTTGGGCCATCGCCGTGACCGGCCCGCTGGCCGAGGAAAACAACCTCACCACCATGTCCGATTTCGGCGCATGGGTGGTCGAGGGCGGTGAGGTGAAGCTTGCCGCCTCGACCGAGTTCGTGTCCTCCCCGGCCGTGCTGCCCGCGATGCAAGAGACCTATGGTTTCTCGTTGACCCAAGACCAGACCGTGATCCTGTCGGGCGGTGACACGGCGGCGACCATTCAGGCGGCGGCGCGTGGCACATCGGGCGTGAACGCGGCGATGGTCTATGGCACCGATGGCGGTGTCGGTGCGACCGGCCTTGTGGTGATGGAAGACGACAAGGGCGTGCAGCCTGTTTATGAGCCCGCGCCCATCGTCCGCGCCGAAGTGCTGGAGGAATACCCCCAGATCGCCGAGGTGCTGAACCCGATCTTCGCCGGGCTCGACATGGCGACCCTGCAAAAGCTTAACGGTCGCATTCAGGTCGGCGGGGAGCCAGCCGAGGCGGTGGCCCGCGCTTATCTGACCGAGACCGGGGTGCTGGACTGATCTCCGCCACGCGGACATTGACCGGCCCCGGCGCAGGGTTTTCTGCGCCGGGGCTTTTGTTCGCCGTGCTGGGCGCGGCGGCGCTGTTGACCCCCTTCATGACGCTGGCGGCCAACCGCATCGTCGCGGGCGAGGGGGTGATGGCATGGGGCGTGGCCTCTTTGCCGGTGGTGCTACCCGGACTTGCTGCAATTGCCGCAGGGCTGGTCATGGGGCTGCCTGCGGGTCGCAATAGCCTGCGTATCGGCGGCGCGGTTTCGGGCTTGGGCGGGCTGCTTTGGCTGCTGACCCAAGGCGCGTCCGGCCTGCTGGCCGGGGCGGGTGAATATGCGCGTGTGTCGCCTTCGGTAGGGTTCTGGTGCCTGCTGGTTGTTTTCATGTTGCTCATGGCCGATGCGCTGGCCGCGATGGCACCGGGGCCGCTGATGCGCGGCGGCGTTCTGGCGGCGGTGCTCGCGGTGCTGGGCGCGATCTTGTGGTCGGGCGCGCTGTCTGATCTGTCGGTCATGCAGGAATACGCCAGCCGTGCGGATGCTTTCGGGCGGGAATTCTTGCGTCATCTCGGGCTGGCCTTCGGCTCGCTTGCCGCCGCAGCGGTAATTGGCTTCCCGCTTGGGGTGCTGTGCCACCGCCTTGCCAGTCTGCGCGGTGCCACCTTGCCGGTGCTGAGCTTTTTGCAAACCATCCCTTCGCTTGCCATGTTCGGCTTGATGATCCCGATCCTCGGCTGGGTTGGGGCGAACTTGCCCGGCGCGCGGGCGCTTGGCATTGCGGGCATCGGCTTTGCGCCCGCCTTTCTCGCACTGGTGCTTTATTCGCTGCTGCCCGTGGTCGGCAACACGGTTGCGGGGCTCGCATCCGCCCCGCCAGCCGCGCTTGAGGCCGCGCGGGGCATGGGGATGACGCCGCTGCAGCGTCTGTTGCGGGTAGAGTTGCCGCTGGGCCTGCCGATCATCCTGACCGGGCTGCGCATCGTATTGGTGCAGAACATCGGGCTGGCGGTCATCGCCGGGCTGATCGGCGGCGGCGGGTTCGGCACGTTCGTCTTCCAAGGGCTGAACCAGACCGCGACCGATCTGATCCTGCTGGGTGCTTTGCCGACCGTGGTGCTGGCGCTTACGGCAGCCATCGTGATGGACATATTGGTCGAACTGACCCGCAAGACCCCAAAGGACAGCACATGATCGAGATCGACCGCATTACCAAGACCTATGGCGATATCCGGGCGGTGGATTCCGTGTCGATGACGGTTGAGACGGGCACGATCACGGTGATCGTCGGCACCTCTGGGTCAGGGAAAACGACGCTTTTGCGGATGATCAATCGGCTAGAGGAGCCGACCTCGGGGGAGGTGCGGATCAACGGGGAGTCCACCCTTTCGGTCAAGCCGCATATCCTGCGGCGGCGGATTGGATATGCCATCCAAGGGCACGGGCTGTTCCCGCATCACACCGTGGGGCGCAACATCGGCGCGGTGCCGCAACTGCTGGGCTGGCCGCGCGACAAGATCGCGGCGCGGGTGGATGAACTGCTGGCGCTATTCTCGATGGACCCTGCGCAATTCCGCGACCGCTATCCGGCGGAACTGTCGGGCGGGCAGCAACAGCGTGTCGGTGTGGCGCGGGCCTTGGCCTCGCGGCCCGATCTTTTGTTGATGGACGAACCCTTTGGCGCGCTGGACCCGATCATTCGCACCCGCGCGCAAGAAGACCTGCGGCACATCCAGCAGCGGCTTGGCTCGACCATCATGCTGGTGACCCACGACATGGAAGAGGCGATCCGGCTCGGTGACCGGGTGGCGGTGATGGACGGGGGGCATCTGGTGCAGCACGGCACCCCCGCCGAGATCATCGCCGATCCTGCGACGGATTTCGTCGCGGATATGGTCGGCGATGTGGAGCGGCCCTTGCGCCTGCTCTCTCTAATCCCCGTGGCTGATTTGGTCGAAGAAGGCACCGCCGAGGGCATACCGCTGGCTGCCGACGCCAGCCTGCGCGACGCGCTCTCGGCCTGTCTGTGGTCGGGGCGTGGGGCGGTGCCGGTCGCGAGAGATGGCGTGCCATTGGGCCGCGTGACGCTGGATGCGATCCGCGCGCGGGCCGGACAGCACGCATGAGGATCGGGTGGATCCTGCGGCCCTTTTTGGTGGCGGTATTGCTGGCTTTGGTCCTGCGGCCTGAGTGGTTCACGCCGCTGCTTGCGCCCTTGGCGCCGGCAAATGGTCCGGTGATCTACACGCGCGCCTCGCTTTTGTCGCTCTCGCTGAGCCATCTGGCGCTGGTCGCGATGGCCTCGGCTGCGGCGACGGTGGTGGCGGTGACGTTGGCGATCCTTGTGACCCGGCCTGCGGGCGCGGCGTTCCGCCCGCTGTCTCGCACCATCACCAACATGGGGCAGACCTTTCCGCCCGTCGCTGTTCTGGCACTGGCCGTTCCCGCTTTGGGCTTTGGCGCCGGGCCAACGCTGGTGGCGCTCTTTCTTTATGGGCTTCTCCCGATTTTTGAGAACGCGGTGACGGGGCTGACCAATCTGCCGCCCGCAACGATGGAGGCCGCGCGCGGCATCGGGCTGAGCCGTTGGCAACGGCTCTGGCGGGTGGAACTGCCGCTTGCCCTGCCGGTGACGCTGACGGGCATCCGGCTGTCGGTGGTCATCGCACTTGGCACGGCGACCATCGGCTCGACCGTGGCGGCGCGGACCTTGGGTGAGGTGATCATCGCGGGGCTGCTGACGAATAACACCGCTTTCGTGGTGCAAGGCGGGCTGGCGGTGGGGCTGTTTGCGGTGCTGATCTATGACGCGATGGTGCAGCTTGAAACGCGGCTGGCGCGGCGCATGGGCGGCTAAGGCTCAGCCCCCGTTCGCGACGATGATCTGCTGGGCCAAATCCTCCAGATCGTCCGAGAGGTAGTGCGGCTGCGGCACGTTTTCGGTCTCGATCAGGTTGTTGTTGGGGCGGGTCAGAAAAGCCCCCTTACAGCCCGCCGCCTGCGCGCCGATGGTGTCCCACAGATGGCAGGCCACCATGCAAAGGTCATCGGTCTGTAGGTCCAATGCATCGGCCACCATCTGGTAGGTTGCCGGATGGGGTTTGAATTTTTCCACCTCATCAACGCTAAAGCTGCGGTCGAAGAAGTCAGCGATGCCGGCTTTCTCCAAAGGTGTCGGCGCGGGAGAGGGGGGCGAGTTGGTCAGCGTGACCAGCCGGAAACCTGCTTCGCGCAGCTTGCGCAGGGCGGGGGCGACATCCGGATGGGCGGGCATGGAGCCGATGAGAGATTTTAACTCGGCCACGTCCTCATCACTGATCGTCCCGCCCTTGTTTGCGCCGACCATCTGCAAGACACCCCCCGCCAGCGCACCGAAGGGGGCATAGCGTCCCGAGAGGGTCATGGTCTGGGAATAGAGGATCAACTCGGCAAACCATTCGCGCAGGACCGAGGCGTCGCCGAACACCCGCGCGAACAGCGGCTCAAGCGTCGTGATGTCGAGCAGGGTTTCGTTCACGTCGAAGACGATTGTAGAGACGGGCTTTTGATCGGGCATGGGGGTCCTTCCTGTCACGGCGGGCGATGCGCCCGGTCATTGTGAAGAAACCCCCAGCCCTGTCAAAAGGTTTCAGACCCCCAAGCGGTCCCGCAGCCCGTACCACCATGAGCCCATCACCGAATAGGGCACGCGCAACATGCGCCCGCCGGGGAAGGGGAACCACGGCACATTGGCGAAGACATCAAAGCGGGTCAGATCGCCGTCGATCGCTTCCGAAAGGATGCGCCCGAAGGTATGTGAACCGGTGACGCCATGGCCGCTGTAGCCGTGCGCGAAATAGGTGTTGTCGCCGATCCGGCCCATCTGCGGAACACGGCTGAAGGACAGGGCAAAATTGCCGCTCCATGCATAGTCGATCTTCACGTCTTTGAGTTGGGGGAAGACCTTGTCCATGTTCCGTTTGAGCTTGGCCTTGATGTCGCGCGGGTCAGCGCCGCCATAGACGGTGCCGCCACCGAAAAGCATGCGTTTGTCGCCCGACAGTCGGTAATAATCGAGGATATAGCGGATGTCTTCGACGCAGGCGTCGGTGGGAAGCAGCGCGTGGGCTTGTGCCTCGCTCAGCGGTTCGGTTGCCATGACTTGGGTCGAGACGGGCATCACGCGCGGGGTCAGCGTGGGCACCACATGGCCAAGGTAGGCATTGCCGCAGAGCACCAGCGTCTTGCAGGTCATTGTGCCCTTGGCGGTTCTGACCACGGGGCGTGAGGCGTCGTGATCGACATCCGTCACGGGGGACATCTCATAGATCGTGCCGCCGTTTTTCTCAAACGCTGCCGCCTCACCGAGGGCGAGGTTGAGCGGGTGCATATGGCCGCCCGAATGGTCGATCAGCCCGCCTTCATAGAGGTCGGAATTGATGTGGGCGCGCAACTGGTCCTTGTCCAGCATCTCTTGATTGTCGATGCCGTAGCTTTGCCAGAGCTTCTGCCGCTCTTCCAACTCGCGCATATGCGCAGGCGTGAGCCCGGTGAAGATGTTCTTTTCCTTGAGGTCGCATTTGATGTCATAGGTGCGGACCCGCTCGCGGATGATCTCGCCACCCTCTTGCACGAGGCCTGCCACGAAAGTCGCCGTGTCCTGACCGTAGCGGCGCTTGATCGTTTGCAGGCTGGCGTTCAGCCCGTTGACGATCTGCCCGCCGTTGCGGCCCGAGGCCCCCCAGCCGACGCGCGCGCCTTCGATGATGGCGACTTTATAGCCCTTTTCGGCCAGATGCAGACCCGTCGACAGGCCGCTATAACCCGCGCCGACGATGCAAACGTCGATGTCGTGATCGCCCCGCAATTCTGGGCGCTCAGGCGAGGGATTAGCCGAGGCCGCGTAGTAGCTTGACGTATGGCTGCCGTCACCGGCGTAGGGGGGACGAGACATCAGACGATCTCCAGATAGGTATCATATTCGAAATGGGTCACTTGCCGCGCGAATTTGCGCAGCTCTTGGGTCTTGCATTCGACCATCATGGTCTGCAATCGCGATGAGAAAATGCCGGGCACATCCGGCCCTTTGCGGAAGGCGTCGATGGCCGTGGCCCAGTCGAGCGGCAGGTTGTCGAGCTTCATCGTATAGGCGTCGCCAGTGATCGGGGCGACGGGCTGCATGTCTTGCTCGATCCCCAAAAGCGCGCCGCCCAAGATGCTGGTCAGCACCAGATAGGGGTTCGCATCGGCCCCGGCGACGCGGTGTTCGATGCGCCGTGCCTTGGCATCTCCGCCGGGGATGCGGATCGCGGCGGTGCGGTTCTCGTAGCCCCAGGCGACATTGGTCGGCGCATGGGCACCCGGCAGCAAGCGGCGATAGGAGTTTTCATGCGGCGCGAAGGTCAGCGTGTTTTGCTGCATCGTTGCCAGCAGACCCGCCACGGCGTTGAGCATCAGGGCCGTGCCCTCATCCCCGCCATTGTCGAAGACGTTAACGCCGTTTTCGTCCACCAGCGAGAAATGCACGTGAAAGCCACTGCCCGCCAGATCGCCATAGGGTTTGGCCATGAAGGTTGCGGCAAAGCCGTGTTTGCGGGCGATGCCGCGCACCAGCCGTTTGAACAGCACCGCGTCATCTGCCGCGCGCAGCGGATCGTCGACATGGCGCATGTTGATCTCGAACTGGCCCGCCCCATTTTCCGAGATCGCCGCATCCGCCGGGATGCCCTGCAATTCGCAGGCGTCATAGACCTCGTTCAGGAACTCATCGAAATGCTGCAACTCGTCCAGCGACAGTGCGCCGTCGGAATCCAGCCGCTTGCCGGTGACCGGAGAGCAGGGCGCCTGCGGGTGATCCTCGGACGGATCAACAAGGTAGAACTCCAACTCGGTCGCAACCACGGGGGTGAGACCACGTGCTTTGAACTTAGCTGCCACTTCGGCCAGCGCGCGGCGCGGATCGCCGGGGAAGGGGGCGCCGTTTTCCTGACGCATCCAGAGCATCGCAAGCGCGGTCGGGCGCGAGGTCCATGTGATGGGCATCAAGGGGCGGCCCGTGAAATCGCAAAGGCCATCGGAATCCCCGGTCTCAAACACCAGTTCGCTGTTTTCGACATCTTCGCCCCAGATATCCATGCCAACGATGGACAGGGGCATGCGCAGCCCGCCTTCGACAACCTTGGAGACTTGATCGGCTGGCACCCGCTTGCCGCGCATGGTGCCGTTAAGGTCGCAGACACAGGCAAAGATGGATTCGATTTCGGGATGTTGCGCCAGCCAGGCTTCGGCTTTGCTCTGAGACATGGGGTTCCTTTCGATATCGAACCTGAAAATGTGATACCATTTAGGGAAACGTAATACCACTATTCGCTTGTCTGTCAATCGCCCCGGAGCGTATGGTCAGCGGCGAAAGACCAAAGGCGGCCCGATGACCGACACCGAAAACGACGCGCTCAACATTCCCGAAATCCCTGAGATCCCGGGCGGGACGACGCAGGAATATGTCTATGGGCGGCTGCGCAATGCGATCATGCTTGGCGCGATCACGCCCGGCACCTCGCTGACCATGCGCGGCATTGCAGAGCGTCTTGGCCTCAGCCCGACCCCGGTGCGCGAGGCAGTGCGGCGGCTGAGTTCGGAACACGCCATCCAGATCAAGGACAACCGCCGCCTGACCGTGCCGCTGATGACCTCTGACCGGTTCGAGGAACTGGTCGCCCTGCGCATCGCGGTCGAGACCCACGCCGCCCTGCGCGCCTTGCCCTATATCTCGGACATCGTGATCGACAGGCTGACCGAGATTGACGGCAGCATGGATCGGTTTGTGGCGGAACGGGACTCGGACCAACTGACGCTGCAGAACCAAGCCTTTCATCGGATGCTGTATTCGGTGAACCCGGCGCAGGCGTCTTTGCCGATGATCGAAAGCATCTGGCTGCAACTCGGCCCCTTTCAGCGGCAGGTCATCACTGAGGTGGCGGAATACTATCAGATTGACCGACATAAAGAGGTGTTAGCGGCACTTTCCGCACGCGATGGCGCAGCGCTGAGCGCGGCGATTGCCAATGACATCGTCGACGGGGTGCTCGACACGGGCCGCAAGCTGCTGGCGGCAGAGGCGGGCGGGGAAGCGGGCCAGATCTAGGTCCAGAGCGGCGTCTGGCCTTTGATCTATGAATTCCTTGGGTGATCAGGCTAGAACTGCGCCGAACGATGCGGGAACGATGGGGGCTGGGGCGCGACATGCAAAGACATAGCATCGGGGGCAGGGGGGTGCAGTCGCTCTGCGCGGTTTTGGTCGTCCTGCTGTCGGCCTGCGCGCCGCGCCCGGGCGGAGAGACTTTGACCGTCGTGCCGGCAGACGGCTCCGCGCGGTCTTTGGCGATCACCGTGGCCTCTACCCGGGGCCGCGACGCGCAGTCGGGGCATTATACCGATGACCGCGCCCGTGGGCTCAATTATGAGCGGTTTACCATCGCCATCCCGCCAAATCATGAGGCCAGCAAGATCGAATGGCCTGACGAAGACCCCGACCCGAGCCGCAGCTTTGCGGTGACGGCGCGTGATCCCCTGCGCGGGCTAGATATCCGCCGATCAGGGCGGGCGCGGCAGGATGTGATGGTCTTTGTCCATGGCTACAACCAGACCTTTCCCGAATCGCTGTTCCGTTTGGCGCAGGTGGCGGCAGACGGGCATCTGCCCGAACAGCCGATCCTGTTTGCTTGGCCCTCTGCCGGAACCGTGGTGGGCTATGTCGCCGACAAAGACGCTGCGGCCTATTCGCGCGATGAACTGGTCGCCATGCTCGGCACCCTCGCCGCCGATCCCGATGTGGGTGAGATCACGCTTTTCGGTCACAGCATGGGCGGCTGGCTGGTGGCCGAGGCGCTGCGGCAATTGCGCCTGTCGGGGCAAGATGAGGTGATCGCACGGCTGAGCGATGTCGTGCTTGCGGCCCCCGACATCGACGTGGATGTCTTTCGCAAACAGATTGAGGTGATCGGGCCGCTTGATCCACCCATGGCCATCCTCGTCGCGCCGGATGATCGGGCGCTGCGCATCTCGGCGGGTCTTGCCGGGGCGCGTCCTCGGATCGGGCGGACCAACGCCAGCACGCCTGCGGTGCAGGCGCTGGCCAAACGCTATGGTGTTTTGCTGGTCGATATCTCGGCCATTGGCGCGGTGGATGGCACCCATCACAACCGCTTTGCGTCTCTCGTGCAGTTGATGCCGGAAGGGGGCGATAGGCTGGCGGAGGCCCGTGCACAGGTCGGTGCCTTCATCCTTGATCCCGTCTCGGCCACGCTGGTCGCGCTGTCGCGCTAAGACGGGCGGCTTGCACTTGGCCCGCGCCGCGCAGTATGGGGGCGCGAGCCACCACGAAAGACCGATTTCCCCAGCCCGAGCGGAGCCAGCCCCATGACCATCACCCATCTCGTCACCCATTCGGGCGGCTTTCACGCGGATGAGCTTTTGTCCTCCGTCATTCTGACGCGGCTCTACCCGGAAGCGACGCTGCTGCGCAGCCGTGACGCCCAGTGGATCACGCCGGGCGCGGGGCGGATCATCTATGACGTAGGCCGCGATTATGACGCCGAGGCGTTGATCTTTGACCACCATCAGCGCCCCGGCCCGCTGCGCGAAGATGGCCAGCCTTTCAGCTCTTTCGGGCTGATTTGGCAGCACTATGGCCGCGACTATCTGCGCAGCTTTGACCTGCCCGATGCGGACCTTGAGGATATTCACCGCAGCTTCGACCAAGGTTTCGTGCTGCCGGTTGACCTGATCGACAATGGCGCGCTTGAGCCGTCGGTGGCGGGGCAGCTGGCAGGCATGACCCTGCCGGTGCTGTTGGAGACACTAAAACCGGTTTTCGATGAACGGGGCGAGGGTGCCGACGACCGCGCGTTCATGGCCGCTTTACCAGTTGCCCGCGCCTTTGTCGAAGCCGCGATCAAAGGCAAGGCCGCCAAACGCCGGGCCGAGTCGATGGTGATGCAGGCCATTGAGGCGGCAGGCAGCGGGCGCGTGTTGGAACTGCCGACGGGCATGCCCTTCCGCTCGGCTGTGGAAAAGGCCGGAGCGGATCATCTGCTTTTCGTCGTGCACCCGCGCGGGGACGATTGGGCCCTGACCACGATCCGCAAAAGCGGCGATAGTTTCGAGGCCCGCGCCGATCTGCCCGAAGCTTGGGCCGGGCTAACGGATGCCGAATTGGAGGCTGCAAGCGGCGTGCCGGGGGCAAAATTCTGCCATAACGCGCGCTTCATCGCCGTGGCGGCAACCCGAGAGGCAGCGCTGCGCATGGCCGAGCTGGCGGTCGCGGAAGCCAGCTAAGGCCGAGGCCCCAAAGGGCCCCGGGAGGGGTCACATATAGGCGTCGGAGGTCAGGAAAAACATCGTTTCGCTGATCTGTATCTCATGGGCGAAAGTCCATGTCGGCGCGTGGCGCTGGTAGCGGTCGGAGGCCATGAGCGCGCGAAAGCCCTCTGCGGTCCCCGGCCCCCATGCACCGTCGATGGCCCCGGTGTAACAGCCTTCGTGTTTCAAGCTGTCTTGCACCATGCGGCGCGCGCCCAGATCGCGGCTCTGGAACAGGGCCTGCACCTCGGCAAGGGTCACCTCCGCCGATTGCGCGTAGAGCGGGCTGACACGCAATGACGCAGCACCGATAGCGGCGGCGGTGAAAAAACCTCTTCGCTTCATCGTAATTCCTCTCAAACTATACCGAAGCCGAAATACAAACTCATCGGCCTCGGCGCCCCTCCCCGGGGCGGCATATACAATGCGGTTTTGATGGAATCGAATTGCGGTTTTTTCTTGTCCGATATTCGCTATTTAGGGGAATTTTCGGAAATAGTTCCCGTAAATGGGTAGACCCGCTAGCGCTGATCGTCGAGCCAGATCGACAGGAATCCTTCGGCTTGGGCAGCCGTTTCGGCTTCTTGCAAAGCCTGCTTGCGGGCCTCGGCGCGGCGGTTGCGGATCAGGTCAATGCGCTTGGCCTCGGCGAAGAGCCCGTTCAGCCTGTCGTGGATGCCCGCGCTATCGGCGCGCAGCCGCTCGGCCTCGGCCTCTTTGCGGTGGATCGTTTCCGAGACGTTGCGGATGAAGGCCGAGACCACGCGCGTCGATTCCACGGCATCGGGGTCGCCACGATCGTTGAGCTGCTCCATCAGACTGTGCCGTTCGTTTTCGATCTGGGTCAGGGCGCGGTTCACCTCGGCCATCTCCAGCGCCACATTTTCCATCTCGAAGCGTTTGAGCCGCGACAATACGGCCAGCCCGTCGCCGCGCCGCGGTTTCACGGCTTGGCGCCCTGCGACAGAACAATGAGCCGCTCGCGCATCCGTTCCAGCACCTCAGGATCAAGCAGCGGCAGTCCCGCCATCGGGGGAACATGGCCGATCACCCCGTGCCGACGCATGGAATTGGGCAGGCGGGCTTCTGCTTCGGCGGCCTTGTCGACCTTTTCTGCGCCCTTTTCGTCGTCCGTGCTGGCAGCCAGCCCCGGCCCGGCAAGAAGCGCGACGAGCGCGATCAGGGGCAGGGCGCGCATCATACCGCGGGCAGTTCGCGCTGCGAGGCCTCCACGGCGGAGAAGTTCGGCTGTTTCGTCGTGGGGATGTTGCCGCGGCCCAATTCGATGCAGATGCCGGGGGGGTGGCCCGCCACGATGGCCACGATCACGTCGCGGATCACGGTATATATCGCGCCGTCTTCCTCTTCGATCTGCTCCAACCGGCCCGCGATGGGCTGCACCATGCAGTAGGCAAGGAAGACCCCAAGGAAGGTGCCCACCAAGGCCCCGCCGATCATCGCGCCAAGGATCTCTGGCGGCTTGTCGATTGAGGACATGGTTTTGATTACCCCCAGCACCGCCGCGACGATGCCGATGGCGGGCAGCCCGTCGGCCATGCTCTGGATCGCGCTGGCAGAGACGAGTGATTCATGGTGGTGCTTCTTGATCTTGCGGTTCAACACGTCTTCCATTTGAAAACGGTCGTCGAATTGCATCGACATCATGCGGAAGCTGTCGGCGATGAGGTCGGTCAGAAAATGGTCTTTCATCAGCTTGGGGTAGCGTTGAAAGATCGGGCTGGCCTCGGGGTTTTCGATATGCTCGTCCATCGCGACAATGCCCTTGGTCTTATAAAGACGCGCCAGCTCGAACATCAGCGCCAGCAGATCGTTGTAATCCGCCGCCTTCCAACGCGGCCCCTTGATCACGCGCATCACGCCGACCAGCGATGACTTCACCACCGAGAAGGAGTTGGCGATCACGAAAGCCCCGAGAGAGGCGCCGCCGATCATCATGCCTTCATAGGGAAGGGCGTGCAGGACGATGTCCATATTGCCCCCCGACAGCATGAAGCCGCCAAAGACCAGACCGAAGACCATTACAAGACCAAGCAAGAGTGTCATTGCTGCACACGCCTCCAAAAAGAAACTATTCTTACTTTATCCTTGAGTGAATGGGTCTATACAAGTATTATCTAGGAAAGAACTTGGGTTTCTATGATGAATAGTGGTTTTTCGGTCAAAGAAGAGTTGAGGAATGATGTCGACGCTCTGCAAGAGCCCGACGCCTTCGCCTATTTCGTCGACCCCTCTGAGCTTTCGGTGCTCGTGCAGGGCTGGCCCGAGGAGATGCGGCTGCTGCTTTGCATGGATGCGGGTGGGCTTTGTGAGTTCGTGGTCTTTCACAATGACGAAGAGCACGCGGTTTTCGACCGGGTTGCGGATATCCTTGATCGTCCCGTGGGCAGCTTTGCCGTCAGCCCAGAGGTTGAGGGGCATCCCTGCCGTAGGTTGTTGTTTTCTGAGGAAAACGCGCTGTTGAAGGCAATTCAGGAAAGCAAAACACTGGAAGAAACAGCGGCGGATTACCTGATCAACTACAACTTCGCCCGCGAAGAGGGCTTGGATTTCGACGAGTTGATGCGCCAGCGCCCCGAGTTGGAGCAGTTCCAGCGGGTCAGCACCAACAAGATCTTTCCTATCGGCACCCGCAAGCGCCGCAAGCTGCGCACGGGCCCGCCCGAAGGTTATATGCCCTCCGCCGAGGTGCAGCCGGGTGAGTGTTTCTACGTGCGCCTTGAAATGTGGCTCGCCGGCGGGCGGATGCGAATCGCGGCCAGCCCGGAAAAGCCGCTGCCCATGGTGCCGACCTTGGTGCGTGACATTGCGTTTCGTGACGATTTTGCATCAGTCTATATCCCCCGCGACACGCTCGCGGCGGAGTGGCGGCCCAAGGATAACATGGTGATCGACATCCCGGCCGAGCTTTTCCCCGCCGGATTCAGCGACAGTTGTGAGCGGCGCGAAGTGAAGGTCGCAGTCATGCCCCGGGGTATCTTTGTCGAATTCGGCGCACCGATTGACGTGCCCCCGGCACCCGAGCCTGAGTTGCTCGACCCCGCGACGTTGACGCCGCAACCGCCCGCACCACGCAAGAGCCTGTGGAAGTCGCTGCATATCCCGCTGATCGCGGTGGCAGGGCTGGGGGTGACCGGTCTGTTCAGCACGATCATCGCGCAGACGACGGGGAATGACGTGGTTCCTGATCCGGCCCCGAAAAGCGCGATTTTCAAAACCGTCGCGCAGATGGAGCCGTGATGCATTCTGCACAATATGGCGGAAAAGTGCTTGCCAATGCTTGCGCGGGTTCCAAATACAATTCGAATCGTGATAAGAATAAACGGCAAAGAATTATTTATCTTTGCTGCGTCCCTTGCGAAGCGCTTCTTGAATGCTTCGCGAACCTTGCAGAAGGCAAGATTAACTTAACAAGGAAGTTGCTTCATGCCTAATGTACCCCCCAAGCAGAATCTAAGCGATACCGCGATTGCGACCATCGTTTCGGGTTTCGCCAGCCGCAGCGACGTGACGATAGATGATATCTTGACCTTGGTCGAACGTCTGCGCGCCACCCCGGCTGACGCCCCTGCCACCGCATTGGCCAATATCCCCGCCGCCGTTGCGCCCATCGCGCCCAAGGCCCAAGGCATGACTGCCGCGCCGGGTGAGCAACCGATGACCGATGACACGATCTTTTGCCTGTGCTGCGGCAAGGGGTTCAAAATGCTCAAGCGTCACCTCGGGGCCGAACATGGGCTGACCGAAGCGGAATACCGCGTGATGTTCAGCCTGCCCGCCGACGCGCCGCTGGTCGCGCCGAGCTACTCCAAGCGCAAGGCCGAATACGCGAAACGCGCAGGGCTGGGCAAATACAGCCGCGACAAGTCGGACAACAACGCAGAGCTTTCCTGATCTGGCCCCGGGCCCGATCTTGCGTAGTCGGGAGGCCGTGTGATGGCTGACAAAAAGAACGCGATGATCATCATCAAGCGCTACGACGCGGAGGGCGGCCATGCCCACCACGGCGGCGGTTGGAAGGTGGCCTATGCGGACTTCATGACCGCGATGATGGCGTTTTTTCTGCTGCTGTGGATCCTCGCCGCCTCGGATGAGGAAAAACTGCGCGGTCTGGCCAATTACTTTACGCCGACGGTGTCGGATGGGGGCTCCTCATCGGATGCGGCGGCGGACCTGCGTCCGCTGATGGCGGCAGGGGTGATGACTGGCGCGGTCGATAACACCGGCAATGTGCAAAAGCCGACCTTTGGCCGGGACAACCCGATGATGGTTTTCGACAGCCGGCTGCGCGACAAACCGGCGGCAGTGGTCGTGGAATATGCCGAAGCCCCCGAGCCCGCAGCAGCCGCCGATCCCGCCACATTGGCCGCGATTGAGGAATCCGAGCGCCGCCAGTCCGAGATTGACCGCATGGCCGAAGACATCGCTGAGCGGATCACCTCGGACAGCGCGCTGAATGATCTGGCGCGCAATGTTCGGTTGGAGAAATCGAACGGGGCGCTGACGGTTCAGGTGCTGGATCAGGACGAACGGTCGCTCTTTGCACGGGGCAGTGCTGATGTGACGCCCAAGACCCGTGAATTGCTGCTGGCCATCGGTGATGTGATCGCCGATCAGAACCAGCCGGTTGAGATCGTGGGCCATACCGATGCCGCCGCCTTTGGCGCGAACAACGGCTACACAAACTGGGAATTGTCGGCGGATCGTGCCAACGCCACGCGTCGCACGTTGATGGCCGCAGGCATCGCTGGCGCGCGCTTCATGCGGGTTTCCGGTGTGGCCGACACACAACCGATCAACACAATCGATCCCTTGGCTTCGGAAAATCGCCGCATCTCGATTCGCTTGGTGTACCAGGCCGAGTAGCCCTTGTTTTCAAGGCTCTATCGGCCCGGTTGTGCGTAATTCAAGCCTCGGCAAAAGTGCGACATCCCTGCCGCTGATTCCCAAAAATAATATCCGGTCTTGAAAAATTGTTGACGGTCAAGGTCTTGCGATCTAGACCTAAAGCAATAAACGAGCACCGGGCACCTAAAAAACTTTTAAAAAACGCCCGGATAAACCATGGACAGAACGTCCTGAACGAGGCGGAAATGCAGGTAAACTCACTTATAGGTGGCATCTGGAAGGGTGCCTGCCACATGGATTCATCGGCCGATGGCCGTCATTTCAACATGCTGATCCGGGCGCTTATTCCGGTTCAAGCTTCGGTCTTTGAGATGCAGGATTGGGCCGGTCACCCGGTGGCAATGCCTGATTGCATCGAACCGATCCCGGGCATTTGCCTTGGAGATATCCTTGCCGAAGAACTCGACGCCGATGTGCCTTATGGCTCGCTCGTCGTCATTCGCAAAAGCGACAATTTCACAAATATCTCCCAAGCCGCCGGTGCGCTGGTGGGCGAAGTCTTGATCGGGATCATCGGGCGCGGACTGTTCCCGATGATGGACGAAGACAGCGTTCTGCATGCATTGGGTCAGGCATATCATCACGCGGCAGAGGCGGATGAGCTGCTCAAGCTGGGGCTTGAGCCTGCGGCCTTCCGCATGGGGCTGAGCGCGGTTCTGGGGCAGTACTGGGGCCGTCCGGTCGACAGTCACTCGGTCTTTGCAGCACAGCCCGCCGAGAGCGCGCAGATTTCGCTGCGGGCCCTGACCGGCACGGAGACACCCGTGACCCTCAATCAGTGGACTCTGCGGTTGAAAGCCCTTGTTGAAGGCCGCAGCGCGCGCCGCGCCTTCGAAGATCAGCGCGGAAACGTGCGGATCTCCTGATCCCAAAAGGGCCTTCGGATTCCCTTGCGAAGGCCCAAGTTGGAGGACGCGAAATGATTGCTCAGCTTCAGGTAGCACCTGCGGTGCAGACAGCCGCAGGTCTCGGGCAGCCGTCCCAAAAAGGGGCGGCCGAAGGCTTTGCTGCGCTGATGCAGGGCATGGCGGGCCAAGAGGCCGCGCCAGAGCCGCAAGTTCAGGGCATGCAAACCCCCTTGCCGGAAACAGACACCGCCGAGGATGCGCTGCCCGAGGGGATCGACCTTGAGACGGCAGAGGGGCTGATGGCCCTGATGGATCACGCCATCGCGGGGCTGGAGGAGACCAACAACCCGGTCACCCCAAAGGCCGCACTCGCCGCATTTGCCGAAGCCTTGGGCGCGGCGCCGCCCGACAGCGTCGGCGCGTTGGAAGCGGTGGCCCAGTTTGACGACCCCAGCCTTGAGGCCGCGCTGGAAGAAAAACTTGGCCGTGCCATGCGCATCCCGACGCCGACCAGCCAGCTGAGCATCGCGTCGGCGGTGGTGCCGGTCGTCGGGCGGATCGCCATCGTTAAGGGGCAGGCCTTACGGATGGCCGAAGGGGCAGCGCCGGCTTTGCAAATTGATGGTATCGTCGGTCAAGTGGCCGCCAAGCCGGTAACCTCGGGCGACACGCAGGTCCTGCGGTTGACGCCTGCTTCGACTACAGAAATGGGCGCCGCGCCCACCGCGCCCGTTGCGGCTGCTGCGTCCGCCGCCCCCGTTGCGGCTGCCGAGGCCAGTACAATTTCCGCCGCGCAGGTGGACTTGAGCGCGGAAGCCGCAGATCCCCGCATCACCGCCGCCGCCGACCGGTTCAGCGCCTCTGTCGATGCCGCCAAGGCGCCCCAGCCCGGCACGAATGCCCCGGCAGCCGAGGCCGCGCTGCGCGAAGTCGCCGCTTTGACCGCGCCGCAGGCCCCGCAGAGTGAGGGGCTTCGCCTCAGCCCGCCACAGCCGACACCCGCGCCCGCGCCGAACCCCGCCGCCGCGCCTGATGAGCAACTGCGCCAGCATGTCAGCCAGCAGGTCCGCGGCCTCGACACCGCCGACAACAAGCTGCGCTTCTCGCTCTCGCCCTACGGCATGGGCGAGATCGAGATCGAAGTCGTGCGCAGCGAGACGGGCCGCATGCAGATCGCCATGACCACCGAAAGCGCCTCGGTGCTGAACATGTTGCGGCAAGACCGCGAACAACTGCTGGATGCGCTGCAGTCGCGCGGCATCAGCGCCGATAACGCCGACCTTGATTTCCAGACCTTCGACGACCGGGGCCGCAACGGCGGGCAGCAGCAGGGGCCAGAGTTCACCCAAAGAGCAGCGCAGGCCGATGACGCGCCGGGCAGTGACGCCCAGCCCTTGGCCCAAACCCCCAGCTCAAACTTGAGCGCCGGGCAGTTGGATATCCTCACCTGAAAGGCGAGACCATGATTGACGCGACCACAGCAAGCACCCTGAGCACCGCCAACACCTCGGCGGCGGCGACCTCTTCGGCTGAGCTTCAAGAGAGCTACAACAGCTTTCTGACCCTACTGACGGCGCAGATCTCAAACCAAGACCCGCTGAACCCGGTGGATTCGACGCAGTTCGTTTCGCAACTGGCGCAATTGACCCAAGTCGAGCAGAGCATCGCTACCAACGCGAGCCTTGAGCAGATCAGCACGATGCTTTCCACCGTCGGCGCGATGTCGGACCTGCAATTGATCGGGCGCGACGTGCTTGTCCCCTCGACCCAAGTGCGCATGACCGAAGATGAATTCCCGCTGAGCTATCAGCTCAATGCCGGGGCGGAGGATGTGACCGTCCGCATCTATTCCCAAGACGGCAGCCTGATCCGCGAGATGCCCGGCCCCTCTACCGCAGAGGGGGAGGTGATCGACGTGGATTGGAACCGCCTCGATTCAGTGGGCCTGCCGGTGCCGCCCGATACTTTCCGGGTTGAGATCACGGCGACGGATGCCGCTGGCAATGACGTGGGGGTGACCCCGTTGACCCGGTCCGAGGTGACGCGGGTGAACTTCACCGCCTTGGGGCCGGAGTTGGAGTTAGATAACGGGGAATCCGTGCTGTCGAACGTGGTGCGATCGGTTCTGTAAACCTTCGGCGCGGCGCGGGTCAGAGCCGCGCCACATCCTGTTTGTAGAGCGATACGAACATCACATCGTCGACGCCCTTATGTTCTTTGCTGATCAGATCGCGCAGCAGCCGCGAGAGAGCTTCGCTGTCAATCGCCACCCCGCGCAGCACAGCGCTTTCGGCGGCGAGGTTCATCGCCTGCAAAAGGGAATCGCGCATCCGCGTCGCATCTTCGACCCGGCGGTAGCGTTCGGCCAATTCCAGCGTTCCCATCTTCAGCGCGAAATCCGCCACGATATAAGAGACGCTGTTGGTCTTCTCCACCGGGATCGTCATCTGACCAAGCCGCACCACGGTGCGGTCCTTGGCCAGTTCATAGCTGTCCATCGGCGCTTGGGCCTCATCCTTGGCGGATGCCTCACCATGGGCGTCTTTCTCGGGGGTATGGGCTGCGTCTTTTGCAGCCTCATCCGCGCCATGGGGGGCGTTTTCATCAATCTCTGTTCCCGCCGCTTCGGCTGGGGCAGGGGCAAGGGCCAGACCGGCGCCATAGCCTGCACCCATGCAAAGCAAGGGGAGTGCTACGAATGCGATTGCTGCCTTTTTCATGTTCGACCTTTCCTGAGCTTTCGTCAGGTTTAACGGTCGATTGCGACGGCAATGGTCTCACTTTGTGACCAAGTCAGGAATTAATAGGGCAGGATCACATCCATCGCATCTTCGCCGTAACTGCGCTCTTGGGCGCGCGAAAGCGTGCCGCGACCGCCATAGGCGATGCGGGCTTCGGCGATCTTGTCGTAAGAGATGGTGTTGTCGTCACGGATGTCGGCAGGGCGCACGATCCCGGCCATGCGCAGCTCACGCAGCTCTTGATTCACCATGATTTCTTGGCGTCCCGCGACCACAAGCGTGCCGTTGGGCAATTTGTCGATGACCAAGGCGGCCACTTTAAGCTCGATCTGTTCGTTGCGCGAAATGGCGCCAGAGCCGCTTGCCTCGGAGGCCGAGCCGATCTCGACGACATCGCCGCTCGGGAGGTCGGCTGCGCTGATTCCGGGCAGAATTGCGGCAATTTTCGCGCCATAGCCAAAGAATGTCGGGAAACCGATGGAGCTTGCGCCCTCGCGTTCGCGGTCGGTGGAGTTGCGCAATTGCGCGCGGTCGTCGATTGAGATCACGACCGTGACGATATCACCGATATCATCGGCGCGCTGGTCCGCAAACAACGCTTCGCTGCGGGCCGAGAAGAGCGAGGCTTTGGCGCTGCCGCGGCGTGGCGGCTCCATCGCGACGGCGGGCATCGGCACTTGAACGCGGGCCACTTCAGGGATGGTTTGCCCATCCACCACGATCGGCGAGGGCTGCGGATCGCGGTCGAAGTGATCTGCGGTATCACAGGCGGTCAGGGCAAGGGCCGCGCCCAACATCAAGACAGAGGGGCGCGCGAAAGCGGTGGTCATCGAATGATCTCCACGGTCCCTTCGCCGGTGGCGATGCCGGTGACCGTTTTGTTGCTGACAAGGTTCACGATACGGATTTCCTGCCCCTCATGCGCATCATCAAGTGCGCGCCCCGGAGAGGAGAGGGCGAGAAGCCCGTCGCTGAAATAGATATCCACCCGCTCACCCCGGTTGATGACCAAGGGCTGGATGATGGACTGGATCTGGATCGGGCGGCCCGGCGTCAGGACGCGGCGGACCTGTTTGCCGATGACCTCTTCCATATCCGTCATCACATAGGTGCCGATGCGTCCCACGGGTAGGCGCATGACGGTCAGGTCGTCTTCCATGATGATATCATCGGGCAGCAGGCGCGTGACGGGGACAGGGACCGGCATGGTCACAAGGGCATAGCCGCCGATGCGCTGCACCTCGCCTGTCTCAAGCACCGCATTCGCCAGAAATTTGCCGCTGCGCGGGTCCATCCAGAACTCTGCCAGCGTCAACACGGCGTCAGCTGGGGCGTCCTTGATTGTGATCTCGAACTCGCCGTCTTGCGGCAGGCTGTCGGCGTAATCCGTGCGCGCGCGTTCCTCGACCAACACACCGATGGGGGCCGACAGGGCAGGGCCCGTCAGCACCATCAGGCCAAGGAAGAGGGCGGCGAGCCGTTTCATTAGCGGATTTGGTTCGCAGCCGAGAGCATCTGGTCTGCGGTCTCGATTGACTTGGAGTTCATCTCATAGGCGCGCTGCGCCGAGATCAGATCGGTAATCTGCTGAATGACATTCACGTTGGACGCCTCAAGATAGCCCTGACGGATCATCCCCGCGCCCGGATCACCGGGGTTCACCACCTGCGCTTCGCCCGAGGCTTCGGTTGCCAGCAGGAAGTTGTTGCCCACCGGGCGCATCCCCGGCTCGTTGACAAAGGTGGTCAGGCTGAACTGGCCCAGCTCCACCGGCACGGGATCGTTTTCGACATAGGCCATCACGACGCCCTGTTCGTTGATTTCGACCGCTGTGGTGTTTTCGGGCACGACCATGCCCGGCTCGACGCGGTAGCCCTGCATCGTGACGATCTCCCCCTCGGGGGAAAGCTGGAACGACCCGTCGCGGGTATAAGCGGTGCCGCCATCGGGCAGCGTGACCGAGAAATACCCACGCCCGTCGATGGCGACGTTAAGCTGGTTCTCGGTGGCAACCATGCCGCCTTGAGTATTCAGCCGCACGGTGCCTGCGGTCTGCACGCCCATGCCGATATCGATGCCCACGGGGCGGGTCGATCCGGCCTCGGAAGTGACGGCGCCCTCGCGCTGCATCGATTGATAGATCAGATCCTGAAAGGCGGCGCGGCTGGCTTTGAACCCGGTGGTGTTCGCGTTGGCGATGTTGTTCGAGATCACATCGACATTGGTCTGCTGCGCCATCATGCCGGTTGCGGCGATGCTAAGTGCCTTCATTGTCTCGTTCCTTCCGTTTCACGGATGTCGGGGTCAGACCGCCTGCGCGATCCGTTTGAGCGAGTCGCGGCGCAGGTCGTCCGCATTGCCCATCATGGTATTGGTGCGCTCATAGGCGCGTTGCACGTCGATCAGGCGGGTCATCTCGCGCACCGGGTTGACGTTGCTAAGCTCCAGCGTGCCTTGGCGCACCTGCACGGCTTCGGCCACGGCAGGATTGGCGGCGCCCTCTGGCGCAACCAGCATGCCGCCGCCAAGGCGCTTGTAGCTTTGGATTTCTGGGATATTAAAAACGCCGATACGGCCCAGCGGGCCGGTCTCACTGCCCGAAATCGTGCCATCTTCGGAAATGTTGATGTCGCCCAGGCCTGCGGGTGGCAGTTGGATCGGCGCACCGCCCGCGTCGAGCACTTTTGCCCCCGACAACAGGGTCAGATTGCCCTCCGGATCGAGGACAAAGCTGCCATCGCGGCCAAAGGCCTGCTGCCCGTCGGCGGTTTGATAGCTGAACCACCCCTCACCATGCAGCGCCACATCCAGCGGGTTGCCAGTCTGCGACAGCGCGCCGGGGCGGGTGTCGATGTAGGAGCCCGTGTCGCTGACGAATGCCGCCTGATCGTCGCCAAGCGCGGTGTTGTCCTGCAGCAGCGCTTCGAACACCACATGTTCGCCCTTGTAGCCTGCGGTGCTGGCGTTGGCGATGTTGTTGGCGGTGATGTCGAGTTGGCGCTGAAGGGAAGTCGCCAGCGACATGCTGATATGGCTGGTTTCCGTCATGGCGGGCCTCAGTTTGGGCAAGGATGGCGTGACTTTATTGAAGGTCAGTGTGAAATAAAGAATGGATCTTTACAAGAATAAAGTGCATCTATTCATAGAATGAAGCATCTGCACAACATTGTCCTTGGTCTCTCTTTGATCTTGGCCGCGCCTGTGGCGGGGGAGGTAGGCGCTATCTTTGCGCCTCTATCCTTGGTGGAACATGGGCGAGAGGATTTCCTTGCCGCCCGTGAGACGCTGATGGCGCAGCTTTTCGCCGCGACCGATCCGGATGCCCCTCAGCGGGCCGCGGCGCTGCTGGACCTTTCGGAACTGCACCTTGCATGGATGATGCGCCCTGAGGCGGCAGGCTTTCTGGCGGCACTCGACGCCGAGGCCCTCAAAGGTGACGCAGCGCGGCGGCATCGAACATTGAACCTCGCCCTTGCTTTGTTGGAAGAGGACGCGGGCGCGGGCGGAGATTTGGGGCAGGCGGTGTCTTGGTCCGTCGGGTGGAGCGAGGGGCAGGCCCTGCGGGCAGCGGCCTTTGCCCGGCTGGGGGCGGCGGAGGAGGCGGCGCGTTTGATGCCGCGCACGTTGGAGAGTCTCGGCGCCCTGTCACCCGCGATCCAAGCCGCGGTCCTGCCGGACCTGCTTGAGGCGGCTTTGGAGGCCGAGAATTGGGATGTGGCGCAGGCACTGGCCGCGCAGTTTCCCAAACATGCAGAGTTGCGCGATGGCCCCGCCTATCGCTACCTGCTGGCCCGCGCGTCAGAAGTGTCGGGCGATCTTTTGATGGCCTTTGAGGGGTATGTCCAAGCCGCGCAGGGCCGCGATCTCTATGCGCAACGGGCGCGGCTCGCGCTGGTGCGGATGGGGCGAGAGACCGAGACCTTGCCGGGGGAGGATGCGCTGTCCCTGCTCAAAGCCGCCCGCTGGATGTGGAGCGGGGATGACCTTGGCCGCGAGGGCGCGGTGCTGCTGGCCGAGGTCGCGACAGAGCAGGGCGATACCGATACCGCCCTTTGGGCCTTGCACAATTTGCTGCGCAGCGCCCCTAATGATGAGGCCGACGCGCTACGCGCGCAGGCGCGGGACATCTACGGCGCATTCTACGCCGCAGGCGCTGCAGGTGAGCTCGATCTGGGGCCGTTCCTTGAGGGGCACGCCCGCATCAGCGCCCGCTGGCGCTTTGATCCGGGTTTTGTGGAACATGCCGCCGCCGTGCCGCAGCGCCTGCTGGACACCGGGATGACCGCCCTTGCTGCGCGCGAGTATCGCGCGTTGCGTGAAATG
The DNA here is from genome assembly GCF_003611275.1 of Sulfitobacter sp. D7. NCBI lineage: Bacteria > Pseudomonadati > Pseudomonadota > Alphaproteobacteria > Rhodobacterales > Roseobacteraceae > Sulfitobacter > Sulfitobacter sp. D7. Next base: position 973,970 of record NZ_CP020694.1, read on the forward strand.
GTGGAGGCTCTGGAGGGGGTCGGGACGAATGCCCCCGATGCAGCCCTTTTGGCCGATCTGCGCCGCGGCGAGGCCCGCGCGCTTTTGGCAGGCGGGCAGGCGGATGCGGCCGTAGATTTACTAAGCGGCTATGCCGACGATCAGGGGGCCGAGGCCGAAGCCCTTTTGGTCGAAGCCTTGGCGCAGGCGGGCCGCACGGATGAGTTGGCCGCCCTGCGCCTGCGCGCCCAAGACATGGACCTGCGCCGCAGCCGTGCGGTGGCTCTATACGAGACCGGCAAATGGGGCGCGGCCCGGCAGGCCTTTCTTGAAATGTGGGAGGCCCATCCCCCGCAGTTCGCCTTTGCCGATGCTACGCGCCTGACCCTTGCCGCCTATCAAGCGGGCGACAGCGAGACCGTCGCCCGGGCCGCCGCGGCCTTTCCCGCGCTTGCCGAATTGCCCGGCTGGGCAGACCTCGCCACCGGGCTCGGCGCACAGCCCCGAGGGGAGGGGCCGCTGGGATCAGACGTGATGCGGCTGAGCATGGAAAGCGCGGACCGTATCCTTGATGCCGTGACCAAAGTGACGGATGTCAAGGAAAGTCAGTGACATAAATATCAAATGCAAAATTTATTCTTGCTTTAGTCATGAAGAATCGGCTTTCTCATGTATAGGTCAAGAATAACAAGAACGAGCAGGATCAAGTCATGAGCATTACAAGCGCCCTCCAGATCGGGGTCAGCGGGTTGCAGGCCAACTCCTCCCGCGTCCAGAATATCTCTAGCAATATCGCCAACGCCAATACGGTTGGCTATCGGCGGACCTTTTCGGAATTCGTGACGCAGAATACCGGGGCAACGCAGGCGGGGGTGCTCACGGACGTGCGGGCCGATATCTCGGCCAATGGCAACATCATGGGCACCGGTCGCTCAACGGATCTGGCGGTGCAGGGTGATGGCTTTTTCGTCGTGTCGCGCAACCCCAATGATCCTGTCGAATCCAACTACTACATGACCCGTGCGGGTTCCTTTACCCCGGATCAGAACGGCAACCTGCGCAACTCTGCGGGTTATTTTCTGTCGGGCTTTCCCACCGATGCAGCCGGGGCCACCGGCAGTGTCAGCAGCACCAGCTACAATGACCTCAGCACCGTGAATGTGGCCAGCTATCAGGTTCAAGGTACGCCCAGTGCGCGCGTCGGCGTGTCTGGCAATGTGCCTGCGCAGGAAACCGGGGCCGGCAGCACCGGCACGGCCTTCGAATCCACCCTGCGCTACGTCAATCAGCTGGGCGGCAGCGACGCGCTGACCCTGTCTTGGGCTCCGGGTACCACGGCCAATGAATGGACCGTCAGTATCAGCGATGAGGCAGGCAACAGCTATGGCGATGCGAGGGTGAACTTCACCGACAGCGGCGTCAACGCGGGCAGCCCCGAGAGCTACACGCCCGGCACCCTGCCGATTGACCCCGCGACCGGCGTTGTGACCCTGTCGATCAACAACGGCGGCACTCCACAACCGCTTGAGATCGATTTTGGCGCGCCCGGCACCCTTGAGGGGATGACCCAGTTTTCCGGCGACTACACGCCCCCGGCCTTTTCGGACGACGGCACCGAGACCGGCAGCCTTGAGCGGGCCGAGATGAGCGACAGCGGCATCCTTTATGGGGTCTTTGACAACGGTCAGCGCCGTGCGCTGTTCCAAGTGCCGCTTGCCAATGTTGCCAACCCCGACCAGATGCGCTCGGTCGATGGCAACGCCTATGTTGCCACCCGCGATTCCGGCGCAGTGAGCATCGGCAATCCGATGCTGAACGGTCTGGGCAGCATCAACAGCGGCGCGCTGGAAGGCTCCAACGTGGACATCGCCCAAGAGCTTACCGACCTGATCCAAACGCAGCGGGCCTATTCCTCCAGCGCCAAGATCATCACCACCAGCGACGAAATGCTGAGTGAAACGCTAAGTATCAAACGTTAACCCGGTGCATGAATGAGCATCTCATCCGCCTTTAGCATTGCCCGCAGCGGGCTGAGCACGACAGAGGGTCGCGCCAGCCTTGTTGCGGGCAATATCGCCAATGCGCAAACCGAAGGTTATGTCCGCCGTGAAGCGGCGCAGGTCTCCACCAACGGTCAAAGCGGAACGGTGGAGCTGCGCATCGCGCGGCAGGTGGATGAACGCCTTGCAGGCATGTCGCGGAATGCTTCGGCGGAACTGGGCCACGCCTCTGCCACGAGTGAAATTCTCAGCAGCTATCTGATTACCTTGGGCGAGCCGGGCGATGAGGTTTCCCCCGCCGCCCGTCTGGCGGAGTTTCAGGCCGGTCTCGACCTTCTGGCCAATAACCCCTCCGATCCTGCGGCGCAGAACGACCTGCTGTCGCGGACCGAGACCTTGGTGCACAGCATCAACAAAGCCGCCATCGAGCTTGAAGCCAGCCGCGGACAGGCTGGCGATAGCCTTGTGTCGAGCGTGGGTGAGGTGAACGCGGCGCTGTCGGATATTGCCGAACTGAACGAACGTCTGGCGCTTGCCGGGACCGATCCCACCGGCACCAGCGGGCTGATGGATGAGATGAACCGTCGCCTTGATGCGTTGAGCACGCAGATGGATTTCCAAGGCCGATGGGAAGCGGACGGAACGCTGACGCTGCACACCACCGGCGGCACGGAATTGGTTCATGGAGAGACAGCCGTCAAGCTAAGCGCCAACCGCGATACCGGGCGGCTGATGGCCGGGGATGTCGATATCACACCAAACAGCGCCACCGCGCGCGGGTCCGACAGCGGCCGCCTTGCGGGGCTGAGCGGGTTGATCGCCAATGATTTGCCGCAGATGAAACTGCAGCTGGATGAGCTCGCCCGCGGGCTGGTGCAGAGTTTCGAGGCCGCCGATGCCTCAGTCGGGGCCGGGCAGCCGGGGCTGTTCACCGACGCGGGTGGCGCGTTTGACCCGGCGCAATTGGATGGGTTGGCCGGGCGGCTTTCGATCAACAACAGCGTTCAGCCCGACAAGGGCGGCGCGCTGTGGCGTCTGCGCGATGGCGTCGGGGCCACTCTCCCCGGAGAGCCGGGCGACACCACGCAATTGAACGCCTTCGTCGATGTCCTTGAAACGGGGATGACCTTCGACGCGGCGACCGGCCTTAGCACCAATGCGCGTCTGGGGGATTTCGCCGCTGATCTGGTCAGCCAGCAGAACGTCCTGCGGGTCAGCGCCGACGCGCAGGCCGAGACGGCCCGCGTGCGGCTTATCACCTTTGAGGACAACCGCAGCAGCATCGAAGGCGTCAACGTCGACACCGAATTGCAAAAGCTCTTGGAAATTGAACAGGCCTACGGCGCCAATTCGCAGGTGCTCAGCAGCCTGAGCGACATGCTCGATACCCTTTTGGCCAGCGTGTGAGGATAGAATGACCGAGATTTCCCGCACCGTCTCCACCGCCCTGCAAAGCCTGCGCCAGCGCGAGCAGACCAGCCGCCTCGCCGCCGAGATCTCGGATGTGTCGAAAGAGGTGACAACGGGGCTGAAGGCCAACCCCTATGACGATCTGGGCCATCGCTCTGCCGATGCCATCGCCATCCGGATGCAGATCACCCGCAACGATGGTTTCCTGACCTCCAATGCGCTTTTAGATCGTCGCTTTCTCGCCGTGGAAACCTCGCTTGGCGCCATGCGCGATGTCGGGCAAGAGGTGCTTGAACAGGCTTTCACCGCTGACAGCGCGGGCGGGCTTTCGACGAGCTACCTGTCTCAGGCGGCGCGCACGGCGCTTGACCGGGTGTTGGAACGAGCCGCGGTCAGCGACAGTTCCGGCTTCCTGATGTCCGGCACCCGCACTGACACGAACCCGCTGCAGGCATGGGACGAGATCAACCCGCGCACGGGGGAATCCCCGGCCATCGCAGTGGATCATATGATTGGCGGCCCCCTGACGGATATGGCCGATGTGCGGCGCGCCATCGACGATCTTAAGGCGGGGTTTGGCGATAGTTCAGTGTTCCCAAACCATAATTTCGAAAACACCTTTTACAACGGCGCACCGACAGGCAATCCGCCGCTGACCTCGCGCACCTCTGAGACTCAGACGCTGACCCAAGGCGCGCAGGCCAACGACCCGGCGATCCGCGATCTGATGCGCGGTCTGGCCATGCTGAGCGCGGTAAACCCCAGCGATATCCCTGATGAGGCCGCCCGTGATGCGTGGCTAACTGAGGCCCGCAGCGCCATCGGCGCCGGGCTCGAAGGGCTGACCGATCTGGAAACCCAGACCGGCCTGAAACGGGCGCAACTGGCCGATACGATCTCGGCTCAGGAAAGCCGGGCGCTGTTTCTCGACGCCGAAGTGATGAACCTCGAAGGCGTCGATCAATATGACGCAGCCACCCGTCTGACCCAATTGCAAAACCAGCTCGACTCCAGCTTTGCCGTCACCGCGCGCCTCTCGCGCCTGTCCTTTTTGAACTACCTTTAACCGGAACCGCCGCCCATGAACGCCCTGTTTAAACTCCTGCTGATCGGCCTCACCTTCGTGCTTGCCGCGCCGGCGGCTGCACAGGTGCGGATCAAGGATATCGTCACCGTCGAAGGCGTGCGGTCGAACCAATTGGTCGGCTACGGGCTGGTTGTGGGCCTCAACGGCACGGGCGACAGCCTGCGCAACGCGCCCTTCACCGAACGCGCGATTGAGGGCATGTTGGAGCGGCTCGGCATCGGCAACCTGACCGAGGACCAGATGCGCACGGCGAATACTGCCGCGGTCATGGTCACCGCGTCCCTGCCGCCTTTCGCGCGGATGGGCAGCACCATTGATGTGGTTGTGTCCTCCCTGGGCGATGCGTCTTCGCTGCGCGGCGGCACTTTGATCGTCACGCCGCTGACCGCCGCCGATGGTGAGATTTACGCCGTGGCCCAAGGCCCGATCGCCGTTGCGGGTTTCGCGGCCCAAGGCCTCAATGCCTCCATCGTCGAAGGCGTGCCCACCGGCGCGCGGATTGACAACGGCGCCATCGTCGAACGTGAGGTCGACTTTGATTTCAGTGAGATGACCAGCATCAAGCTCGCGCTGCGCAACGCAGATTTCGTGACCGCGCAACGGGTGGAAGCCGCGATTAACCAAGCCATGGGACCGGTCGCCACCGCCATCGATTCGCGCACCATCACCGTATCCGCCTACGGCAAAGGATCGTTGATGGAGACGATGGCCCTGATCGAGCCACTGCAAGTGCAGCCCGATCAAGTCGCCAAAGTGGTGATCGACGCACGCTCCGGCACCATTGTCATCGGCGCGAATGTCCGCATCGACCGCGTCGCGGTCAGTCAAGGTGGCCTGACCGTCACCGTCCGCGATGATTTCAACGTCAGCCAACCTGAATCGCTGTCGATTGGCGGGACCACCGTGGTGGTGCCGAATTCTTCGGTCGGCGTCGAAGAGAAAGACGCGAAATTTGCCGTCATCGACGGGTCGGTCAGCCTGCAACGGCTGGTCGACGGGCTGAACGCCATTGGCGTCGGCGCGACCGAGACGATTTCAATCCTTCAAGCCATCAAGGCGGCGGGCGCTCTGCATGCCGACCTTGAGATCATCTAGGGGCAGGTCATGGAATTCGCATCTCTCCCAATCCCCGCGCCGACCCCGGCAGCGAAGCCTGCAGTGACACAGGCCGATGCCGTCACCGCCGAAAAAGCGCAGGAGTTCGAGGCGATGTTCCTTGGACAGATGGTCGATGAAATGCTCTCGACTGTGGACATCGGCAGCTTTGGCGGCGGCCATGCCGAAGAGACATGGCGCAGCTTTTTGTCCAACGCGATTGGCGAAAGCATCGCCGAGCAGAACAGCACCGGCATCGCCCGCAGCATTGAAACCGCCATGCAGCGCTATCAAACGGGGGCAGACCGATGAGCGATCCGCGCAAAGCACTCGCCGCCGTGGATGCATTGGGCAATCTGCTGCGCCGCGAAATCGCCGCGGTCGAGGGCGGGGCGTTCAATCAACTGGTCGAATTCGCCAGCGAAAAAGCCCGACTCACCGCCGTGTTGGAAGAGCAACTCAGCCACGACCCCGAAGCGGTCAGCAAAGATAAATTGCGCGATCTAAAAGATCTGATTGCGCGCGATCATCACCACCTGCAATTGGCCCGCCAAGCCACGGCAGAGATGATCAAAGAAGTTTCCGGAATCCGGGAAAAGCACAGCATTGCAGGCATTTACGGCCGAAGCGGTGCGAAGCGTGACAACCGCGCAACACTGATGACAACCGTGGACAAAAGTTTCTGAATTGCCTCAATGTTGCCAGTTTTTCGCGTAAAAACGTAATCAAGCGGGTTCGCCCCGCAGTTGTCAGAACGACGACATAACGAACTAGAATAGTCTGGAATAAGAACATGTCTTCGATCAACACAAACACCTCCGCAATGAATGCTCTCGCAACTCTGCGGAACGTCAACTCGAACCTTGGGACAACCCAAGACCGTATCTCGACCGGTCTCAAAGTTTCTTCCGGTAAGGACAACGCAGCTTACTTCGCGATTTCCGAAACCATGAAGGGCGACAGCGGCATGACCAAAGCCGTGAATGAGAGCCTGACACTGACCAAGAACTCGGTTGCGACCGCGCGTCTTGGCGCAGAGCAGTTCTCCGAGCTTGCATCGGAATTCCGTGACAAGGTTGCATTCGCCCAAGAGAACAAGGGGGGTCTGACCGAAATCGAAGCCGACCTGACCCGTCTCGTGGCCGACATGGACGCGATCATTTCGCAGTCGACCTTTAACGGCGACGACTTGGTCAACGCAGAGGGCACAGCAACGGACGGGACCGCGGCCACCGCGTCAACGATTGATCCCGCAACTGGTATAATCACGGATGGCACCAGCGGCGCAAAAGCGGCGCGTGAAGTCGTAAGCGGTATCAGCCGTGATTCTGCTGGCAACCTGACCACGACTAAGATCAGCGTCTCCCCGGTCGACCTGAACGGTCAGCGCGAGCAATTCGCCCTGATCGCGACAGGCTTTGCGACGAACGCGGGCAACGCCACCACAGGTGAAGCTTTCCTTGCGCAAGTGCTGACGGAGGCCGATGAAGCCAAAACAGCTTCCGTAAGTGCCTCCACAACTCTGGGTCAGGCCGAAAAGTCGATCGAGCGTCAGCAGGAATTCCTGACCAAGCTCTCCGACAACCTCGACACTGGCGTTGGCGCGATGGTTGACGCCAACATGGAAGAAGAAGCCGCCCGTCTTCAGGCGCTTCAGGTTCAGCAGCAGCTGGCATCGCAGTCCCTGTCGATCGCCAACCAGGCGCCGCAGAACATCCTGAGCCTGTTCCGTTAAGGATTAGGGTTTTCGGGGCCAGAGCCTAGCGCTTTGGCCCCGGTCCAACCGCCTCAGAATTTGCGGTTGGCAGGCAGCAAACTATAAAAACAAGGAAGAATTCCTATGGGGCTGGCAGCATACAAACGAACAATTCGCGAAAGCGAAACCCCGCGGCAGATCGAGCGCCGCATCCTGAGCCGCGTCACACATGACCTTGCCGACAAGGGCCAAGGCTTTGATGCGACCGAGAGCAAGAGTGAGCGGTTGAACATCCTCGCCTCCGGTCTGCGCGACGCAATTTACGAAAACCAACGGTTTTGGTCGGCCCTGCGCTTTGACCTATCCGAACCGGAAAACAAGATGCCCGACGGGTTGAAAGCGTCGCTGATTTCCATCGCACTTTGGGTGGACCGTCACAGCACCGCGCTGATGGCAGGCGAGGGGCGTCTGGCGGGTCTTGTTGAGATCAATGGCAACATTGCCGCAGGTTTGGCCGGGCAGGCCGCGCCGCAGATGCAGGAGGTGTAAGATGCTGAAACTCACCCTTCGCCCCCGTGAACGTGTGGTCGTGAACGGCTGCGTCATCCGCAACGGCGACCGCCGTCAGGCGCTGACCGTCGAAAACCGCGCCGACATTGTGCGCGAGTCCGATCTGTTGAAGCCGGATGCGGAATCCACGCCCGTGTCCAAGGTCTATTTCTTGGTGCAAACGGCGCTGATCCGTCCCGATACCCGCGATCAAATCTTGCCAATGATCCAGCAAGGCTTGGCCGATCTCGCCTGTTGCTTTGGCGCTGAGATGCGCAGCCGGATCATGGAAGCGGCGAACTTCGTCTCAATGGCCGACTTCTACAAAGCGATGAGCGAGTTGCGCGCGGTGCTCAAATACGAGACTGAGCTGATGCAGCTTCGCCCGGCGCCTCGGGCGCCTAACCATGAGGCCGCGCACGCATGATTTCGCTGGGCGGCATCGGCACGCAGGTGGCGATTAAGCTGTTTGACGCAACGCGCGACAAACAGCTCGACCTTGCCGCCAACAATGCCTTGAACGCCCGGCAGATCGAAGCCTTTAAAGAGCGTATCGGCGACATCAAATCTGCAAAGGAATTTGTTGCCGATACCGAAGTTTATACTTTTGTCATGCGGGCATTTGATCTTGAGGATCAGATCTTCGGTAAGGCAATGATCCGCAAAACGCTAGAGAGCAATTCCGATGAGTCTTCGGCCCTGGTGAACCGGCTGAGCAACCCGAAGATCAAAGATATGTACGATACGTTGGGCTTTGCCCCCGATGGTGGGCGGAGCTTTAACTTCAATCGCACGGGCTGGCAGGATGAGATGATCGACCGGTTCAAAGAACGGGTCGTTCTAAACTCTGCCGGGGAAGACAACGAAGGCGCCCGGATTGCCTTGGAGTTCAAATCCAAAGCCTCTGAAATCAACACTTGGCTCGACGTGTTGAAAGACGAAGACCTCGGCAGCTTTATGCGCCGTGCGCTTGGCGTACCGGATGAGGCGATTGGGGTCGATCTCGACCGCCAGATCGCGCTTTTTGAACAGAAGTTCGACATCGAAAAGCTGAAAGACCCCGCCGAGGTCGACAAGCTCGTCTCGCGGTTCTCGGCGATTTACGATGCGGTAGAGGGTGTCTCGTCGTCGTCGAACACCGTGCTTTCGCTGATGCAGGGGGCCGTCTCTATCGGTCAGGGCGGCACCTTCACGGCCATCACCATCGACATCCCCACGATCACCGGTGGCTACAGCGCGTCGAGCGCCTACCGCTGATCCTCTTTATTCGATGAATTCGTCGTCATCGGCTGCCGAGGGCAGTTCGATCACGCCCTCGTCGGCGAGGGTCTTGGCATATTCCACCATGGCGGCCTGTGCGGCGCGCACGTCGCGGCCCCGGACCGGACCGGTGGCGGCCATCTCGTCCATCAGCATCTGACGCGAGCGTTGTGGCAGGCATTCCATCAGGTGATCGCGCTGCTCTTTCTTGGCGCCGCGCATCGCCATGGGCAGGGTGGCCCCATCCAGCCCGCGCATGACCTGCGCCAAGTCCTGCATCGGCAGTTTGAACAGATCGTCAAAGACGAACATACGCTGTTTGATGGCTTGGAAAGCGTCGGGAATACGCGCGTCCAACGCACCGGAAAGCTCTTCGAATGCCTGCACATCCAACTGGTTAAACAGATCCGCCATGCGCTGATGCGTTTCGACCGAATTGGTGTGCATCGCGTTCGACAGAATGTCTTGTTTCAACGTCTCTTCGATCTGCTGCATCATGTGCAGCGGCACCGCCTCCATCGCGATCATGCGCTCGGCGATGTCTTGCATCCGCTCAGGGCCCAGCAGCGGCAGCACTTTGGCGGCCACGCTGGTGTCGACGTTGTTGAGGATCGCCGCCGCAGTCTGGTCGTGCTCGCCCTTGAGATAGTTGGCGATCACCGTCTCATCCAGCGCGCCAAAGCCGCGCCACATGGCGTTCTCGCGCTCGCTGTCCTTGAGCCCGGCCATGATGCTGGTCACCTGTTCTTCGGGCATGAACTTGCGCAGCATGGACTCTGCCGTCGACAGCGACCCTACGACCGATCCTGTGCCGCTGACCACCTTTTGAGTGAACTCTTTAAGCACATGTTCCACCACCTCTGCGGGGATCGGGCCAAGGCGGCTCATGGCGCTGGTGATGCGTTCAATCTCGGCGGTGCCGAGCTTTTGCATGAGTTCCGAACCGGTCTGCTCTCCGAGGCAGAGAAAGGTGATGGCCGCCTTGGTGGGACCGTTCAGATCCTCCACCGTGATGGGCTTTCTGCGGGTTTTGGAAAGGGCATTGGTCGACATGGTTAAATCCTTTCAGTGCAGGTCAGCCACCGGCAAGCGGCACATAGCTTTCGATCAGCGATCCTGCCAGCATGTACCAACCGTCGATCAGCACAAAGAAGATCACCTTGAACGGCAGGGAGATCAACACCGGGGGCAGCATCATCATGCCCGCACTCATCAAGACCGAGGCGATGATGAGGTCAATGGCGACGAAGGGCAGGTAGATCAGAAAGCCGATGGTAAAGGCGCGGCGCAGTTCCGAGATCATGAAGGCCGGAACGAGATGGCGAAAGGTGGCCTCCTCTGCCGAGGCGGGCAGGGGGGTCTCTTCGGCCTCTTCATCCGTTGGGGCGATGCGCAGGAACAGGGCGTAATCCTCGGGCCGGGTGTTGACGTACATGAAGTTTTTGAAGGGCGTGGCGATCCGCTCCAGCGCCTGTTCTTCGCCGATGGCGTTTTCCAACAGCGGCTCGACCCCGGCCTCATAGGCGTCCTCGAACACTGGCTGCATGACGAAGAAGGTCATGAACAGCGCCAGCGAGGTCAGCACGATATTGGGCGGGGTCTGGTTCAGGCCAAGGGCCGAGCGCAGCATCGACAGGACGATGACAAAGCGCGTGAAGCTGGTCATCACCACCAAGAGCCCCGGCGCGATGCTCAGCACGGTGACCAGCGCGATGAACTGAACGATCCGGCCCGACAGATTGGCGTTTTCGTCACTGCCGGGCGCGGTGTCGCCAATCACATCCGACAGCGTGGAGAGAAACCCTCCGTCTTGGGCCATGGCCATGCCGCCACTGGCGAGAAGCACCAGCAGGGCAAGGCCCATGCGGCCCGACGCATAGGCGCGCAGAGAGGGGAGGTCAGTCAGGGACATAGTCCTTGACGATCTGGGTCAGGGACACGCCAAGCCGGTCTTCGCCGACCTTCACAAGATCGCCGCGTGCCACCAGACGGTCAGAGACCATGAGGTCGACCGGTGCGCCGATTTTTCGGTTCAACTCTACGATAGAGCCTCGGGTGAGTTCCAGCAGGCGCGAGATCGGCATGCGGGCTTGGCCCAGCACGATCTGCACATCAAGGCCGACGTTCAGCATGGCGTTGATGCCAGCGCCACCGGCCTCGGGGCGGGGGGCAAGGGCGTTGCGCGAGTCTTCGGTGTCGAGTTGCGGGAAGACGCCCGCGTCATCGCTGCCTGTGCTGGCGGTATTGCCGAAGGCGTCAGCGCGCGGCTGTTCTTGCGCGCCGGGTGTGGCGTCGGGCGGGGTGCCTTTCGCGGCGTTGTTGTCATCTTTGGGCGATTGCAGGTCAGGCTTGTCCATTTCCGTCCTTCTCCTTTTGTGCTGTCAGCGCCCGCGCATGGGTGTCGCGCAATTCGGCGAGCAGGCGGTCGCAAATCTTTTTGAACCCGTAATCAAGGCTGCCGTGATCCCATTCCATCCGGGCATCCCCATCGGGCAGGTCGGCATCGGCGCGCAGGTCCAGCACGCCGTCGCATTTGTAGTAAACAGCGCGTTGGCGCAGGTCTGGGCCGATCTGGTCAAGCGTGGCGGGCGACAGGCGCACTTTGATCTGGCTCGACCCGATGGCCATTTTCAGCGATTGGGTCACGGTCTTTTTCACCCGCGCGGTCGACAGGCGTTCGATCACCTCGGGCAGGACGATCTCGCAGGTTTGCAAGGTAAAGCCCACGATCTGCGCCATCAGCGCCTCTTGATGGGCCTGCATCGCCTGCGACAGCCGCGCCAGTTCCTGTGCCAGCTTTTCAGCCATCACGGCATGTTCGGCCTGCATGGTCTGGTGCATCTCGGCCCGGCCCGCGTCGGCCCCGGCCAGATAGCCTTCGATATGGCCTTGCTTATGGGCCTTTTTGATCTTCGCTTCGATTTCTTCGGGCGTGGGCAGCGCCGGATCCTGCGGCTTGCTTTTGCCGTCCTCGTCGAAGTTCTGCAGCTTGAGGGTCGTGATCACAGATCATCCCCTTCCGACAGCCATTGGCCCAGAACCCGCAGGGCGTCTTCGGTGTTGTCTTCGGCCAGTTCGGCTACGGCGCGCAATTGGCTGTGTTGAACCGCGCCCTCGACCGAAGCAAGTTGCACCATGTCGCGGGGCATCTCGTCCATTGGGCCAAGCACCGCACCGGTTTGGACGCCCGCTGGGGTGGGCAGGCGGTTTGGCGGGGTTTCGTTCTGGGTGCCGCCGGTCAGCGCTTTTGGCGCGTTATCCTGCTCAGGACCGTCTAGCAGGCCCGCGTCTGCGCCAGCACCGGCCAGCGCGGGCTGGGGCAGGGTGGCATCCAGCACCATGCGCAGCGGGCGCGCGCCCAGCACCATGATGATCGCCACCAGCGCCAAGGCAAAGAGCGACCGCAGGATGGTCATGGCGTTATCGGCCAGTACCGCGCCCAAGCCACGGCCTGCGGGGCTGCTGAACTCGGAATCGAAATCAAGGAACTGAAGGCTGTCGACCTGCACCTGATCGCCGCGTGCCTGATCAAAGCCGATGGCCGTGCTGACCAGTTGGCTCAGACGTTGCATTTCTTCGGGGCTGCGCTCGATATAGCCCTCGGACCCGTCGGGCAGGGTGCCATAGCTGCCGTTCACCAGCACGGCGACCGAGATACGCTCGATATCGCCCGGCTCGCGCACAAGCTCGCTCTGGATCGAGCCGATTTCGTAGTTGATGATCTCGTCGTTCTCAGAGCGGGTGGACTGCCCCGCGCCGCCGCCCGCATCGTCGCGCAACTCATCGGGGATGTTATTGGCCACATCCACCGTCGCCGCCGCCGGGTCGGTTTCATTGGAGTTGCGCACGCGGGTTTCGATCGACCGCGCCACCTGCTGGGCAGGATCAAAGCTACGCGAGACGCGGACTTCGCGTTCGGTCGTCAGATCGACGCTGACCCGCACGCGGGCATTGCCCGGCCCGACGCGGGCGTTGAGAATGGATTCAACCTTTTGCGCCAGTTGTTCTTCGATCATGCTGCGCTGACCTTGAAGGGAGAAGTCAGAGCTGCCGCCTTCGTCCTTGGCCAAGATCGTCTCACCCGAGGCCGACAGCACGGTCACATTCTGCGCTTCCAAATCCGCCACGGCAGAGGCTACCAATGCTTGGATCGCCTGTGCTTGGCTGCGGGTCATACTGGCGTTGGCTTGCGAGCGCACGATGACCGAGCCGCTGGCCTCGGCCCGGCTGCGCGAAAACGCGGCGCGTTCGGGCAGTACCAGATGCACCCGCGCGGCTTTGATGCCGCTAATGGTTTGGATCGACCGGGCCAGCTCGCCTTCCAGTGCGCGCAGCCGGTTCACCTTTTGCATGAAGGAGTTCATCCCCATGCCGGACATATTGTCGAAAATCTCCCAACCCGGCACGCCTTCGCCCGGCAGCCCCGCATCAGCCAGCGCCATGCGGGCACGGGCGATATCGGTCTCGGCCACCGAAATGGTATCGCCATTGCGCGACAGATCGACCGTGAGCCCCGCCTGTTCCAACGTCTGCATCATCTGCGATGCGGTGCCGGGGCTAAGCTGGCTGTAAACCGGAACATAGGTAGGGGCGAGGATGGTCCGCGCGCCGATAAAGATGGCCGCGGTGATCGCCAGACCGATGCCGCCCAGAAGAGCCAGCCGCTTTGGACCTAAATCCTTAAGGTTTTCAACGATCTGATTCACGGGCCCTCACTCGATTGGATAGTCCGAGCATTCCCTGCTCGGTCGCCACTATGCAAGCATATATCGATTTATACTTGTGAGAACCGAAAAATAAACAGGTTTCTGTTGCAATAAAGCTTGTTTGGGGATGTATTTGTTCTTGCATATGGCGCTCCGCGCAGGATCCGATTAAGAGTTGAAGAATGAAAAAGCCTCTTGCTATCCTTGCTGTCGTCTTGCTCTGCCTTCTTGCTGGCGTCGGTGGGGTGACGCTTGCCATCGGTCCTTCGGGGCTTTTGAAAATGGTGGGGCTCGGCGGGGATGAAGCCGTCGAGGATACGGTTGAGACCGCTGACAATGCCCATGGTGAGGAAGGCAGCGAAGACGCGCATGGCGAAAAGCCGAAGACCGAGATCAAGATGCCGGTCATGCCTTTCCCCGAGATCATCGTGAACGTCACCGATACCGGGCCGCAGGGCGGGCAGACCAGCCGATTTCTCAAGCTGAACATGCTGATGGTCTATGACGAAACCGCCGAGGGCGCGGACCGCCTGATCGCGCGTGAGATTTACCTGCGCGACAGCTTCCAAGACTTCCTGCGGCAGTTGCATGTCAGCGACCTGACTGGCAGCTATGGGCTGGCGATGCTGAAGACCGAACTGCTGCGCCGGGCGCGGGCGGTCGGCCACACTGACGCGCCGCATGAAATACTGATTGCCGATATGGTGGTGCAATGACGATAGCGGATTCCTCCGATGCGCTAAGCCTCGAAGAGACGATGATCCGTCAGGCGCGCGAAAGCTTTCAGCGCCTGCCCACGCTTGAGATCATCATCGACCGTCTGTTGCTGGCTTTGGTGCCCGACCTCAAATCCTATTGCACCGTAGCGCCAGAGATCGAGCTTAGCTCGCTGGAATACATGCCCTATGAGGACGCGATGGAGAGCATTCAGGCGCCCTCGCTCATCGCCATCGCCAATGCCGAAGGCTGGGGCAGCCAGATCGCCTGTGTGGTCGAGCCGGACCTGCTGTTTTCGGTCCTAGAAATCATGCTGGGTGGCCGCCGCGCCACGAGCCAACAGTGGAAGCCCCGCGGGTTGACCGCGATTGAGCAGAAACTGGGCCGCAGGCTGGCGGAACTGTCGCTTAAAGGGCTGGCGCATTGCCTGCAGGATGTCAGCCCCGTGCAATTCGACATCCAATCGTTGGAGTCCAATCCCCGGTCGGTCATGCTGGCGGCCCCGCGCACCGCGACGGTGCTGGTCCGGATGCATCTGCAATTCGAAGACCGCAGCGGCCATATGGCCTTGGTGCTGCCCTATGGCACGCTGGATGAGGTCAGCGCGCAGTTGGCGCAGCCGTTCCTTGGCGGGCGCTCGCCCACTGACAGCAACGCGCGCAAGGATATGAACAGCCAGATTTCCAGCACCACGGTCACCATCACCGGCGTGCTCCAAGAGGTGACGATCCCGCTGCATGAGGTGCTGGAATGGAAGCCCGGTCAGGTGATTGATCTGGGCATGACGGTTGATACCCCCGTCGTCGGCATGGTGAACGCGCGGCCGATGTTCCAAGCCGCCTTTGGCCAGCGCAGCAATGGCGCCTTGGCGCTGCGGGTGATCCAGTCCTTGCTGCCCAAGGAAAGTCAGGAGGACAGCGACGATGATGCCGGCCTTGATTGATATCCTCATCATCGTGCTGCTGGTCGGCACGCTGGTCTATGCCTTTATCCTTGATCGTCGGGTTCGCGCGCTCATGACCACCTTGAAGGAAATGGAGCCGATGGTTGGGGCCTTTTCCAGCGCGGTTGATCAATCCGCCAAATCGGTCGAAGACCTCCGCGATCTCAGCACCAAGGTGCAGCGCCCCGAGCCACCCGTGCAGCGCGACACCCCGCAGCCGCGCCAAGCCGCGACTGAGCCTGCCGCCGCAGGCCAAAGCCCCGCACAGATGCGTGCCGCGCGTCTCAAAGGGCGTTCCCAAGTGCGGGGGCAGGCGGCGGTGCAGGGCAAATCCGAGCTGGTCCGCACCTTTTTCGACATCACCAAGGAGCGTAAGGAATGAGCCGTATCTCCCTACCAAAGATCGCGCTTTTTGGCCTTGGCGTCGCCGGGGTGCTCAAGCTCACGGTTGAGTTCATGCCAATGATGGCCATCGCCGAGACGCCGGGTGACACACCCCCGGTACCGGTCGAGCTTGCCGCAGCCCCCGCGCCGCCCAGCTATGACGCCAGCGCCCCGGGTCAGAGCGGCATGTGCGAGCCAAGCCATCTGATCGCCGAGGCCATCGCCGAAGAGCGTGCCCTGCTCAAAGATCAACGAGACACGATCGCCGACCGGGAAGCCAAGCTGGCGCTGGCCGAAGAAAGCCTCAAGGCCGAGCAGACCCGACTTGCCAGCCTGCGCGATGAGATCGGCGCGCAATTGAAGGTGATCGAAGAGGCCAACAACCAAGACATGACCAAACTGGTCGAGCTTTATCGCAACATGAAGCCGCAGGTGGCGGCGGGCATCATGGATGAAATCGACGTGGAAACCGCCGTGCAGGTGATCGGTGCCATGCCCGAACGCGATGCCGCGCAGATCATGGGCTCGTTCAGCCTTGTCCGCGCACGTTTGATCACCAAAATCCTGCTGGAACGCTCCAAACTCCCCGCCGACCGCAACCTCGAAGGGCTGCGCCTACGTTAAGCGGGCAGGGCTTAATCCTCGCGGATCGACGACCCCGCGGGCGGCTTGCGGCGCACGTTGCGGCGCAGGTCCATGACAAAGCCGATGATCTCGGCCACCGCCTGCCAATGCTCCATCGGGATACGGTCATCCACCTCTACCGCCGCGTGAAGCGCACGGGCCAGCGGGCGGTTTTCGATCATCGGAATGTCGTGCTCTTTGGCCAGTTCGCGGATGCGGTGGGCCATCACATCGGCCCCCTTGGCCACGCAGACCGGCACATCATCGACGCCCTGTTTATATTTCAGCGCCACGGCGTAATGGGTCGGGTTGGTCAGGATCACGCTGGCATTGGGGATGGCCTGCGCGATGCGCTGGCGGGCGCGGGCGCGGCGCAATTCGGCACGGCGGCCCTTGATCTGCGGATCGCCCTCGCTGTCTTTATGCTCGTCGCGGATTTCCTTGAGGCTCATCATCTGTTTCTTTTTCCACTGCGCACGCTTCCAGATGATGTCGGCAATGGCGATGGGCACCAGCAGCACGGTGGTGACCAGAAAGATCCAGCGCACCTTTTGCAAGGCCGCATCCAGCAATGTCTCGGGAATGAAGGCCTGTGTCTGACCCAGCGATTGCGCAATATCGCGCACGGCCCAGACGGTGATGAAGCCGATCACCAGCACCTTGGCGGTGTTCTTGGCAAACTCGACAAAGGCCTCGGCCGAGAACAGCCGCTTAAAACCCGATAGCGGATTCAGTTTGGAAATTTTCGGCTTGATCCGTTCGGCGGAGACCACGGTCTCCCCTTGGATCAGCACCCCAAAGAGGGCCGCCAACACCATGATCCCCGCGACCGGCATCATCGCCAGCCCCAGCGTAAACCCCAGTGACTTTAACACATTCCCGGCCTCAACGACCCCGGTGCCGCCGGTGCCAATGGCGGTGACACCAGCGTCCAGCAGCGGGCCTTGCAGCGCTTCGACGATCCGGCCAATCGAACTTGGCAGCACGAAGATCAGGATCATCAGCAGGGCAAAGACCAGCATCGCCGTGCCGGTCTCACGCGATTGAGGCACGTCGCCCTTCTTGCGCGCGTCGCGGAGCTTTTTCTCCGTCGGCTCTTCGGTCTTACTGCTCTTGTCCTCGTCTGACATGGCCTAGAATCCGTAGGTGGTGAGCCAATTCGCGAAAGGCTCAAGAAACCCGCGCATCATGGTCGGAACCGCCAGCACCATCAAGGCCAGCCCCGCGGCAATCAGCAAGGGCTGGGCAATAAAGAAGACCTGAAGGCTCGCCATCATGCGGTTGGCCAGACCCATCCCGACGTTCAGCACCAGACCCGCCACATAGAAAGGCGCGGCGATCGACAGCCCAAGATACAGGCTGACCTGCGTCGCGCGGGCAAACTGATCGGTCAGATCGGCCAACATGAAGGTGCCGGGGATGAAAACCTGATAGGACATCAGCAAGGATTCAATAATCAGGTGGTGCAGGTCAGTGATGAAAATCAGCGCCGTGGCCCCGATCAGCAGCATCGCCGCCATGGAGGTCGCCCCCTCGAATGCGCCAATGTTTGGTGCCAAGGCATTGGCCAGCCCCGACATCAACGCCATCTGATAGCCCGCGAATTGCAGCGCCGAGAGCAGCGTGCGCGCCACCAGCCCGATCCACAGCCCCACGGTGATCTCGGACCCGAAGATCAACAGCAACGCGCCGGGGCGATCCTCGGCCACCGGGCCAAGGCCGGTGACCGGATAAAGCGCGGCACTCAGGATCAGACCAAAGAACAGCCGGTGCCGCGTGGGCACCGAGGTTTCAGCAAAGCCCGGCATGAACAAAAGCGCGCTGCCGATGCGGGCGAAGACGACGAAATATCCCATCAGCGCGTCGGTCAAAAGGGCGGACAGGTCCATCCCTAGCCCCCGATGGTGGCGACGGTCCGCAGGGATACCTTGCGATGAATTTCGGCGTTGGAAATCACCGGCGTCATCGGGCTGACCCGCTCCAACATGGAGCGCACATAGGACCGCGCCTCGGGGTTGACCATCAGCGCGGGCCAGCTGTCCTCGGAGGCGAAGCGCTGGATCTGCTGGCGGGCTTGCAGCACGAATTCCTGTACCCGTTTGGGGGACATGACGAATGTGCGATCCTCGCCGACGATCTTGACCGCCTCGATGAACTCGGCCTCCCACGAGGGCGACAGGGTGATGACAGGCACGAAGCCCTGACCATCGGACAGGCCTTGGCAAATCTGGCTCGACAGGCGGCGGCGCACGTTCTCAAGCACCAGCGCGGGTTTGGAGGTCTGGCGCGTGGCTTCGGCCATCGCCTCCACGATCAGCGGCAGGTTGCGGATCGAGACACGCTCGAGCAGCAGTTCCTGCAACACCTGCTGCACCAGAATGGCGGGGGAGGGGACGGGCAGGTCGTTGACCAGCTTTTGATAATTCCGGTCCAGCCCCTCAATCGCCTCTTTCGCCGAACCGTAGGTGAGCAGTTCAGACATGTTTTCCTTGACCACTTCGGTCAGATGCGTGGTGATCACGCTTTCGGGGTCCACCACCGTATAGCCCTGCGCCTCGGCCTGATCGGCAACCTTGCTGTCGACCCAAAGCGCGTCCA
This sequence comes from Sulfitobacter sp. D7, assembly GCF_003611275.1. Taxonomy (NCBI): domain Bacteria; kingdom Pseudomonadati; phylum Pseudomonadota; class Alphaproteobacteria; order Rhodobacterales; family Roseobacteraceae; genus Sulfitobacter; species Sulfitobacter sp. D7. The sequence goes on from NZ_CP020694.1 coordinate 993,018, forward strand.
GCCCAAAGGTGGGTTCGCGCGTGACCTCACCCGGCAGTTGCAGCGGCGCGCCCTCGGGGTTGATCACCATCATCTGATTGGCGCGAATGTCGCCCTTGGCCACATCAACGCCGTGGATTTGGATGGAATAGCTGTTGATCGGCAGGCTCACGTCATCCTTGATCCGGACCGAGGGCATGGGAAAGCCGAACTCTTCGGCGAAATGCTTGCGCAGGGATTTGATCTTGCTCGGCAGCACCGCGTCGGGGCGGTTGGCCAGCGCCACCAGCCCTTCGCCCAGAACCAGCCGCAACTCGTCGAGGAGCTATGCGGGAATTTGGGTGATGGCGTGATTTGAAGTGCGGCGTATCGTGGCGGGTGTCAAAGCCGGCCAGAACCTCACAAGGAGCGATACGCCATGAAGGAAGATACAACGATCCTGCCATTTCGCCAATCGGAAACGATCGTCGATCCGCTGACAGAGCTTGCTCGGCAAGGTGCTCGTCGGATGCTGGCGGAAGCGCTGAAGGCCGAGGCTGATGCCTTTGTCGCCAGTTTTGCCGATGAGCAGTTGGAAGACGGGCGTCAGCGGATTGTGCGGCATGGATTTGGCCCTGAACGGAAGATTCAGACGGGGATCGGTGCTCTGGATGTCCAGCGGCCCAAGGTGCGCGACCGGATGGCGTCCTCTGATGGGGCAGAAAAGATCCGCTTTACCTCGAACATTCTGCCGAAATGGGCGCGCCGCTCGATCAGCTTGGACGCGCTGCTGCCTGTTCTTTATCTGAAGGGCATATCGACGGGCGATTTCCAGGACGCGCTGTCGGCCATCATGGGGCCGGATGCGCCCAACCTCTCGCCAAGCGTCATCTCGCGTCTGACTGCCGGATGGCAGGTTCAATATGATGCCTGGGCACGGCGGGATCTGTCTGCCCGCCACTACGTCTACATTTGGGCGGACGGCGTTTATCTTCAGGCGCGGATGGAGGAAAATGCCGAATGCATGCTGGTGATCATCGGCGCGACACCGGAGGGCAAGAAAGAGCTGATCGGCTTTCAGGTCGGCCTGCGGGAGAGCGCGCAGAGCTGGCATGAGTTGCTGACCGACATCAAAGGCCGCGGGCTGTCCGTCGCACCGGAAATTGCGGTTGGGGATGGAGCCATGGGGTTCTGGAACGCACTGGACAAAACGTTTCCAGGCACAAAGCACCAACGGTGTTGGGTGCATAAGGTAAAGAACGTCCAGAACTGTTTTCCCAAGCAGATGGCCCCGGCGGTCAAGTCAGATCTGGACGACATCCAGCACGCCGGAACGCGCGCAGAAGCCGATGCTGCGTTGGCAGTTTTCTCCGAAAAGTATGGCGTCAAATACCCAAAAGGTGTTGCCTGCCTGACAAAGGACGAAGAGGCGATGCTTGCATTCTTCGACTTCCCAGCCGAGCATTGGGGCCATCTGCGCACCTCGAACCCGATTGAAAGCGTGTTCGCCACTGTTCGGCACCGAACGGTGAGGACCAAAGGGGCGCTGTCACAAAAGACCGCAAAACTGATGGTTTTCACCCTCATTCAGGCAGCATCGAAAAAATGGCTGCGCCTCAAGGGCAGAAATCAGTTGCCAAAGGTTATCGAAGGAATCAAATTCAACGACGGTGTCGAAGTGACCAACGACACCGAAAACCGCGCCGCCTGATGATGCGCGTCACCCAAATTCAAGCATAGCTCCTCGTCGAGGTGCATCGGGTTGCTGTCGACCTCTGGCATGTCCTGCTGTTTCTGCGCTTCTGCATCGGCCTTTGCCTTGGCTTCTGCCGCCTCTGCCGCGCCGCGCTGGATCACCACGCCCAAGCCCACCATGGCAGCGGCCAGAAGGGCGAAGACCAGCAGCGGAAAGCCGGGCAAAAGGCCGATGCCGAACAGCAGCAAGGCCGCCATGTAAAGCGCCTTGGGGAAGTTCGAAAGCTGGTCAAAGACAGCTTCGTTCGCCGCGCCCCGGGTGCCGCCCTTGGTCACGATCAGACCGGCGGCGAGCGAGACGACCAATGCCGGGATTTGGCTCACCAGCCCGTCCCCGATGGTCAGCGAGGTAAAGACGTTAAAGGCATCGCCTACACCCATGCCGCGCTGCACGACACCGATCAGAATGCCGCCAATGACGTTGATCAGCGTGATAATCAGCCCTGCCACCGCATCGCCGCGCACGAATTTTGACGCACCGTCCATCGCCCCGAAGAACGCGCTTTCGTCTTCCAGTTCCTTACGGCGGCGACGGGCCTCATCTTCGTCGATCAGCCCCGCCCCCATATCGGCGTCGATCGCCATCTGCTTGCCCGGCATCGCATCCAGCGAGAACCGCGCGGCAACCTCGGCGATACGGGTCGAACCCTTTGTAATCACGACGAAGTTAATGATCACGAGAATGGCAAAGATCACCACACCGATGACGAAATTACCCGCCACGATGAACTTGGAGAACCCTTGGATCACATCGCCCGCCGCATGCAGACCTGCATGGCCTTCGCTGAGGATCAGCCGGGTTGAGGCCACGTTGAGCGACAGGCGCAACATGGTCGTGACCAGCAGCAGCGTCGGGAAAGAGTTGAACTGCAACGGTGAAGGGATCCAGAGCGCCACCATGAAGATCAACACGCTGAGCGACAGTGACAGCGCCAGCCCGAAATCGAGCAAGATCGGCGGCAGCGGCAAGAACAGAACCGCCAGCACTAGCGCCATGCCAACGGCAAAGCTGACGTCTTTGTTGGCGCTGAACATGCTCAGTTGCGGCAGGATGGTGTTGGGTTTCGTACTCATCCCGCATCCTCCGCGCGGACGGTGGTGAACTGCGGCAGAACCGGCTGCATCTCATGTGCCGAATAGAGCGAACGGCGCGCATTCGCCGCCCCGCCGATCTGCGCGCCCCATGTGGCCTTGGCCGCTAACCTGTCATAACTGCCCGAGGTGCTGCGGGGCGTCTTGCGCGGACGCGCGGGAACGGGGCTGGCACTGGCCAGCGCCTGAAACTCCGGCAGCCGCGCATTGGCGGCGGAAATGTTCTTTTGCAGACGGTCAAGGTAGGTGTCGCGGTACTCAGGCTCGAAAGAATGGTACGACCCCGCGGCCTGCATCCAACTGCCCGTACGCCGGTGCAACCGCTTGAGGAACCGCGCCGCGTAATCGACATTCACCCGCGGATCGAACCCTTGGGCGAGGTTGTCGAAAGCATCCGGGTGCCAGCGCATGTTGATCTGCATACAGCCCACGTCAATGGAGCGGATGCCACTCGCCTGCCGCTCTGCGATCCAATCAAGCGCGGCGTTGCGGCTGTCGAACAGCCGCCCTTCGCCCGCCGCGTTGACCGCATAGGGCCAGACCGTGAAATGCCCGTTGCGCCGGGTGCCCGCCTCTTGCAGTCCAATGGCCAGCAGCAGGTTATCTGGAATGCCATGCCGCGTTTGTGCCGCCAGAATTTCGCGGATGCAGACGCCTTCCGGCCCGCCCTTGGCCGCCAGCGTCTGTGCGGTCGCGGTCACTTTGTCCTTGCGCGTCGGCTCATAGAACGACCCCCAGCCTTGGGCGAGGGCAGGGGTGGCGAGCGCGGCCGCCAAAAGCGCCGCTGCGATATGCCGCCAGCCCCTCACAGCCCACCGTTCTGCACAAGGTCAAAGATGGTGTCCGACAGGTTCTTCAGCGTGGCATACATGAACGGCGTTGCGGCCAGCAGGGTGACAAAGATCATCACGATCTTGGGCACGAAGGTCAGCGTCATTTCCTGAATTTGCGTGAGCGCTTGGAAAAACGCGATCACCAGACCGATCGCCAGCGCCACCCCCAACACCGGACCCGAGGCCAAAAGCACGGCCCAGACGGTAGCAGAGATGATGTCATAGGTCTGGGTTTCGGTCATGGCCTAGATCGGCATCCGCAAGATTTCCTGATAGGCTTCGACAAAGCGGTCGCGCACCGACACGGCGACTTTGACTGTGCTTTCCATCGCCAGCATCGCTTCGACCACCTGCTGGGTATCCGCCTCACCGCGCAGCCCGGCTTGGGCCACGGCCTCGCCCTCGCGCACTGTTTCCAGCGCGTTTTCCGAGGCTTGCTGCACCATATTGGTGAAGCTATTGGCGCTGGCGCCTGCCTCTTCGGCGATAGCTTCGCCTTTTTGCGCCGTTAGCGATTGCGAGGTGCGATAGGCACCGCGAACCGCGGCGGTCGAGATCAGGGAGGCGGGATCGCTCATCTCAGGTTACCTCACTTCAACAGGTCGAGCATCTGGCCGCGCATCCGGCGACCGGACTCGAACATGTTCATGTTGGCCTCGTAGTTGCGCGATGCCTCGCGCATGTTGGCCATCTCAATGATCGGATCGACATTGGGCCGATTGACATAGCCGGTGTCATCCGCTGCTGGATGCGACGGGTCATAATCGCGGCGAAACGGCGACTGGTCGCGCCCAATGCGGTCAACCTCAACCAATGACCCGCCGCCATTGCGGTCAATCAACTCGGAAAAGCTGATGGTCTTGCGGCGGAACGGGTCGGCGCCGGGCGTGGTGCCCGTGGAATCGGCGTTGGCCACGTTTTCCGAGATCACCCGCAAACGCGCGGTCTGCGCGGTCATCCCGCTGGCGGCGATTTTGGCGATAGACTGAAGCGGATCCATGCGTTTTCCTTACCTGTTTCCGGTGACGGCCATGGTGAGCATGTCATAGCTCTTGCGATAAAGCTGTGCGGCCAACCGGTAATGATCGCCGATCTCGGCGGCCTTCACGGCCTGGTCTTCAAGGTTCACGGTATTGCCATCCAGCGTCGCGCCAGCAGCGCTGCGGTCCGTTACCTCACGCACGCCGGGCGTACCTTGGGCGACGCCGGTGAAGTGTTTGTCATGGGTGGTCACCAGCCCATTGTCGCGCGACAGCTCTCCGCTGAGCATTGAGGCGAAGGACGACACATCGCGCGCCTTGAAGTTCGGCGTCGCCGCATTGGCCACGTTTTCAGACACGACCTTTTGCCGGGCCGAAAGCCACTGCATCCGGTCCGAAGCGAGTCCAAGAATAGAAAGATTAGACAAGTTCATTTTTTTGCCTATAGCCTGTTTAATCCTTGTATAGTAAATATTAGCTTGCTCTCCTAGAGGAAATTTATCCATGCAGACACTCTTTTCCGAGCTGACCAGCTTTGCCCGCGAGGCGGGCGAGGCCGAGATCACCGGCGAAGTGCGCGCGATCACCGGCATTACGCTGACCGCCGTGGGGCTGGAGCGGGTGCTGGGCATCGGCGAGCGCTGCATCGTGCATGGCTCTGACGGGCCGGTCCATGCAGAGGTCGTGGGGCTGGGCACCCATGGCACCGAGTTGCTCCCTTTTGGGTCGTGGCGCGGGGTCGCGGCGGGTGACCGGGTCGAGGTCGCCGTTGGCCGCGATGTGATCCGCCCGGATGAAAGGTGGAAGGGGCGGGTGATCAGTGCCTCTGCCGCACCGCTCGACGGGAAGGGGCATCTGCCCGAAGGCAACCAACCGCGCCCGCTGCGCGCCGCCCCGCCGGGTGCGTTCGACCGCAAACGCATCGGCCCGAAACTGGCGACCCATGTGCGCGCGCTCGATGTCTTTACCCCGCTTTGCCAAGGCCAGCGCTTGGGAATTTTTGCGGGCTCTGGTGTGGGTAAATCGACGCTGATGGCCATGCTGGCACGCTATACGGACTGTGATGTGGTGGTCATGGCGCTGGTCGGCGAACGGGGCCGCGAGGTGCAAGATTTCATCTCGACCGACCTTGGCCCCGAGGGGATGGAGAAGGCGGTGCTGGTGGTCGCCACCGGAGATGAGCCGCCGCTCACCCGTCGCCAAGCCGCTTGGACCGCCATGGCCGTGGCCGAACATTTCCGCGATCAGGGTCAGCATGTGTTGCTGCTGATGGACAGCGTCACCCGTTTTGCCATGGCGCAGCGCGAAATCGGTCTCGCCTCGCGCGAGCCGCCCACCGCCAAGGGCTATCCGCCGACGGTTTTCTCGGAGCTTCCGCAGATGTTGGAGCGCGCCGGGCCGGGGCCGGTGGGCAAGGGCGACATCACGGCGATTTTCACTGTTCTGGTGGATGGCGACGATATGAATGACCCCATCGCCGACGCCGTGCGCGGGATCACGGATGGGCATATCGTGCTGGACCGCAAGATTGCCGAAAAGGGGCGCTATCCGGCGATTGACCTGCTCGCATCGGTCTCGCGGACGTTGCCGGATTGCCACAGTGATGTGGAGTATACGTTGCTCACCGCCGCCCATAAGGCGCTCGCGGCCCATGCCGATATGGAAGAATTGATCCGCATCGGTGCCTACCGCAGCGGCAGCAATCCCGAACTGGACCGCGCGATTGCATTCGCTGGGCCGTGCGAGACGTTCCTTAGCCAGCGCAAGGCCGAGCACACCCCGCCGCAGTCCTCATTTGCTGAGGTGGCAGGGATGCTCGACCGGGCCGGGATCAGCCCCGGCTGATACCGCCTATTGCAGGCGGCGCAGCAGATCGACCGAAGGCTCGCCCGTCGCAGGCAGGCCCACGCTGGCTTGATAAGCGCTGATCGCCTTGCGGCTGTTTGGCCCGATCACCCCATCGGTGCCATCGGTATCAAACCCCCGCGCGGTCAGCCGCTGTTGCAGCGCCATACGGTCGTCCTTGGTCAGCCCGTTTGCATCGGGGGGGAAGCTGCCGCGCAGCGGTCCGCCCCCGGCGATGCGGTCCGCCAGATGGCCCACGCCAATCGCGTAGCTGTCGGAGTTGTTGTAGCGTTTCAGTGCCCGGAAGTTGCTGGTTACCACAAACTGCGGCCCGCCTGCCTGTGGCTGGATCACGGACCCGGCGCTGGCGGGGATGCTGCCCACTTCGCCGCCCCATTTCACGCCGCGCGTCCAGCCGTTGCGCGACAGATACGCGGCGGTCGAGGCTAGTGCATCGCTGGGGTCTTCCGACCAGATGTCGCGTCGCCCGTCGCCGGTGAAATCCACCGCGAAAGCTTGATAGGAGGTGGGAATAAACTGCGTATGCCCCATGGCCCCGGCCCAAGACCCGGTGAGGCGGTCCGCGCTGATGTCGCCGTTTTGCAGGATTTTTAACGCCGCGATCAGCTGCTTTTCAAAGAACGCCCCGCGCCGCCCGTCATAGGCCAATGTGGAAGTGGCCGAAACGACGGGCACATTCCCGCGCCGCTCACCGAAATAGCTCTCTAGCCCCCAAACTGCCGCGACGATCTCTGCCGCCACGCCGTAGCGGTTCTCAATCGCGCTCAGCGTGCTGCGGTGCCGTGCAAAAGCCGCGCGCCCCTTTGATACACGCTCGTCCGAGGCCGCGATGGCGAGGTAGTCTTCCAAGCTGCGGCTGAATTCCGTCTGGTTACGGTCCCGTTTCACGACGCCGGGCAGGTAGCCCGCGCCGCGAAACCCTTGAGCCAAGGTGTTGGCGGAAATCCCTTGTGCCGAGGCACGGCCCTTAAACGCCGCGACCCAAGCGTCATATCCTGCATTGGGCACCGGGCGCAGATCGTCCGGCACCCCCGCCGCCGCTGCAGGGCCAAGCGCGCCGCCCCCAGTTGAGCAGGCCGAGGTCAGTCCCAGAGCGGCGAGGCCGAATGCGAATGTTCTGCGTGAATGTCTCATAAAACCTGCCTGTCGCTGCATTGTTGCGTTTTGCGCAGCATATCGCAGGCAGTTCGCCCGACAAGGCGGGATCGCCAAGATGGCAAGCCTTCGCCGAGGAAAACTTGGCCCCTTGGGCTTATTGTCCGGGCTGGAACAAGGGCACCGTCGACATCGACATCTTGGCCGATCCGTCCTGCACCTGCTGGCTGTGGCTGATGTAAATCAGCGTATTGTTCTCTTTGTCGAAAATACGCTTCACCCGCAGGGTTTTAAAGATGATCGAGCGGCGTTCGCTAAAGACATTCTCGCCTTCATCATCCATCTCGATATCGCCAACTTCAATCGGGCCGGTCTGGCGGCAAGAGATGGAAGAGTTCGACGGGTCTTCGAACCAATTGCCCTTTTGCAACCGGTCGATCAAACCGCGCTCGAAATAGGCCAGATGACAGGTCACGCCCTTGACCTTGGGGTCGGCCACGGCTTCGACGATGATGTCATTGCCCAACCAGTCCACATCGACATTCCCCACTTGTTCGGCAGGGGCGGCGGTGGCGAAAAGGCAGGCGGAAAGGGCGGCGGCGCGCGCAAATATCTTGTTCATGGCAGGCAAACGCGCGACGGGCAGGGCGGTTCCCTAGGCTCCGCCAAATTTTCGACAGTCTCTACCGCCGCTCTGCCAAGGCGCAAACGGCTTCGTGCTGGCTTAGAAAGACCTCGCCGGTGAGGTCATCCAGAAAATGACTGCGCTTCAGCCGGTCCATCACCGGGCCCTTCACCTCGCTCAGATGCAGCCGGATATCGGCATCCCGCAGCCGTGTGTTGATCGCCTCAAGCGATTCAAGCGCCGACAGGTCGATCTCATTCACCGCCGGGAACATCAGGACCACATCGGTCAGTTCGGGCTTTTCGGCGGCATGGCGTGCCAATTGGTCTTCAAGGTACCGCGCATTGGGAAAATATAGGCTTTCGTCCACCCGCAGCGACAGCACATGGGGCTGGGTCTCAACCTCATGGCGCAGCACATTGCGGAAATGCTCAGTCCCCGGCACCCGGCCCACCACGGCCATATGCGGGCGCGAGGTCTTGTAAAGATGCACGAGGATCGAGGTGATGACCCCTGCGCTTACGCCCGCTTCCACGCCGAAGACCAGCGTCAGCAGGATCGTCACGCTCACAGCGGCGAAATCGGCATGGCTGAAGGCCCACGCGCGTTTGAGGATTGAGAAATCAACGAGGCTCAGCACCGCGACGATGATCGTGGCGGCCAGCGTGGCTTTGGGCAGGAAATAGATCAGCGGTGTCAGAAACAGCGCCGCGAGCGCCAGCCCGACGGCGGTGAAGGCTCCCGCGGCGGGCGTCTCGGCCCCCGCGTCGAAGTTCACCACAGAGCGTGAGAACCCCCCGGTGACCGGGAAACCCCCGGTGAAGGCGGCCCCGAGGTTCGCACTGCCCAGACCGATGAGTTCTTGATCCGGATCGATGCGCTGGCGTTTCTTGGCGGCCAATGTCTGCGCCACGCTGATGCTCTCCACAAAGCCGATGATAGAAATCAGCAGCGCGGGAATGAACAACTGTGACAGTAGGTCAGGCGAGAAGGAGGGTAGGGTGAGCGGCGGCAGGCTTTGTGGAACGTCGCCCACAATGGCGACACCACGGCTGCCCAGATCAAAGGCCCAAACCGCCAGTGTGGTGCCGACGATCGCCAGAACCGGGCCCGTTTTTGCCCCGATATCGGCCATGCGTGACCCCAGCCCGATACGCAAAAGCAAGGGTTTCAACCCGCCCCGCACCCAGAACAGGAAAGCCGTCGCGGTAACGCCCAGCAGAAGGGTGATGGGGTTCACCTCCCCCAGATGCGCCCAAAGGCTAGCGAGGATTTCGACCAGCGTATGGCCTTCGCCTTCGACCCCCAGAATATGGCGCAACTGGCTGGCGGCGATCAGAATGCCCGAGGCGGTGATGAACCCCGCGATCACAGGGTGAGACAGGAAATTCGCCAAAAACCCCAGCCGGAACAGCCCAAGCGCCAGCAGCATCGCGCCCGACAGAAACGCCAATGTCAGCGCCGCCGTGACATAGCCCGCCGTGCCCGCTTCGGCGATATTGCCCACCGCCGCTGCTGTCATCAGTGACACCACGGCCACTGGCCCCACTGCCAGCGCTCGGCTGGTGCCGAAGATGGCATAAAGCACGATCGGCGCGATGGAGGCGTAGATGCCAGCCTCGGGCGGCATCCCTGCCAGCAGCGCATAGGCCAGCGATTGCGGGATCAACATGATGGTGACGATCACCGCCGCCACCAAATCTCCGGTGAATTGGCCACGGTCATAGCGGCGCCCCCAGTCGAGGATCGGCAGATATTGCGCAAGGGGCCGCAGGGTCATGTTGGGCTATCCGTCAAGAGGGAGGGGGGGGCGCCCCGAAGGGCCGCCCGGTCTGGTTTAGTCGAAACGGTTCACCGGCAGTTTCAGGTAGTGGTTGCCGTCATCTTCGGCGTCGGGCAGGCGCCCGCCGCGCAGGTTGATCTGCAAGGCCGCAAGGATCCGATTGGGTAGCGAAAGCGTCGCGTCTCGCTTCTGGCGGCGCTCGATATAGTCCTCGCGCTTGGTGCCGTCCTTGACGTGGATGTTCTTGGCCTTGTGCTCATCCACCGTGGCTTCCCACGTCGGTTCCTTGCGGTCATCGGTGCCGTAGTCATGGCCGATGTAAAGCCGCGTGTCGCCGGGCAGGGCGAGGATGTCTTGGATCGAGTCCCAAAGCTCTGCCGTTCTGCCACCCGGAAAATCCGACCGCGAGGTGCCCGCATCGGGCTGCATCAATGTGTCATGCACGAAAGCTGCATCGCCGCAGACGTAGGTGATCGACCCCAGTGTGTGACCGGGCGACAGCATCACCTTGGCGTCCAATTCACCGATCTTAAACGTCTCGCCTTCTTCAAACAGATGATCAAAATCGCGGTCGGGGTCAAAGGCGTTCGGCAGGTTGTAGAGGTCCGCCCAAATCTTGGCGATCTCAGGCACCAGCGCACCGATGGCATTGGGCGCTCCGGTCCGTTCCTTCAGATGGGCAGAAGCCATGACGTGGTCCGCATGGGGATGCGTATCAAGCACCCATTCCACGCTCAGGCCATGCTCTTTCACAAGGTCCAAAACCTGATCCATGCTCTCGGTCGTGAACTTGTAGTTCTTCGGGTCAAAGTTCCAGACTACGTCAATCAGCGCGGCCTTCTTGGTCGCCGGATCGGCGCAGATGTATTGGATCGAGCCTGTGTCGGGCTCATAGATGCCCCAGACATCGGGGCTGCCCGCACCGGTTGAAGGGGAATGGCGCACGACGGGTGTATTCAGAGGGTCGCTCATCAGGCAGGTCCTTTCTTGGTTCTGGTCATCAAATCAGGGGTGTGGCGGGCGATCCACATGCCGCCCAGCATGAAGGGCACAAAGATCAACGTGCCACTGGCCGCCAAGGGCAGGGCGGTCAACGCCGGGCCGGGGCAAAAGCCGCCCAAGCCCCAGCCAATGCCAAAGATCGCAGCGCCGGTCAGCAGTTTCGGCTCAAGATCATTGCGGGTGGGAACGCGGAATGTGGTGTCGAAATAGGGGGTCTGACGGCTGCGGAACAGCCATGCAAAGCCCGGTGCTGTCACTGCGATCGCACCGCCCATGACAAAGGCGAGGCTGGGATCCCATGTGCCAAAGACGTCAAGAAAGTTGAGCACCTTGGCAGGGTCCGCCATGCCAGAGACGATAAGACCGATACCAAAGACGAGGCCGGAGAGCAGGGCGAAAAGCTGTTTCATATCACGCCCCCAACACATGCCGCATGACGAAGACCGTCACAAAGGCCGTTGCCATGAAGGTCACCGTCGCCACGATCGACCGAGCCGAGCCACGGCTGATCCCGCAGACCCCGTGGCCCGAGGTACACCCATTGCCATAGGTCGCGCCAAAGCCGACCAGCAGCCCGGCCAGAGCCATCAAAAGCGGGTTCGAAGGCACCCACTGCTGCGGCCAGGCGCCCGAGACAATCAACCAAAGCGGTGCTGCCAACAAAAGCCCCAGCACGAAAAAGAACGAAACGCCCCGCGCTTCGCCGTCACTGCTGCGCGCAAATAGCCGTGAGGTCAGCCCGCTGATGCCCGCGATGCGCCCGTTCGTCGCCATCAGCAGTACTGCCGAGGCTCCGATCAGCGCGCCGCCGCCCAGCGACAGCCAAGGTGTGAATTCGGTTTCCATCTCTCAACTCCTTACGCGCCCGCCTTGGCGGCTGGCTTGTCTCAGACTGTCATTCAGTATATATTACCCATTCCTAATATTCAATGATGCTAATATGAAAAACTCGGACGATTTCTTGGACGGTGATATTGCCGGAGCGGCTGCCCTGATGACGATGCTCGCATCGGAAGCGCGGCTGCAGATCTTGTGCCGGCTGCTGAGCGGAGAGCGTTCGGTTGGGGATTTGGCGCAGGCCTGCGGGTTGTCGCAATCCACCATGTCACAGCAGCTTAAAAAGCTGAAAGAAGCGGGGCTTGTGGACAGTCGCCGCGCGGGGCAGACGATCTTTTACCGGGTCAAAGGGCAGGAGGCCGTGGCCGTTCTGGAAACGCTGCACGGCCTCTACTGCGCGCAAAAATAATGCGCCCGGTAAAACCGGACGCCTCTTTCACGCTTTGCTATCCGCGTAGGATTTGACGAACTGGCCGATCTTCTCTTCGGTCAGGTCAATGCCGCGTGATTTGCCTTCTTGCAGGGCCGTGTCACCGTCCCATCCCTTGTCTGCCGCAAGGGCCATCAGCGTCATCGCCCCGGCCCGTTTGCCCGAGGCGCAGTGCAGGAACACCGGCTGCGGCAGGTCGTCCAGTGACTTGCGGAATTCGTCCACCGTCTCGGGGCCAAGCGTATCGGGCGTGACCGGATGGTGCAGGTAGTTCAGCCCCAGCTTCTCGGCCACCAGCCGCTCTTCATCGGGGGAGAGGCCGCCTTTTTCATCCGAGGCGCGGAAGTTTACCACTGTTTTCATCCCGGCCGAGGCCGCCTGTTCCAGTGCTTTGGCGTCCGGTGTGAACAGGGCCACGTTATGGGCAGGGTCGATGGTCGCGATCTTTTGGCTGTCGTCGGTCATTCTGGCCTCCTTCTCTGCGCGGGTGTCGTTTTCCCGCAGGCAATGGTTTCAGCAGCCTAACACCAGATCGACGCAACTGTTCCCTGCTCACCAAGTGGGCAGGGCGGCGGCCGCCTTATCCGAGTATTAAAGTCAGGATTGTCACCGCCGCCCGGTTTTGTTAGGCAGCAGGCAGAAATTCCGCTTGGCGCGAGAGGTGCTGCGACGATTCTGCCCAGCCGTGGCAGGCGCCCCAGCAGCGCGCCGTGATCAAAGATAAACCCATCGGGAGCCACCCCATGCCGCATTTTCGTTCCGCGTTCCTCGCGGCCCTGTCCCTGACCATTGCCCAAGGCGCCGCCGCCGAGACGCCTGCCGCCGCAGCGGCGACTGCGGCCCCCTCGCTCAAGGTCGAATTGAACGCCGCCGACACCACGGAAGCCAATTGCAAGCTAACCTTCCTCATCACGAACGACCTCTCTGCCCCCTTGGACAAGGCAGTTTATGAGACCGTGCTGTTCGACCGCGAAGGCACCGTGAACCGGCTGACCCTTTTCGACTTTGGTCAATTGCCCGTAGGCCGCCCGCGCGTGCGCCAATTCGTGGTGCCGCAGACCACCTGCGAAAACCTTGGCCGTATCCTGTTTAACGGTGCGCAAAGCTGCGAAGGCGCGGGGATCGCGGCGGGCACCTGCGAAAACGCGCTGGCCCCAGCAACCCGGACCGAGATCGAGGTGCTGGGCTGATGGTTCAACTGGATGAACTGCTGACCCCTCTGCGGGGCATTGCCGAAACCGGTGGCCCGGTGGTGGTAATCCTCATGGCCGTGGCAGTGCTGACCCTCGCCGTGGCACTTTATAAAACATGGCAGTTCCGCGCCGCCGCCGTGGGCCGTCACCGGGCGCTGTCCGAAGCGGTCAATGCTTGGGAGCGCGGCGATGCCGCCGCTGCACGCTCTGCGCTGGGCCGGTCGAAAAGCTACCTCGCCCCGGTGATCGAACTGGCCATGTCTACGCCCGACGCGGGCGCTTCGCGCTTGCAGGCCGAGGCCGAGTTGCGCTTTGCCAAGCTGGAGCGCGGCTTTCGTCTGCTCGATTCCGTGGCGCAGCTTGCCCCGCTCTTGGGCCTCTTCGGCACGGTTCTGGGCATGATCGAAGCCTTCCGCGCCTTGCAGGATGCAGGGTCGCAGGTGGATCCTTCGATCCTCGCGGGGGGCATCTGGGTGGCGCTTCTGACCACTGCGGTGGGCCTCGTCGTTGCCATGCCGACCGCGCTGGTGCTCAGCTGGCTGGAGCAGCGGATGGAGACCGAGCGCGTCATCGCCGACAAGGCGATCCTCACCGTGCTGCACCCCGGCCAGAACGCGGCCCCCGCCGCCACACCTGCCGCGACCCAATTTGCCGCCGCCGCGCCCCGGCCAGCCCATGGCTAGGCCACGCCGGCGGCGCAACCGCCTCTCCATGACCTCTCTGATCGATGTGATCTTTCTGCTGTTGTTGTTTTTCATGCTGACCTCGACCTTCTCCAAATTTGCCGAGATCGAATTGGCCGCAGCGACATCCGGGGCAGGGGCCGCGACGGGGGCGAAACCGTTCTTTTTGCAACTAACCACCGAGGGGCTGCGCCTCAATGGCGATGCGCTGGCGCTTGACGCGCTGACCGCCAGCCCCTTGGCCGAGGCCGAGAAGGGCACGCCGCTTCTGGTCTCGCTCGGGGCCGAGGTCGAGGCGCAGGCGCTGGCCGATCTGCTCATCGCGCTGCGCGCCCTGCCGGGGCTCAGCGTCTCGGTTCTGGAGGGCTGACCATGCGTCCTATCGCCAAGGCCAAACCGCAACGCGAACCGACCATCGCGCTGATCAACATCGTCTTTCTGATGCTGGTCTTCTTCATGGTCGCGGGCACCCTGTCGCAGCCGCTGGATTCCGATCTGAACCTCGTGGAAACCCGTGAGCTTGAGGGCCGCGCGCCGCCCAATGCGCTGGTGGTCCATGCCGATGGCCGCATGACATTCGCAGGCCAAGACCGCGCCAGCGTGGCTGAATTCATCGACGCGCTGCCCGAAGAAGAGCGCGACACCGTGCGGCTGCTGCCTGACCGCGCGCTGCCCGCCCGCCGCCTTGTGGAGCTGACCCGCGAGCTGCGCGGGGCGGGGGCAGAGCGCGTCATGCTTGTCACCGAAAGGGCGCTGCAATGATCCCCCGGTCCGGTCTTGTCAAAACATTCTCCGTCGGTATCGCCGCCAGCCTTGTGGTGGGCGTGTCGCAACTCGCGCAAATTGACGACAGCGCCAAGATCGCGGGCGGCGGAGCGCCCGCCGCGGCCCAGCTTGGCACCCGGTTTGAGGATATGGCCGTCGGCACTCTAGAGGCAGAACCGGTGGAAGAGATCACGCCGACCCCCGAGCCCGAACCCTTGGAGACCGCCGAGGCGCCGCCGCCGACCCCCGCGCCAACGGTTACGCCCACGCCTGCCGCCGAGCCAATGCAAGCGGTGAAGGCAGAGCCCATGCACGTGGCCCCACCTCCCGCCACTGCGGCGCAGACACCCGTCTTGCCTGCCCTGACCCCGGTCGAAACCCCGCCCGAGACCACCAGCGCCACGCCGACCATCACAGCCGCGGCCCCGGTGCCCCCGGTCGAAACCCTCACCGCCGAGGCCGAGGACGATGCGCCACGCCTGTCGCAGCGCCCGCAGCGCCGCGACCCCGAACGCGCCGCCGAGGCCGCCAAGAAGGCCAAGCCCAAGCCGCAGCCGAAACTCCAGAAAACCAAGCCCAAGCAAACCGCGCGCGGCAATGCGAAGCGCGACAACACCAAGGGCGCGCAGACTGCCAGCCGGGCGGGCAACGCCGCGCAGTCCGGCACCCGTCAGCGGGCCGCAGCACCTGCGGGCAACGCGGCGGCCAGCAACTATCCCGGCCAAGTGATGAGCCGCATCGCCCGCGTCGGCAAACCGCGTGTTCGCTCACGCGGGACCGCCGTGATCGCCTTTTCCATTGGCGGGGGCGGGCAGTTGGCTGGCGTCCGGGTGGCGCGCAGTTCCGGGTCGGCGGCGCTGGACCAAGCGGCGCTTGGCATCATACGGCAGGCCGCACCCTTTCCGCGCCCGCCCGCCGGGGCGCAGCGCAACTTCTCGATCCAGATCAAAGGCCGATGAGCGGGCGGAGGGCTCAGCCCTCTGCAATCACCCCGTCGACGGCCTTGCCCAGCATCTCTACCGTCATCTCGATTTCTTCGGGCGGAGAGGTAAAGGCCGGAGCCAGCAGAACGTGATCCCCCGCCGTGCCATCGGCACAGCCCTGCGCGGGATAGCAGATCATCCCGGCCTCCATCGCCGCCCGCTGAATCTTGCCCGCAAGGTTGCGGCTCACCTCAAAGGGCGTCTTGCTGTCGCGCTCGGCCACCAATTCGATGGACCAGAACAACCCGCGCCCGCGAATGTCACCGACATGGGCATGCTGGCCGAACCGCTCGCGCAGCGCCGTTTCCAACTGCTGCCCCCGCGCGCGCACCGCGCTCAGCAAATCGCGGCTCTCGACCTCTTGCAGCACAGCCAGCGCCCCCGCCGTCGCCACCGCGTGCGACATATAGGTATGCCCGTTCCACAGATTGCCGCTGCCCGCCATGATCGCGTCGATCACGCTTTCGCGGGCCATCACCGCCGCGATGGGCTGGTAGCCCGCGCCTAGCCCCTTGGCCATGGTGGTGATGTCGGCACAGATACCTTCCTGCTCAAGTGCGAAAAGGCTGCCGGTGCGCCCCATGCCGCACATCACTTCGTCGGCGATGAGCAGCACGCCGTGGCGGTCACAAATCTCACGCACCCGCTTGAAATACCCCGCAGGCGCGGGTTGTGAGCCGAGCGATGCGCCCACCACCGGCTCAGCCACAAAGGCGGCGACTGTCCCCGGCCCCAGTTCAACGATCCGCGTCTCCAACTGATCCGCCAAGCGTTGCGCGAAATCCGCCTCGCTCTCGCCGTCGCGTTGCAGGCGGTAGGCATAGGCCGCGTCGATATGTTCGACATCCATCAGCATCGGCGCAAAGGGCGCGCGGCGTCCGGCATGGCCGCCCACCGCCAGCGCGCCAAGTGTGTTGCCATGATAGCTGGGCTTGCGTGCGATGATTTTCGCCCGCGCTTTGTCGCCCCGCTCCAGATGATACTGCCGCGCGAGCTTCAGCGCCGCTTCCATCGCCTCGGACCCGCTGCCCAGATACATCACCCGCCCTTCGCCAGTGCACTCAGGCGCCCGGGCGATCAAATGGTCGGCCAAAGCCTCTGCCGGGGTGTTGGTGAAGAGGCCGGTATGCGCAAAGGCGAGCTGGTCCATCTGCGCGGCGACAGCGGCGCGCACGGCGGCGTTGTCATGTCCAAGGCTCGACACCGCAGCGCCGCCGCAGGCATCCAGATAGCGTTTCCCCTTGTCATCAATAAGGAAATTTCCCTCTCCGCGCACGATCACAGGTTGCGTGGCTCGCAGGTTACGGTGCAATACATGGCTCATCGTAGAATCCGATCCTTGGGGTCGACCCTATTTACCGCTTCGCTTGCTGACTGCCACATTAATCAGCACACCGCGCGTATTCGGAAAAGCTTGGGCTGACCTAGGGTCAGGAGAAGCTTGACAGGTAAATTATTTTATCAAACGGTAAAATACCTAACCAACGGGGGATATAATATGACACAACGCAATCTCACACGCCGCTTCCTATTGGGCACGGCGGCCATGCTGGCCGGGGCCAGCCTTTTGCCACAGGGCGCGCTGGCTGCCGAGCCGCTTAAAGTGGCTGGCGTCTATACCGTGCCTGTCGAACAGCAATGGGTCAGCCGCATTCACAAAGCTGCCGAAGCCGCACAGGCGCGCGGCGACATCGAATATACCTTCACTGAAAACGTCTCCAACACCGACTACGCCCGCGTGCTGCGCGAATATGCCGAGGCCGGGAACCAGTTGATCGTCGGCGAAGTCTTTGGTGCCGAAGCCGAGGCGCGCGAGGTTGCCGCCGATTACCCAGATGTGGCTTTCCTCATGGGCTCCAGCTTCAAGCAAGATGATGCGCTGCCCAATTTCGCGGTCTTCGACAACTACATCCAAGATGCGGCGTATCTGTCGGGCATCATCGCCGGTGCCATGACTGAGAGCGGCAACATCGGCATGGTCGGCGGCTTCCCCATCCCTGAGGTCAACCGCCTGATGCATGCCTTCATGGCGGGTGCCGCGGAAATGAACCCGGATATCAAGTTCCAAGTGAGCTTTATCGGCTCTTGGTTCGATCCGCCCAAAGCCAAGGAGACCGCCTTCGCCATGGTGGAGCAGGGGGCCGACGTGCTCTATGCCGAGCGTTTTGGCGTGTCGGACGCGGCGCAGGAAAAGGGCATTCTGGCCATCGGCAATGTGATCGACACGCAAGCCGAGTACCCCGAAACCGTCGTCGCCTCGGCCCTGTGGCATTTTGAGCCAACCCTTGATGCCGCCATCGCCGCCGTCAAAGCAGGCGAGTTCATGGCCGACGACTATGGCCGCTATTCCTTCATGTCCGAGGGCGGGTCTTCACTGGCTCCGCTTGGCACCTTCGAGGGCAAGATCCCGCAAGAGGCGCTTGATCTGGTCAAGGAACGCGAGCAGGCGATCAAGAATGGCTCCTTCACCGTCGACATCAACGACGAAGAACCGAAGTCCTCTTAATGACCGATCCAAGACCCGAGGCGCAGGTTGTCCTGCGCCTCGATAATATTACCAAACGATTTGGCAAGCTTACCGCCAATGACGCGATCAGCTTTGATCTGCGGCAGGGCGAAGTCATTGCCCTGCTGGGCGAAAACGGCGCGGGCAAGACCACGCTGATGAATATCCTGTTCGGCCATTACACGCCCGACGAAGGCTTTGTGGAGGTCTTCGGCCAGCGCCTGCCCGCGGGCAATCCACGCGCCGCGCTGGCCGCAGGCGTGGGCATGGTGCACCAGCATTTCACGCTGGCCGACAATATGACCGTGCTGGAAAATATCGTGCTCGGCACCCGCTCGATCTGGCGCCCCGGTTTTGGCCGTGCGCAGGCGCGGCAGCGGATTGTCACGCTGATGGAGGACTACGGGCTGAGGGTGGACCCTGATGCACAGGTCGGCAGCCTGAGCGTGGGTGAGCGGCAGCGGGTTGAGATCCTCAAAGCCCTTTACCGCGAGGCGCGTATCCTGATTTTGGACGAGCCCACCGCCGTTCTCACCCCGCAAGAGACCGACGATCTTTTTGCCACCATGCGCAAAGCCGTGGCGCTTGGCCTTTCGGTGATCTTCATCTCGCATAAACTGCATGAGGTCATGGCGATCTCGTCCCGCGTCGTGGTGCTGCGCCATGGCAAGCTGGTGGCCGAAGCCAAGACCTCCGAGACCGACCGCGCCGCCATGGCGCAGATGATGGTCGGCTCAGAAGTCGCCGCCCCCGTCGTCCGCCGTGCCGATCCGGGTGCCGCGCTGGTGACGCTGGCAGCCGTCTCCTCCCCCGACATCGGCTCTGCACCCGGGCTAAAGAACGTCGATCTTGAGTTGCGTGCGGGCCAGATCACCGGCCTTGCCGGGGTCTCCGGCAACGGCCAAACCGCGCTTGCCGACCTGATCGGCGGGCTGATCCGCCCCGCGTCGGGCACGTTTCACGTGAATGGCGACGCCCCGCGCGGCTGGTCGCCCCATGCCGCCATCAGCGCGGGCATCGCCCGCATCCCCGAGGACCGCCACAAGACCGGCACTATCGCCGACTTCGATCTCACCGAGAACGCGGTGCTTGAACTCTACTCCCGCCCCGGTTTCTCCCGCCACGGCTGGATGAACTGGCGCGCCGCGCGTGATTTTGCCGCCAAGATCATCCAAGGATACGACGTGCGCTGCCCCGGTCCGGAAACCCGCATCCGGCTGCTGTCGGGCGGCAATATGCAAAAGCTGATCTTGGGCCGCGTGTTGGAGACCGCACCTTCGGTGGTGCTGGCCAACCAGCCGGTGCGCGGCCTCGACATCGGAGCGCTCACTTATGTGCACGAACAACTCTTGGCCGCCCGCGACCGGGGGGCGGCGGTGCTGCTGATCTCCGAAGACCTCGACGAGGTCACGGCGCTCTCGGACGTGATCCACGTGATCTCGGAAGGCCGATTGTCGCCCGGTTTCTCTCGTGGCGAACTCACGCCCGCCGAGCTTGGCGTCTGGATGGCCGGGGACGGTTTCGAGGAGACATCCCATGCGGCTTGAACCCATTGCCAACCCCACATGGACCCGCTCGCTGGGCCTGCCCGCGCTGGCGCTCTTCATCACCGTGGTCGTGGCCTCTCTGCTGGCCATGATCGCAGGCGCGCAGCCTTTCTCTGTGCTGGGCCTGATCGTCAAAGGCGCCTTCGGCTCAAAATTCGCCACGCTGGAGACGCTCAACCGCGCCACGCCGCTCATTTTCACCGGCCTTGCCGTCGCCGTCGCCTTCCGTGCGAAACTGTGGAACATCGGGGCCGAGGCGCAACTTTACATGGGCGCGGTGGTCACCGTGGTCTTGGGCACCGGCGCGCTGGCATGGCCCGCCTTTGCCCTGCTGCCCACCATCGCCGTGGCTGCCATGCTCGGCGGTGCGCTGGTGCTGCTGGTCCCGACCTTTCTGAAAACCCGCTTCGGCGTCGATGAAGTCGTCACCACGCTTTTGCTCAATTTCGTCGTTCTGCTTTGGGTCTCTATGCTGCTCGAAGGATCGCTGAAAGACCCGATGGGCCTCGGCTGGCCCAAATCCGCGCGGCTCATTGGCGAGGCGCGGCTGCCACGCATGGTCGACGGGCTGCGCCTGCACTGGGGCTTTGGCCTCGCACTGATCTCTGCCCTTATTGTCTGGGTCATCCAGCGCCGCACCACGCTCGGCTACGAGATGCGCGCCGTGGGCCTCAACCCCGCAGCGGCACGTTTCGCGGGCATCCCGGTGAACCGCGTGCTGATCAAAACCGCACTGCTGTCGGGTGGCCTCGCGGCCCTCGCAGGGTTTTCCGAAGTGGCAGGGCTGAAGGGCAGCCTCACGTTGGATATTTCGCCGGGCTTTGGCTACACCGGCATCATTGTCGCCATGCTGGCGCTGCTGAACCCGCTTGGCGTGGTGGTCGCCGCACTCTTCGTCGCGGGCATCTTCGTTGGCGCTGACAGCATGAGCCGCGCAGCCGGGGTGCCGACGTATCTGGCTGACATCATGCTGGCGCTGGCGCTTCTGGCGATGGTGCTGGCGATCATGCTGACCAAATTCCGGGTGAGGCGCGACTGATGGATATTCTCGACATTCTCCTTCAGGCGAGCTTTTGGACCGCCGCCATCCGCATCGCCTCGCCGCTGATCTTTGCCGCTCTGGGCGAGTTGATCTGTGAGCGAGCAGGGGTGCTGAACCTCGGCATCGAAGGCATCATGGTCGTCGGCGCTTTCGCCGGCTGGCTCACCGTCTATCTCGGCGGCGGCCTGTGGTTCGGCGTGGCGGTGGCAATGCTATCGGGCATGGCCTTTGGCTTGGTGCATGGGGTGCTGACGGTGCCCTTTGGCCTCAGCCAGCATGTCGTCGGCCTTGGCATCACGCTGCTGGCCACATCGCTGACCTACTATTGCTACCGTCTGGTGCTGCCCGAGGTCACCTCGCCGCCGAAGATTGAAGCCTTCCAACCGCTTGAAATCCCGATCCTCTCCGATATCCCCGTGATCGGCCCTGCGCTTTTTAACCAGACCCCGCTGACCTATCTCGCCTTTGTGCTGGTCGTCGTCGTGACGCTGGTCCTTTACCGCACGCCCATGGGCCTTGCCCTGCGCGCAGCGGGCGAAAACCCGGCCGCGGTCGAGGCGCAGGGCCTCAGCGTTTCTGCCATCCGCATCGGCGCAGTGATGGTCGGCAGCGGGTTCATGGCCGTGGGCGGGGCGTTTCTGACGATGAGCGCGTTCAACTCCTTCTTCTTTGAGATGGTCAACGGACGCGGGTGGATCTGCATCGCGCTGGTGGTCTTCGGCTCATGGAAACCGGGCAAGACGCTCTTAGGCGCGGTGCTGTTCGCGGCCTTTGATGCGTTGCAAATCCGCGTGCAACAAACGCCGCTCGGGGCCGACATTCCCTATCAAATCTTCCTGATGGCGCCTTATATCCTGTCAATCCTCGCGCTGGTCGTGATGTCCCGCCGGGCACAGGTGCCAGCGGCGCTGATGGTGCCGTTCAACAAGGGGGAGCGCTGAGTTGGCACTTCCCATCACGCCCTTCGCCGGGCCAAATCAATCACACGAGTAACCCCATGTTCGACCTCATCATCAAAGGCGGCACACTGCCCGACGGCCGCAGCACCGACATCGGCATCAAGGCCGACAAAATCACCGCCATCGAAGACCTCTTTACCGCTGAAGCGCGCGAGACCATCGACGCCAGCGGCGACCTCGTCAGCCCGCCCTTCGTCGACCCGCATTTCCACATGGATGCCACGCTCAGCTACGGCACCCCTCGGATCAACGCCTCCGGCACGCTGCTCGAAGGCATCGGCCTCTGGGGCGAACTCAAAGAGGTCATGACCCAAGACGAGGTCAAAGCCCGCGCGCTGGAATATTGCGACTGGGCGGCCTCGCTCGGCCTGCTGGCCATCCGCAGCCATGTCGACACCTGCGATGATCGTCTGCTGGGCGTCGAAGCCCTGCTCGACGTGCGCGAAACCGTCAAAGACTACATCGACCTGCAACTCGTCGCCTTCCCCCAAGACGGGCTCTACCGCGACCCGACGGCGCATGAAAACACCATCCGCGCGCTCGACATGGGCGTCGACGTTGTCGGCGGCATCCCGCATTTCGAGCGTACCATGGCCGATGGTGCCCGTTCCGTCACAGCACTCTGCGAACTCGCCGCCGAGCGCGGCCTGATGGTCGATCTGCATTGCGACGAGACCGACGACCCCCATTCGCGTCACATTGAGACGCTGGCCTATGAGACCCAACGCCTCGGCCTACAGGGCAGGGTGGCTGGCTCGCACCTCACTTCAATGCATTCGATGGACAACTACTATGTCTCGAAACTGTTGCCGCTGATGGCCGAGGCTGAGGTCGCCGCGATTCCCAATCCGCTGATCAACATCACCCTGCAGGGCCGCCACGATACCTATCCCAAACGCCGTGGCCTGACCCGCGTGAAGGAGATGCAGGCCATGGGCATCGACGTCGGATGGGGGCAGGATTGCGTCATGGACCCCTGGTATTCCATGGGCACGGGCGACATGCTCGACGTGGCCTTCATGGGGCTGCATGTGGCGCAAATGACCTCGCCCGAGGAAATGCACCGCTGTTTCGACATGGTGACGAATGTGAACGCGCGGATTCTGGGCTTGCAGGATTACGGCCTCAAGGTCGGCGCGACGGCCTCCATGGTGGTGCTGGACGCGGGCAACCCGATTGAGGCGCTGCGCCTGCGGCCCGACCGTCTGTGCGTGGTGGCCAAGGGGCGGGTGATCTCACGCCAGTCGCGCAATGATGCGCGGCTCAGCCTGCCCGGGCGGCCGGACAGCGTACGCCGCCGCCACAGCGCACATTCGTAAAACCGCTCTCTAGCTGACTTTTGATCGGCCCCTCTCATCGGGGGCCGATTTCGCATCTAAGGCCGATTGAACTCCGCTGCATCCAATGCTATGTTAGCGCTAACCGCGCCAATCCGCCCGAAACCGGGCCACCGGAGGACCCACCATGACCACAAAAATCGCGATCAACGGCTTTGGCCGCATCGGACGTTGCGTGCTGCGCGCGCTGATCGAGAACGGCTTTGACGGGATCGAAGTCGTTGCCATCAACGATCTGACCGATGCCGAAAACCTGTTGCACCTGCTGAAATACGACTCCGTCCATGGTCGCCTGACCGCGGACGCGGAATTGAAAGACGGCAGCCTGCATGTCGCAGGCCAGACCATCCGCATGACGGCGGAACGTGACCCGGCGAAACTGCCTTGGGGCGATGTCGATGTCGCCTATGAATGCACCGGTTTCTTCACCACGCGCGATGCGGCGGTGAAGCATTTGGAAAACGGCAGCAAGCGGGTGCTGATCTCGGCCCCCGGCAAGGGCGTTGACCGCACCGTGGTCTACGGGGTGAACCATCAAGAACTGACCGCCGAAGACGTGATCGTCTCCAACGCCTCTTGCACCACCAACTGCCTCGCTCCGGTGGCCAAGGTGCTCGACGACACCTTTGGGATCGAGACCGGCTATATGACCACGATCCACGCCTATACCGGCGACCAGCCGACCCACGACAGCCCGCACCGCGATCCGTATCGGGGCCGCGCCGCTGCCTTGTCGATGGTGCCAACGTCCACCGGTGCCGCTGCCGCGATTTCCGAGGTAATCCCGCATCTTAAAGGCGTGCTCGAAGGCTCTGCCGTGCGGGTGCCAACGGCCAATGTCTCGCTCGTTGATCTGTGCATCATGCCCAAGAAAACCGCCACGGCAGAGGCGGTGAACGCGGCGATGCAAGAGGCGGCCAACGGTGCGCTGAAGGGCGTGCTGGCCTATGAACCCGCGCCATTGGTTTCGGCTGATTTCAACCACGATCCGCATTCCTCGACCCTTGCCCCCGAGCAGACGCGGGTGACCGATGGCGGCATGATCCGCGTGGTCAGCTGGTACGACAATGAATGGGGTTTCTCGAACCGCATGAACGACACCGCGCGTGCGCTTGCCGCGTTGATCTAAGCCGAGAGTTCTGGGGCGCGGGGAGGTCCTTCCCGCGTTCCACTCTACAGCGACGCCGCCGCTCGGCTCGCTTGGTCATATTGCCCCGACATCGCCCGAAGCTGCGCTGCTATCTGGCGCAATTCCTCGCCCGAGATATCGGTGCGCGGCAATCCATCGAGAAAGCAGGCCTGCCGGATCGCGCGATAGGCTTCGCAAAGATCGGACCCCGCGGCGGAGGTGCGATAAAACACCTCCTTCCCGCGCTTTTCGGCACTCAGCAGTTCGGCCTTTACCAATTTGCGCAGCGCATAGTTCACCGTATGCGTGTCTTCGATATTCAGCAGAAAACAGATATCCGTCAGCCGCTTTTCCCGGCCCCGGTGATTGGCGTTGTGCAGTACGAGGATTTCCAGCGGCGTCAGATCTCCATTGCCCGCCGCCGCCATGCAGCGCGACATCCAGCGGGTGAAAGCATTGTAGGCGATGATCATCCCGTATTCGAGTTCAGAGGCTTCCCAACCATCGCCCTCGGCCAAGTGGCGCGAAGAGACGATCCGGCGTGACGGGGTTGGGGGTACTTCTTCCGACATGCGGTGCCTCCGGCTGTTTGACCGGGATGACGTTACCAAGACGCTGACGAGTTACAAGCGTTCCGGCCTGTGCTGCGGTGGGAAGATCAAATTGCAACAGGTTGCACTGCCACATTCATGCCATCTTCCGCGAGGGCAGCGGCTTTGCTAGGCTGGCGTTAATAAAAATACGTGAGGCAGGCAGAGCAGCAATGAAAACGGGCTTTCGAGGCACGTTTGTCATCAGCTGGTCGCAAACAGAGATCGACGGTCTGGAGGCCGCGCCGGTGCAGTCGCTCGAACTGGGCTCGGCTTGGTCGTGGCGCGGGGATACTCTCCGTGTGGATGGGCCGAACGATGTGTTGCGGCTGGATATGGCGGACGGGGCAGAGCAGCTGCGCAAACGCGCGGCCCGCAAGGTGCAGCGCCTGATCGGCGCGGCGCTGAAGGAGGGCGGCGTGATGTCTTCCAAACCCCAGCGTGGAGACCATACCGCCCCATCGCTCGACAACAGTTTCATGGTCACCAACGGCGCGCGGACCTACACGGTCACGCTGATTGACGCAGGCCAAGGTCGCACACCGCTGTTGATGTTTGTCGATGAATTGCCACCGCGGGATTGCGAACTGTGGGTGATGCACAGCACGCTCAAGCCGCAGCGCGATGCGCTTTCAGAGGCCGAAAGCGGTGGTGTGATTTGCTTTACCCCCGGCACCCGCATCCGCACGCCCATGGGCAGCGCCCTGATCGAAGATCTGCGCGAGGGGGTTCTGATCCAGACCAAGGACAACGGCCCGCAACGGTTGGAGTGGATCGGCAGCCGCCGGATGAGCGGCGCGCGTCTGCACGCCATGCCGCATCTGCGCCCCGTGCGGTTCCGCTCCGGCGCTTTGGGGATCGCGCAGCCAGACGCTTCACTGCTGGTCTCGCCGGATCACCGGATCGTGCTGAAAGGCCCGCAGGCCCGTGATCTGTTCAATTGTGACGAGGTGCTGGTCGCGGCCAAAGACCTGATTAACGGGCGCAGCGTGGCCAGCGATATGTCCCTGCGCGAAGTGACCTATATCCATGTGCTGCTGGCCGAGCATCAGGTGATGTGGGCCAATGGGGTCGAAACCGAGAGCTTTCATCCCGCCGCAGCCCCGCTCACCAGTCTTGGCGCGCAGGATCGGGCGCGGCTTTTGGCGGCGCATCCGCTGTTGGAGGCTGATCCGCACAGTTACGGCGCGTTCGCGCGGCGCAATCTCAGCACGTCAGAGGCGGCGATCCTGCGGCATGTGGCCTGAGGGCCGGGCGCTGACGCCCGACCTTACGTTTGGGGCTTAGCCCTCGGCGTCTTCTTTGATCAGCGCCGCGATAATCGCCCGCGCGCTCTCAGAGTCCCATTCCGCATCGCCCTGCAACCGGGCGATCTCACGCCCTTCACGGTCCAGTAGCACGCTGATCGGCAGGCCGAAAACGCCCATTTGGCTGGCGAGCTTTTGTTTCGGGTCTTGGTGGCGGGGCAGGCTGTCGACGCCGGCCTCTTCAAAGAAACGCTTGATCCCTTCCTCTGAATTGCGGCCTGTGGCGATGGTCAGCACCTGAAAGTCATCGCCTCCGAATTCCTTTTGCAGCGCGTTCAACTGCGGCATTTCCTTGCGGCAGGGCGCGCACCATGTGGCCCAGAAGTTCACCAGCACGATCTTACCTTCGTAATCCGCCAGCGACATCGCCTCGCCATCGTCCTCACGCTCAAAGGTCACGTCAGAGGCCGCTTGTGGCGCGTCATGGATCACGAGTTTCTTCATGTCCCCGTCGCGCAGCCCTGCGATGTCAGCCGTTCCGGCAAGGGCGGGGTTTGCACCTGCGACAAGCAGCGTATAAACGAAGCCAAGCACCAGATTTTTCATACGTCCCTCCAAGGGTATTCAACATGACCGACACGACCTCGAACAAAATGTGGGGTGGCCGTTTCGCCGCCGGACCGGACGCGATCATGGAGGCGATCAACGCCTCGATCGGGTTCGACAAACGGATGGCCGCACAAGACATCGCCGGGTCGCGTGCCCATGCCGCCATGCTGGCAGCCACGGGCATTCTGACTGATAACGACGCCGACGCGATACGGGAAGGGCTTCTCACGATCTTGTCAGAGATCGAAGAGGGCCGGTTCGAGTTCTCTGCAGCACTCGAAGACATTCACATGAACGTCGAAGCGCGGTTGAAAGATCTGATCGGGGAGCCCGCAGGCCGCTTGCACACGGGCCGCAGCCGGAACGACCAAGTCGCCACCGATTTCAAACTTTGGGTGCGCGACCAGTTGGACGCCGCCGACGAGGGGCTCCAAGCCCTGATCCGCGCGCTTTTGTCTCAGGCCGAAGCGGGCGCTGATTGGGTCATGCCCGGTTTCACCCACCTGCAAACCGCGCAGCCCGTGACATGGGGCCATCACATGATGGCCTATGTCGAAATGTTTGGCCGCGATCTCTCGCGCATCCGCGATGCGCGTCGCCGTATGAACGAATGCCCGCTGGGGGCCGCCGCACTGGCTGGCACCTCCTTCCCGATTGACCGGGACATGACAGCAGAGGCGCTCGGCTTTGACTGCCCCGCGGCGAACAGCCTCGATGCCGTCAGCGACCGCGACTTCGCGTTGGAGTTCATGGGGGCCGCCAGCATCTGCGCCATGCATCTGTCGCGCTTTGCCGAGGAATTGGTGATTTGGTCGTCGGCACAGTTCCGCTTCGTGGCGTTGTCGGACCGTTTCTCGACCGGCTCAAGCATCATGCCGCAAAAGAAAAACCCCGACGCTGCCGAGCTGATCCGCGCCAAAGTGGGCCGTATCTTTGGGGCGAACACCGCGCTGATGATCGTGATGAAGGGCCTGCCGCTGGCCTATTCCAAGGACATGCAGGAAGACAAAGAGCAGGTCTTTGACGCTGCCGACAACCTGATGCTGGCGCTGGCCGCGATGACCGGGATGGTGGGCGACATGACTGCGGAGCGCGAGAACCTCGCCGCCGCTGCGGGCTCGGGATTCTCCACCGCCACCGATCTGGCCGACTGGCTGGTGCGAGTGCCGAACCTGCCGTTCCGCGACGCGCACCATGTGACCGGCACGCTGGTCGCCATGGCCGAGGCGCAGGGCTGCGATCTGCCGGACCTCACGCTGGAACAGATGCAATCGGTGCACGCCGAGATCACTAAGGACGTTTTCGATGTGCTTGGCGTCGAAAACTCGGTAAACTCGCGCATGTCCTATGGCGGCACCGCCCCTGCGCAGGTGCGTGCCCAAGTCGAGCGTTGGAAGGAAATTCTGAAGTGAAACGCGCCCTCGCGACCCTTGCTTTGCTAAGCCTTGCCGCCTGTGGCGCGGATGGCGAACCTGTGAAACCGACAGCCAGCAGCACAATCACCATGTCGTCTTCGGGCGTGTCGGTCGGCACTGCTGTCGGGCTGCGCCGCGGGCCGTTTTCGCTGGCGCTTGGGGTCGGGTCGTGAGGCCGCTTTTGCAGATTGCTCTGGTGGTCGGGACACTTAGCTTGGCCGCCTGCACCCCGCCGCAGCCATCGGCGCGGCAAGATGCGCCGCCGCCAGCCGAACCGGGGATCAGCCTGTCGGGCTATGCCACCGTCGGCGTGGCAAAGACTTTCTGATGTCGCCCCTGCGCATGCTCTACCTCGCCCTCGCGGTCTGGGGCACGATCCATCCGATGTACTACTTCATCACTTGGTTCAACGCCGAGGGTTGGAGCCTGAGCGCCATGGTCGATGCGTGGCACGCCAATGCCGCCGCCAGCGGGCTGGTCTGGGATCTGACCATCGCCGCCGTCACATTAACCATCTGGATCATCGCCGAGGTCGCCGTGCGCCGGAATTTCAGCGCGCTGATTGCCATTCCCGCCACGTTCTGTATTGGGGTGAGCTGTGGCCTGCCGCTCTATCTGTTTCTGCGGACAGCGCCGATCAAATAGGGCCGGGACGACATAGGGCGACGCGCAAATGGATCATTTTCTCTATAAAGACGGTGTGTTGCACGCCGAAGACGTGAGCTTGGCCGAGATCGCCGCCGCTGTCGGCACGCCGGTCTACGTCTATTCCACCGCGACGCTGCTGCGGCATTTTCACCTGTTCGACGATGCGCTTTCGGGCATGGATCATCTGGTCTGCTACGCGATGAAGGCCAATTCCAACCAAGCCGTGTTGCGCACGCTGGCGCAGGCGGGCGCGGGGATGGATGTGGTCTCGGGCGGGGAATACCGCCGGGCCAAGGCGGCAGGCGTGCCGGGCGACAGGATCGTCTTTTCCGGCGTAGGCAAAACCCGCGAAGAGATCGAATTGGCTCTGACGGGCGGCATTCGCCAGTTCAACGTCGAGAGCGAGCCGGAGATGATCCTGCTTGATATCGTGGCGCGTGAATTGGGCAAGGTCGCGCCGATCACCATCCGCGTGAACCCCGATGTCGATGCGAAAACCCACGCCAAGATCGCCACCGGCAAAAGCGAAAACAAGTTTGGCATCCCCATCGCCCGCGCCCGCGAGGTCTATGCCATGGCGGCCAATCTGCCGGGGTTGGAGATTGTCGGCATCGACGTGCATATCGGCAGCCAACTCACCGATCTCGCCCCCTTTGAGCAGGCCTATGGCAAGGTCGCGGAACTGACCGAAGTGCTGCGCGCCGATGGTCATAACATCCGGCGGCTGGACCTTGGCGGCGGGTTGGGCATCCCTTACGAGCGATCCAACTCCGCCCCCCCATTGCCGACGGATTATGGCGCGATGGTGCAGCGCACGCTGGGGCATCTGGGCTGCGAGGTCGAGATTGAACCGGGCCGCCTGATCGCGGGCAACGCGGGTGTCTTGGTCAGCGAAGTGATCTACCTCAAATCCGGCGAGGGCCGCGATTTCCTGATCCTTGATGCCGCGATGAACGACCTGATCCGGCCCGCCATGTATGACGCATGGCATGACATCGTGCCGCTGAATGAACCCGCTCCGGGAGCCGAGCCGCGCCCGGTGGATATCGTCGGCCCGGTTTGCGAATCCGGCGATACGTTCGCCAAACAACGCATGATGCCGGTGCTGGGGTCAGGCGATCTGGTGGCCTTCCGCTCTGCCGGAGCCTACGGCGCGGTGATGAGCAGCGAATATAATTCGCGGCCCCTGATCCCCGAGGTGCTGGTCAATGGCGATCAATTCGCGGTTATCCGCCCACGGCCAAGCTTTGACGAAATGATAAACCGCGATACCATCCCTGAATGGCTTTGACGGCATCCCGCCGCCGGGCCACCGGAGCGTGACGCATGGAAACATCCACTTACAAGGCAGACGGGCTGCGCGTATTGCGCGGGCCATTGCGGCTGACTTGGGCGGGGATGCTGGCCGAGGCGCTGGTGCAGGCGCTTTGGCCGATGCTTGCGCTGGCGCTGGCGGTGCTCGCGGCGCTGATGATGGGGGCGCAGGACGGTCTGGGCGGTAATCTGCTTTGGGCCGTATTTGCCGTTCTCGGTATCGCATTTCTGGGCACCTTGGTGTTTGCGCTGCGGCGTTTTCGGGTGCCCTCACGCGCCGATGCGCTGGCCCGGCTGGATGCCAGCCTGCCGGGGCGGCCCATTCGGGCGCTGTTGGACGATCAGGCAATCGGCGCGGGTGATGCGGCGTCGGCGGCGGTCTGGAAGGCCCATCAGAAACGGATGGCGGCACGGGCGGCGGCAGCCAAACCGGTAAAGGGTGATCTGCGTGTGTCGCGGGCTGACCCCTATGCGCTGCGCTATCTGGCGCTGCTGGCGTTCACTGTGGCATTGGTCTTTGGTTCGGTCTGGCGGCTGGGTGAGGTGACGCAACTGACCCCCGGCGGCGCGGGCGGCGCGTTGGCCTCTGGTCCGGTTTGGGAAGGTTGGGCCGAACCGCCGCGCCATACGGGCAAGCCAACGCTTTATCTGAATGACCTTGAGGCCGGGGCACTGTCGCTGCCTGCGGGCACCTTGATCACCCTGCGGCTTTACGGCGAGTTGGGCGCGCTGACGGTCGCGGAAAACGTCTCGGGCCGGGAGGGGGCGGCGTCGTCAGAACCCGCGCAGGATTTCACCCTGCGCCAAAGCGGCGTGATCAGCATTGAGGGTCCGGGCGCGCGGGCATGGCAGATCACGATGCTGCCCGACGCCGCCCCGCAGATTGAGCGGTTGGGCCCGCCCGAGGTGACTGCCTTGGGCGAGATGAGCCTGCCGTTTGCCGCGCGGGATGATTACGGCGTCGAAGCGGGCGAGGCGCGGATCAGCCTTGATCTGGCCTCTGTCGACCGGCGCTATGGGTTGACCATCGACCCTGACACACGGCCCGAGATCGTCGTGCCGCTGCCCATGCCGATCACCGGTGACCGGCGCGATTTTGAAGAAAGCTTGATCGAGAATTTCTCTAAGCACCCTTGGGCCAATCTGCCGGTATCTCTAGAGCTTTCCGTGCTCGACGCTGCCGAACAGCAAGCCGTGACCGAGGTGAGCCAATTGACCCTGCCGGGGCGGCGCTTTTTCGATCCCGCGGCGGCAGCAGTCATCGAGATGCGCCGCGATCTTTTGTGGTCGCGGGCCAATGCGCCGCGCATCGCGCAGGTGCTTCGCGCTGTGACCTATGCGCCGGGGGAGGATCTGCGCTCGGATGTGACGGTTCTGCGGCTCAAGCAGTTGATCCGCCGTCTGGAAATCCGCGCGCGCTATGGGTTGGACGAAGAGGTCCAGACCGAGATGGCCGAAGACCTCTGGGCGCTGGCGATTGAACTCGAAGAAGGCGTGTTGGCCGATGCGCTGGCGCGGATGCGCCGGGCACAGGATCGGCTGAATGAGGCGATGAAGAACGGTGCGTCGTCGGCAGAGATTGCCGAGCTGATGGAGGAATTGCGCCGCGCCACCGAAGAGTACCTAGAGCAACTCCAGCGGCAACAGGCACAGGAGGGCGAAGGCCAGCAGCCTGAAGGCGAGTCCATGCAGATGACGCAAGACGATCTGCAACGCATGATGGACCGCATTCAGGAGTTGATGGAGCAAGGCCGCATGGCCGAGGCCGCCGAGGCGCTGCATCAGTTGCAGGAAATGATGGAGAACATGCGCGTCACCCAAGGCCAGCCCGGCGAGGGCGGCAATTCACCGGGTGAGCAGGCGATGGAGGGGCTCTCGGAAACCCTGCGCGAGCAACAGGGGCTTAGCGATCAGGCCTTCCGCGACCTGCAAGAGCAGTTCAACCCCGGCACCGGGGCGGGCGAGAATGAAGGCAACGAAGGCCGCAATGGCAGTCAGGGCCGCGGTCAGAGCCATGAGGGCCAGCGGGGGCAGGGCGGCCAATCCGGCGAAGAGGGCGCCGAAGAGGGGCTGGCCGGGCGTCAGCAAGCGCTGCGCGACGAGCTGCGCCGTCAGGAAGGCCGTCTGCCGGGGCAAGGCACGCCCGAAGGGGATGCCGCGCGTGATGCACTGGACCGCGCCGGAGAGGCGATGGGCCGCGCCGGAGACGCCCTGCGCCGCGATGAGTTGGCCGAGGCAATCGACAATCAAGCACAGGCCATGGAGGCGCTGCGCGAAGGGATGCGGTCGCTTGGCGATGCGATGGAGCAAGAACAGGGCGAGGGCCAGCCCGGTCAAGGCACTGCCGAAGGCGACCGCCGGGCCGAGGCGCGCGATCCGCTGGGGCGCGAGCAGGGGGGCAATGGGGCGAATAGCTCAGACGCGCCGCTGGCACAGGGGCCGGACGATCAGAGCCGCGCGCGGCGTCTGCTGGACGAAATCCGCCGCCGCTCGGGCGAGGCGGAGCGGCCCGAAGTTGAACGCGATTACCTCAACAGACTTTTGGATCGGTTTTAAGCGGGGTCAGCCCTGCGATTGGGTCGCCACGGTGTCGAGCCAGACCAGCAGGTCCTGTAACTGCCCATCGAGCCAAATGCGTGCGTCGTCCATCCATGCCACATAGGACGATAGGTAAGGATCGGCCTGAGGCACGGATTGCGCAATCTGCGGCGCATAGACATAGACTGCCGCCAAGATGGCCGCCAAGGCGATCATCACGGTGAAGCCGCGCATGAACCCGCCCGATTTGCGCGGTTTTTCAGGGCGGTCGAGCGCGGCGGTGGGCGTTGGCCCCGCCTGCTGGCCCTGCGTGCGGTCGTGGCGCAGGGTTGAGTTGATCTCTTCGATATCGGGCAGCAGATCCCGGCGCGACGCGCTGCCGTAGGCGTCATTCTCGCTTTCGGGAACCGGCTCTCCGCGCATTTTGGCCATGCGCAGCCGGGCTTCATGGGCGCGGCGGGCGTCTTCGTCCTCTGGCACGTGGTCATCTTCGGCGATGTCGGGATGGGGGGCTTGTTTGGGCGCGGGACGGGGCGCGTCGTCAAGCCCGAGGTCCGGCTGGCTTTCCAACGGCTCTGACGGACGACGACGGCGGGCTTCCTGCTCGGCCGCGGCCTCCTGACGCAGAATTTCCGCAATGGCAGGGTCGAGCGAGCGTCTGACGGGCGCGGCGGCGGGGGCCGGGCGCGCGTTTTCCTCCTCCGGCGCGAAGGCAGCCTTTTCGAAGGCGTCGTTTTCGAAGTCGCCCTCTTCTAATGCCCCCTTTTCAAATCCGTCGTCTTCGAAGCCCTCGTCTTCGTAATCCTCATAACCCTCATCCCCGAAGGGCTGCAGATCAGGCAGGCTATTGGCCGCGGACTGCTCTTCGCCAGTGTCATCCGACGCGCGTTGCTTCATATGCATCACGTCGTCATCGAAATCCGGGTCGTCGAATTCACTGTCGTCCTGTTCGGGCGCATTGTCGGGATGATGCTGAAACCACGTCTGCCCGCAGTTGGAACATTGCACGTCACGCCCTGCCACCGGCATCACCTCATCGGGGACTTCGTATTGCGCGTCGCAGTTGGGGCAGATCAGCCGCATGGTCATTCCTGGGTTCGTTCGGTGCTTTCGGATCGTAACGGACAGCATATGTCCTAGAATAACGTAGGAAAAGTGATATCTGGACAGGGTGCTGGGGTTCTGAGTGATTGAATCCTTTCCGGTGCTGAGGCACAACAGGTCGAAGTGTTTTAAGGTGGTTGCGTGATAGAGCTCGAAAATGTGGCCTACAGCTATGGCGGGGGCGAATTGCTGTCCGACATCACGCTGAAACTCGCCCCCGGATCGTTCCATTTCCTCACCGGCCCCTCGGGCGCGGGCAAGACCACCTTGATGAAGCTCTGCTACGGCGCTCTGCTGCCCACGGCGGGGCACCTGCGGATGTTCGGGGCCGATGTGCGCGGGCTGGGGCGTGATGACATTGCGCTGATGCGCCGCCGCGTTGGTGTGGTGCATCAGGATGTAAAATTCCTCGACCACCTGCCGTTGACCGAGAATATCGCCCTGCCGCTGAACGTTTCGGGCCGTCAGGCCGAGGCGGGGGGCACCGATCTGGAAGAGCTGATGTCTTGGGTCGGCCTTACCAACCGGGCCGACGCCCTGCCGCCCGAGCTTTCGGGTGGGGAGCGGCAGCGGGCCGCACTGGCGCGTGCGGTGATCATGTCGCCCGATGTGATCTTGGCGGATGAGCCGACGGGGAACATCGATTGGGAGATGTCGCAACGGCTGCTGCGCCTGTTGATCGAGTTGAACCGCATGGGCAAGACCGTGTTGATCGCCACCCATGATCTGGGCCTGATCCGCGCTACCAAGGCGCATGTCCAAGCCCGCGTGCTGCGGATCGCCAACCGGCGCATTCAACTGGCGGGGGCGGATTTGTGAAGCGGTTCGACATGGGCGCCCTGCGCGCGATTTTCAAAGGCGACAGGCAAGCGGACCGCGTGGTGCCGCCCTCGGGTTTCACGGCGCAGCTCACCTTGTTTGCCGCCGGGGCGATGGCCTTTCTCGCGGTATTTGCCTTGGCGCTGTCGCTTGCTTCGGGCCGGTTGGCGCAGGTTTGGGGGCAGGAGTTGGCGCAGTCGGCTACGGTCCGCATTGTCGCGCCATTGGACCAACGCGCGGCCCAGACTGAGGCCGCGTTGAAGGTGTTGCAGACGACCAAGGGCGTGGCCTCGGCCCGCGCGCTGACGGATGCGGAGCAGGAAGAACTGCTTGCCCCATGGTTCGGCCCTGAACTGGCGATGGAGAGCTTGCCGGTGCCGCGTTTAATCGAAGTGGTTGAGGAAGGCGAGGGGCTGGACCCGGTGGGCCTGCGCCTGCGTCTCTCTGCCGAAGTGCCCGGAGCCGTGCTGGATGACCACAGCCGCTGGCGCGCGCCGTTAGTGGCCGCGGCAAGCCGGTTGCGGCTGCTGGGTTGGATTTCTACGCTGCTGATCGGGGCTGCGGTGGCGGCCATGGTGACGCTGGCCGCGCAGGCCGCACTGGCCGCCAATGCGCAGGTGATCGCGGTGCTGCGGCTGGTGGGGGCGACGGATGACTATATCGCGCGGGCCTTCATTCGGCGCTTTACCCTGCGCGCGCTGTTGGGTGCGGCGGCGGGCACGGTGCTTGGCATGGTGGCGGTCGTTCTGTTGCCCGATGCCGGCGAGGCGGGCGGCTTTTTGACCGGCTTGGGCTTTCGCGGCTGGCACTGGGTGGTGCCGCTTATGGTGCCGATCTTGGTCGGGGCGGTGGCCTTTGCCGCCACCGGGGCTGCGGCCCGGCGTACGTTGAGGGAACTGACATGAAGCTGCTGCAATGGGTCCGGTCGATCCTCTATATCGTGCAGGTGACCGTGGCGATGCCGGTGCTCGGGTTGGCCTTTGCGCCTTGGGCAATGTTTTCGAAACGCGGGGCCTATCGGGCCTGCAAGACCTATGCCGCTTGGGCCATGTGGTCGGCCCGCTGGCTGATCGGGCTGCGCTGCGAGGTGCGTGGCACGGTACCGGATGGTGAAGTTTTGGTGGCCGCAAAACACCAATCGTTTTTGGATATCTTGATGATCTTTCACGCTCTGCCGCGTGCAAAATTCATTATGAAACGCGAGGTGCTTTGGACCCCGGTGATTGGCCAATACGCCAAACGGATGGGCATGATTGCCGTCAACCGTGGCAAACGCGGGCAGGCGATCACCAAGATGATGGCCGACGTGAACGCCGGTCGGGTCGAGCCGGGGCAGTTGGTGATCTATTCACAAGGCACCCGCGTGGCACCGGGCCTCAGCGCACCTTACAAGGTTGGTACGGCGGTGCTTTATGACCAGATGGGGCAGGTTTGCGTGCCGGTAGCGACCAATGCGGGCCATTTCTGGCCGCGTCGAGGGCTCTACCGCAAGCCGGGTTTGGCTGTCGTGGAGTTTCTAGAACCGATTGAGCCGGGGCTGGATAAGCGAAGCTTTATGGCGCGGTTGGAAGAAGAGGTCGAGAGCCGTTCGAACGCCTTGCTGCATGAAGCTGGGTGGCGGCCTGTAGAGGCCGGGTAGTTCGGATCAACCGGCGGTCGCTTTTAAATCGAAACCCTACCAAGATGTGTCACCCCGCGGGTCGGCGCTGCCCTTCATGTTTTTAAGCTACGCCGAAGCGCCCGCTGAAGCGACGGCTTCACGGGGTTCGATCTTCGGTCTCTGGACGCCGTTAAAGTGGCGGCGCCGCCTTGGGGAGGTGGAAAAGACAGGCGTCACCCTGCATGTCTCTACGTATCGACATGACCCGCGAAGGGCCTCGTCTTCCGTGTGTGTCGCGACGGGAGAGGTTGTAGAGCAGGGGTGTTAACGCTTGATACGCTCGCCGCGCGCACCCTGCGCAACGAAAAAGGGCGGACCTTTGGTCCGCCCCCTCGGTCTTACATGTGGATCGGCCCGTCACCGCAGGCCAGTGCGGCTTCGCGCACGGCTTCGGAGTAGGTCGGGTGTGCGTGGCAGGTCATCGCCAAATCCTGTGCCGAGGCGCCGAACTCCATCGCCACGCAGACCTCATGGATCAGATCGCCCGCGCCGGGGCCGATTATGTGGCAGCCGAGGATGCGGTCGGTTTCCTTGTCGGCGATAAGCTTGACAAAACCGTCGCCGGCAAAGACCGCCTTGGCCCGCGCGTTGCCCATGAAGGAGAACTTTCCGACTTTGTATTCACGGCCCGCTTCCTTGAGCGTCGCCTCGGTTTCGCCGACGCTGGCGACCTCGGGGTGGGTGTAGATCACGCCGGGGATCACGCCGTAGTTCACGTGGCCATGTTTGCCCGCGATCACCTCGGCGGCGGCCATGCCTTCGTCCTCGGCTTTGTGGGCCAACATCGGGCCCTCGATCACGTCGCCGATGGCATAGAC
This sequence comes from Sulfitobacter sp. D7, assembly GCF_003611275.1. NCBI lineage: Bacteria > Pseudomonadati > Pseudomonadota > Alphaproteobacteria > Rhodobacterales > Roseobacteraceae > Sulfitobacter > Sulfitobacter sp. D7. The sequence continues at coordinate 1,030,180 of NZ_CP020694.1, forward strand.
GCCTTTGACGGAGGTCTCCCAATGCTCATTCACGGCGATCTGACCACGCTCGGTCATCTTGATGCCGAGATCGTCCAGACCCATCCCTTTGATCACCGGCTTGCGGCCCGTGGCGACGAGTACGGTGTCGGCCTCGATCTCATGCTCGCTGTCGTCCTTGCGGAGTTTGTAGCTGACCTTGGCTTTGCCCTTGGCGACTTCGGTCTTTTGCACGGCGGCGCCCATGACGAAGTTGATGCCCTGCTTTTTTAGCATCCGCTGGAAGGTCTTTTGCACCTCGGGGTCCATGCCCGGAGTGATCGCATCAAGGAATTCAACGACGGTGATCTCGGTTCCCAGACGCGCGTAGACGCTGCCCAGTTCCAGCCCGATGACGCCCGCGCCGATCACGACCATCTTCTTGGGAATTTTGCCCAGTTCCAGCGCGCCGGTGGAGGTCACGACGGTTTTCTCGTCAACCTCGACGCCGGGCAGGCCCGCAGGCTCGGAACCGCTGGCGATAATGATGTTCTTGGCCTCATGGACCTCATCACCGACCTTGACCTTGCCCGCTTCCGGCACCGATCCCCACCCCTTGAGCCAGTCGATCTTGTTCTTCTTGAACAGGAATTCGATGCCTTTGGTGTTGGTCTCGATGGTCTTGTCTTTGTAGGTCAGCATCTGCTTCCAATCGACGGTCGGCGCTTTGGCCTTCAGACCCATCTCTTCGAAGTTATGCTCGGCCTCATGCAGCATATGCGTGGCGTGTAGCAGCGCCTTGGAAGGGATGCAGCCCACGTTGAGGCAGGTGCCGCCGAGGGTCTCGCGGCCCTCCACACAGGCGGTTTTCAGGCCCAGTTGCGCGCAACGGATGGCGGCAACATAGCCGCCGGGGCCGGAGCCGATCACGATGACATCATAGCTCGACATGGGGGGTCTCCTTAGCAGTCGGGTATTACAGGCAAGGTAGGAGGCGCGGTTTTCAGGTGCAAGCGCCGCTGCCTGCGGGTGTGGGGGAAAGGGTTAAATAAGGGCCGCCAGCAGCATTAACATGGTCGCGGCAAAGCCCACGACCCAGATAATGGACCGATGCGGGCGCAGGCCCATGGCATAGGCGGGGACGTAGAGCACGCGGGCGATGAGATAGACCCAAGCGCAGGCGGCGGTAAAGGCGGTGTTCTGCGCTGACATCTGCACCACGCCCACGGCGATGCCGAATAGGATCAGCCCTTCGAAATGATTGTCCATCGCGCGGCCCAGACGCGCGGTGCGGTCCGATAGCGCACGGCTCGGATCGCGGTCGCGGGCCGACATCGTGTAACCGGGGCCAAGCTCACGGTTGGCGGGCACGGCGTAAAGCACGAATTGCAGGCCTTGCAGGAGTGCTGCAAGGGTCAGAACGGTCAGCTCAGCACTCATGCGTTCTTCACGAAATAAGCAGTGGTGCTGGTTACGGTGCCTTGGTCATCGCTGCTCAGCGCGTTGGACCGGGAGAGCCATTCGTCGGCCTTTTTGCGGTCGTTCACGTCGAGCAGCACAGTGGCTTTGGTGTTGCTGTCGGTGTGTTTCCAAACCTGCATGACCGTGAGACCCGCATTGCGCCGCGATTCCGCATCGGCGTCAAAGGCGTTTTTCCATGCGGTAAAATCAGTAACTTCGAGATGGCAGATCATCTGCATTTGAATGCCCTTTCAGAGCGCGTGGAAATAAAGGACCGCTGTCGCCGCATAGCCGGCGAGCCATGCCAGCGTGCGGATTGTCGGCACGCCGAGCGCATAGACGATCACATAGATAATCCGCGCCAGCAGGAAGACTTGGGCGGCCAGCAGCGTGGCGCTGTTGTTGCGGCCCAGCATTTCGACCAGCAACACGGCAGGCGCGAAAAGCGCCATGGCCACGACGGAATTATCAACCGCGCGGCCCAGACGGGCCGTCATGCCGGTGGTGGTCCGCGTCTCATCCCGCGAGGACATCAGGTAGCCCATTGAGAGCTGCCGGGTCGCGCCCAGCACCTGCAGTAGGATCGTCAGCATGACCAAGAGGCCATAGGCGGCGAGGAGGGTGGTTTCACTCATGGTTTGGCCCTTTCAGTTGGTGGGACGCCCCACCCGGTCTGCGGGTATATAGGGCGGGGGTCTCCCCCCGCCCATGGTATCACAAATCCATCAACAGACGGCGGGGATCTTCGAGCATCTCTTTGACGCGGACGAGGAAGGTCACCGCGCCCTTGCCGTCGATGATCCGGTGGTCGTAGCTGAGCGAGATATACATCATCGGACGGATCACGACCTCGCCGTTGATCGCCATCGGACGGTCCTGAATCTTCGCCATGCCGAGGATACCGGACTGTGGCGGGTTCAGGATCGGCGCGGTCATCAGCGAGCCGTAGACGCCACCGTTGGAGATGGTGAAGGTGCCGCCGGTCATGTCGCCCATGGTCAGCTTGCCGTCACGGGCCTTTTTGCCCATGGCGTTTACGGCCTTTTCGATCTCGGCAAAGGACATCGCGTCGGCGTCTTTGATCACCGGCACCACAAGACCCGTGGGCGTGCCAGCAGCGACGCCCATGTGGACGTAGTTCTTGTAGATGATGTCGGTGCCGTCGATCTCGGCGTTGACCTCGGGGATTTCCTTCAGCGCGTGGCAGCAGGCTTTGGTGAAGAAGGACATGAAGCCCATGCGGACGCCGTGCTTCTTTTCAAAATCGGCCTTGTAGGTGTTCCGCAATTCCATAACCTCGGTCATGTCCACCTCGTTAAAGGTGGTCAGGATCGCGGCGGTGTTCTGGGCCTCTTTAAGGCGGCGCGCCATGGTCTGCTTAAGACGGGTCATCTTGACCCGCTCTTCGCGCGACGCATCATCGGGGGCAGAAGCGGCGCGGGGGGCGGCGGGTTTGGCCTCGGCTTTGGGAGCCGAGCCTGCGGCCACGGCCTTGGCGACGTCTTCTTTCATCACCCGACCATCGCGGCCCGAACCGGTGACCTGATCGCGGCTGATGCCGGCTTCGGCCATGGCTTTCTTGGCCGAGGGCGCGTCTTCAACGTCTTTGCCGTCAGCGGACTTGGTTTCGGGCGCGGCACCGGCGCCGGATTTGGCGTCTTCGCCTTTGGGGGCCGCAGCGCCTGCGCCCGAGGTCATCACCGCCAGCGTGCCAGAGGCTTCGACGGTGCTGCCTTCTTCGGCGAGGATTTCGGCCAGCACACCGGCAGCAGGCGCGGGGACTTCGACGCTGACCTTGTCGGTTTCCAACTCGCAAAGCATTTCATCGGCTTCGACCTTGTCGCCGACCTTTTTGAACCAAGTGCTAACGGTCGCTTCGGTCACCGACTCGCCCAGTGTGGGTACTTTGACTTCAATGGTTTCGCCTTCGCGGGCAGCCACATCTGCCGAGCCTGCGTCGATCGCCTTGGGCGCATCGCCGCCCCGGTCGGACTGGGACACGGCCTCATCATCCTCGGCGGCTTCCTTGGCTTTCGGCGCGGCCGCAGAGCCGCTGTCGCCTTCGCTGACATTGGCCAGCAGGGCATCGACGCCCACGGTTTCGCCTTCTTGCGCCACGATCTCGCTCAGAGTGCCCGCAACGGGGGAGGGCACTTCGACGGTGACCTTGTCGGTCTCCAATTCACAGAGCATTTCATCCACCGCGACGGTATCGCCGGGCTTTTTGAACCATGTGGCAACGGTGGCTTCGGTGACGGATTCGCCCAGCGTGGGTACGCGTACTTCGCTTGTCATGGTCTTAGTTTCCTTTGATGGTCAGCGCCTCGTCGACGAGGGCGGCTTGTTGTGCTTTGTGCTGGCTGGCCAGACCCGTGGCGGGCGAGGCGGCGGTGGCGCGGCCCACATAGGAGGCGCGGCCGTGTTTCGCGTCGATGCGGCCCAGAACCCATTCGATGTTGGGCTCGATAAAGGACCATGCACCTTGGTTCTTGGGCTCTTCCTGACACCAGATCATTTCGGCCCCTTTGAACCGCTCCAACTCTCTGACCGCGGATTGCGCGGGGAAGGGGTAGAACTGTTCGAACCGCAGGATGTAGACATCGTCGATGCCACGGGCGTCGCGCTCTTCCAGCAGGTCGTAATAAACCTTGCCCGAGCACATCACCACGCGCTTGATCTTGTCATCCGCGACCAATTTGGTGTCGGAGTTGCCTTTCTGCGCGTCATCCCAGAGCACCCGGTGGAAGCTCGACCCGGTGGTGAATTCATCGGCCTTGCTGACCGCGAGCTTGTGGCGCAGGAGTGACTTGGGGGTCATCAACATCAGCGGCTTGCGGTAGCTGCGGTGCAGCTGGCGGCGCAGGATGTGGAAGTAGTTGGCGGGCGTGGTGCAGTTCGCCACGATCCAGTTGTCGCCGCCGCACATGGTCAGGAAACGCTCCAGACGGGCAGAGGAGTGCTCAGGCCCCTGACCCTCATAGCCATGCGGCATCAGGCAAACGAGGCCCGACATGCGCAGCCATTTGCTTTCACCTGATGAGATGAACTGGTCAAACATGATCTGCGCGCCGTTGGCGAAGTCACCAAACTGCGCTTCCCAGAGCGTCAGCGCATTCGGCTCGGCCAGCGAGTAGCCATATTCAAAGCCCAGCACCGCGTATTCGCTGAGCATGGAGTCGATGACTTCATACTCGGCCTGACCTTCGCGGATGTGGTTCAGCGGATAGTAGCGGTCTTCGTTGTCTTGGTTCACGAAAGCGGAGTGACGCTGGCTGAACGTGCCGCGCGTGCTGTCCTGACCCGAGAGGCGCACTTTGTAGCCTTCGGTCAGCAAGGAACCGAAGGCCATCGCCTCAGCCGTGGCCCAGTCAAAGCCCTCACCGCTTTCGAACATCTGCTTTTTCGCTTCGAGCAGACGCCCGATGGTCTTGTGCAGCGGGAATTTGTCCGGCGCGGTGGTGATCGCCTTGCCGACGTCTTGCAGCGTCTCGGGCGCGATGGCGGTTTTACCGCGCTGGTAGGACTTGTTCTTTTTGTCCATGCCGGACCACTTGCCGTCCAGCCAGTCGGCCTTGTTCGGGCGATAGTCCTTACCGGCCTCGAACTCATCGTTGAGCTGGTTCTGGAAGGCGGTCTTCATGTCTTCGATCTCACCCTCGGGGATCAGACCGTCGGCCACCAGACGTTGGGTATAAAGGCTGAGCGTGGTTTTCTGTTTCTTGACGCTCTTGTACATCACCGGGTTGGTGAACATCGGCTCGTCGCCTTCGTTGTGACCAAAGCGGCGGTAGCAGAAGATGTCGATGACCACGTCTTTGTGGAACTTCTGACGGAACTCGGTGGCCACGCGGGCGGCGTGCACGACCGCTTCGGGGTCGTCGCCGTTGACGTGGAAGATCGGCGCCTCAACCACCAGCGCGTTGTCAGTGGGGTAGGGCGAGGAGCGCGAGAAATGCGGCGCGGTGGTGAAGCCGATTTGGTTGTTCACCACGATATGCATGGTGCCGCCAGTCTTGTGACCCTTGAGGCCCGAAAGCGCGAAACATTCCGCCACGACGCCTTGGCCAGCAAAGGCCGCATCGCCGTGCAGCAGGATCGGCATGACGGCGGTGCGGTCCTTGTCGTTCAGCTGGTCCTGCTTGGCGCGGACCTTGCCCAAGACCACGGGGTTCACCGCTTCGAGGTGGCTGGGGTTCGCGGTCAGCGACAGGTGGACAGAATTGCCATCAAACTCACGGTCCGACGAGGCGCCGAGGTGGTATTTCACATCGCCCGAACCATCCACATCGTCAGGCTTAAAGCTGCCGCCTTGGAATTCGTTGAAGATCGCCCGGTAGGGCTTTTGCATCACATTGGCCAGCACCGAGAGGCGGCCCCGGTGCGGCATGCCGATGACGATGTCCTTGACGCCCAACTGGCCGCCGCGTTTGATGATCTGCTCCATCGCGGGAACAAGGCTTTCGCCGCCATCAAGACCGAAGCGTTTGGTGCCCATGTATTTGACATGGAGGAACTTCTCAAAGCCCTCGGCTTCGACCAGTTTGCTCAGGATCGCCTTGCGGCCTTCCTTGGTAAAGGCGATTTCCTTGCCATAGCCCTCGATCCGCTCTTTCAACCAACCGGCCTGCTCGGGGTCGGAGATATGCATGTATTGCAGCGCGAAGGTGCCACAGTAGGTCGAGCGGACGATGCCGACGATCTGCTTCATTGTCGCGACTTCGAGGCCCAGCACGTTGTCGATAAAGATCGGGCGGTCCATGTCGGCATCGGTGAAACCGTAGGATTTCGGGTCAAGCTCGGGCTGGTTGCCCATGTCGCGCATGCCCAAGGGGTCGAGTTGCGCGGCGAGGTGCCCACGGATGCGGTAGGCGCGGATCAGCATGAGCGCGCGGATGCTGTCGAGCACGGCGGCGCGGATTTGGTCATCCGAGACGGCAACGCCCTTTTCCTCGGCCTTTTTCTTGATCTTGTCGCCAGCGGCTTTTGCTTCGGTCGGTTCGGGCCAGACACCGGTCAGCGCGCCCATCACCTCGCTTTGGGGGGCGGGGGGCCAATCGGGCCGCGCCCAAGAGGGGCCTGCGGCCTCGGCCTGAGCGGTTTCGGCGTCATCGCCCATCGCCGCGAAAAACGTCTGCCATGCCTCGTCGACCGTGTTGGGGTCGTTGGCATAGCGGGCGTACATCGCCTCAAGATATTCCGCGTTTTCGCCTTCCATGAAGGAAGAGGCGTGGAACTGTTCGTTGGCGGGTTGGTCGGTCATTGGGTCACCTTTGTTCGGCGGGGCAGACGGGACAGGGTCAGAATCAGGGTCGGTCTATAGTCAGGCCCGGGGCGGGGGGCCATAGGTATTGAGGGCGGGGTCACAAGGTCAGCCAAGGCCGCCGGTTCGGGCGTTTGCCCAAGGGCCAGCGCCACGCGGGGGCGGGAGGGAGTGAGCGCGGTCTGAATGTGCATCTTACCCTCCTTCGCAAGCGGGCGGCGCCGGGTGGTTCTTTTCAAGACCCCGCAAAACGTAGTGCTTTGCAGAGTGGGTCAATGGGCGGGCCAAGGCCCGCCCGGCGGGCATCAGCCCTTGTCGATCGCTTCTTTGACCGCTTCGCCCAGTGTCGCGGGGCTGTCTGCCACAACGATACCGGCTTCTTTCATCGCTTCGATCTTGCTCTCCGCGTCGCCTTTACCACCGGCGACAATCGCGCCTGCGTGGCCCATGCGGCGGCCGGGAGGGGCCGTGCGGCCTGCGATGAAACCAGCGGTGGGCTTCCAACGGCCCTTCTTCTTTTCGTCGGCAAGGAACTGTGCCGCTTCCTCTTCGGCGGAGCCGCCGATTTCACCGATCATGATGATCGACTGGGTCTCGGGGTCGGCAAGGAACATTTCCAGCACGTCGATATGCTCGGTCCCTTTGATCGGGTCGCCGCCGATGCCCACGGCAGAGGATTGGCCAAGGCCCATGTCGGTGGTCTGCTTGACTGCCTCATAAGTCAGCGTGCCCGAGCGCGAGACAACGCCGACGGAGCCGCGGCGGTGGATGTGGCCCGGCATGATGCCGATTTTACAGGCGTCAGGCGTGATCACACCAGGGCAGTTGGGGCCGATCAGGCGCGACTTGGAACCTTCGAGCGCGCGGGCGACGCGGGCCATGTCAAGCACCGGAATGCCTTCGGTGATGCAGACGATCAGCTCCATCTCGGCGTCGATCGCCTCAAGGATCGAATCCGCCGCGAAGGGGGGCGGGACGTAGATCACGGAGGCATTGGCCTCGGTCACATGTTTGGCTTCGTGCACGGAGTTGAACACGGGCAGGTCGAGGTGCGTCTGACCGCCTTTGCCGGGCGTGACGCCGCCAACCATCTTGGTGCCATAAGCAATGGCCTGTTCGGTGTGGAACGTCCCCTGCGAGCCGGTCAGACCCTGACAGATGACTTTGGTGTTTTCGTTGACTAGTACGGCCATGATTTCTTCCTTGGTCGGTGATATTTAATCCCGGGGGCGGGCCCCGGGGGCGTCAGGCGCGGTGCGCCCGGTTGGTGGGATGCGCCGTGGCAGGCGAAGGGCCGGGCCACAGCAGGATGGCGGCGAGGAACATGACCGGGATGCCAAGCTCCCCGATCTCCTCGACGACGAAAGCGGTGCGTTCGGCATCGGCGGAAATCTCGATCCCTAAGGGGGCGAGTTTGCGGGCGATGCCGTCGAGCAGTTTGTAAGCGACGGTGAAACCGATCCCCGTCAGGACGGCCCCGGCCCATGCACGGCCGTGCCAGAGGGCCGAGAGATAGGGCCGGGCGTGACGCCAGAGCATGAGGAAAATCGCGGTGACGATCGACGCAAGGATCAGGGCGGCGATCAGCCGTTCGGCCAGTGGCACGCCCTCACCGGTATATTGCCGGGCTTTGAAGAGCCCGCGGGTGAAAGGGCTTTTGTCGAGGTCCAATTCACGCGCCGCCATGACCGCCAGCACCAGCGGCAGATAGCAGACCCGCAGCACCGCGCCGCGCAGCGTCCAGACCAGCGCCACAATGCAGAGCAGGTAGCCCACGACCGAAAGGTTTTCGTAAAAACCGCCTTCGGCCAGCAGGGTGGTTTGCGTGGCAACCGGGAGGGCGTTCACGACCACCATCTGCACGGCAAAAGCCACGATAAGGGCGAGGATCACCCACCAGCCGGTGCGAGAGGAGGAGAGCGCCCGCGTCATAGGCCCGCCTTTTGCGCAGCGCGGTCGCGCTTGGCCGCTTTGGGTATAAGGGGAGCGGACGACAGGACAGGCATCAGTAAAGCTGCTCATCTTGATCAGCCAGCAGATCCAGCAGTCGCAGGGTCAGCAGGCCCGCGCCCATGATTATTAGGCTGCGGCCAATGGAGCCGGTGAGGTTCGACGGCAGGATCATCGCCAGCCCGCTGCGCGACTTGCGCGCGGCGCGCCGCAGACCGCGGTCGCGGCGGTGATGGTTGGCAGGCTCAGGCAGACGCAGGGCGTCGGGGTGCCATTGCCGGATCAGAATGCCGGCCCCCAATAGCGCAATGCCCGTCAAGACGGGGGAGGATTTGGGAGATTGATCCATACTGACCTCATTGCTCATCGGGGCATCATTGGGTGGGCGCGGCGCGGCGTCGTCGCATTTGCCCCTGCCGCACGGGGGCGGCAAGAACGGTGATATCGGCCACCCCCGACCGGCGCGAAAGCCGTGGGGGGATGGCCGGGGGAGGGCTTAGCCTTTGACCGCTTTCACGATCTTCTGTGCGCCATCTTTCAGGTCGTCGGCGGCGATGACATCAAGACCGGAGTTGTTGATGATCGCTTTGCCTTCTTCGACGTTGGTGCCCTCAAGGCGAACAACCAGCGGCACTTTCAGACCGACTTCTTTCACCGCAGCGACAACGCCCTCGGCGATGACGTCACAGCGCATGATGCCGCCGAAGATGTTGACCAAGATGCCTTTGACGTTTTCGTCGGAGGTAATGATCTTGAAAGCTTCGGTGACTTTCTCTTTGGTCGCACCACCGCCCACGTCGAGGAAGTTGGCAGGCTCGGCACCGTAGAGTTTGATGATGTCCATCGTCGCCATCGCAAGGCCCGCACCGTTCACCATGCAGCCGATTTCACCGTCGAGCGCGATGTAGTTCAGGTCATACTTGGAGGCTTCGAGTTCTTTCGAGTCTTCCTCGGTCTCGTCGCGCAGGTTGGCAATGTCGGGCTGGCGGTACATGGCGTTGCCGTCAAAGCCAACTTTCGCGTCGAGCACTTTCAGGTCGTTGCCGGGCATGACGATCAGCGGGTTGATCTCAAGCATCTCCATGTCTTTGTCGACGAAGGCTTGATAAAGCTGACCCATCAGTTTGACGCACTGCTTGACGGCTGTGCCTTCAAGACCCAGCGAAAAGGCAACGCGGCGGCCGTGGTAGGGCTGGTAGCCGGTGGCCGGATCGACAGAGAAGCTGAGGATTTTTTCAGGTGTCGCGTCGGCGACCTCTTCGATGTCCATGCCGCCTTCGGTGGAGCAGACAAAGGAGATGCGGCTGGTCTGGCGGTCAACCAGCAGGGCGAGGTACAATTCGCGCTCAATGTCGGAACCGTCTTCGATGTAGATGCGGTTGACCTGCTTGCCTGCGGGGCCGGTCTGGTGCGTGACCAGCGTTTTGCCCAGCATCTTTTTGGCTTCTTCAGCGGCTTCTTCCACGGATTTGGCAAGGCGCACACCGCCTTTTTCGCCAGCGGCGGCTTCTTTGAAGCTGCCTTTGCCGCGACCGCCTGCGTGGATCTGCGCTTTGACAACCCAAAGCGGTCCGTCCATTTCGCCGGCTGCGTTCTTGGCATCTTCTGCCTTCAGCACAACGCGGCCGTCGGAGACAGGGGCGCCATAGCTGCGCAGGAGGGCTTTTGCCTGATATTCGTGGATGTTCATGAAAACGGTCCCGTTTCTGTTCCAGTTGCCCCGTAGTATGGGGATGACTTTCGTTCCTGTAAGGGTTTTTTCGGAGAAAGCCGGGATTGACCAGCTAAAAATGCGTTTTGTGATCACACGATAAATACGTGTGATCACAAATGCGCTCAACGGCTCCGAATCGGCTGATTTTTGCTTGTATTGCGGGGGATAGCTGGCCCGGCCAAAGGGGCGGGCCAGCGCTTTAGTGGGGCATGAGCGCCCAGTAATCGAGGTCAAGCAGAACCTCGGGGCGGTATTTGCCCGCCGCGTCACGCAGTTCGAACGGCGCGCCGCCTTTGGTCGCGACCAGCCGCAAACGCACAGCGCCAACACCGGGGGCTGAGGTCTCGGCCTTGTCGAGCACTTCGGACCAAGCGCGAATGGTATCACCGGCAAGGCAGGGGTTGGCATGCGCCCCGCCGTTGAGGCCCACGACCATCTGCGCATTGGCCAGCCCGTTGAAGGACAGCGCCCGCGCCATTGAGATCACGTGACCGCCATAGATCAGCCGCGACCCATCCGGGCGGGCGGAGGTGTCGAAATGCACTTTGGCCGTGTTCTGCCACAGGCGCGTGGCCATCATGTGCTCGGCCTCTTCGATCGTGACGCCGTCAAAGTGGTCGATCTTTTCACCCACGGCGTAGTCGCCCCAGCGGTGCGGCTCTCCGGCTTGGGCGAAGTCGTAGTTGGAGAAGTCGAGGCCCTGCGGGATGTGCAATTGTCCCACGGTCAGGGCGTCGGGCAGATCGGGCACGATGGTCTCGGGCGCGGGGGCGTCGATTTCGCCTTTGCGGACCATGACCCAGCGGACATAGTCGAGCACCTTTTCGTCATGCTGGTTCAATCCGGTGGTGCGGACCCAGACGACGCCGGTCTTGCCGTTGGAGTTTTGCTTGAGGCCGATGACCTCGCTTTCCGCGCGCAGCGTGTCACCGGGCCAGACGGGCCGCAGCCAGCGGCCCTGGGCATAGCCCAGATTGGCCACGGCATTGAGCGAGACATCAGGCACGGTTTTCCCAAAAACGATGTGAAAGGCGATCATATCGTCGAGCGGGCTGGCCTTCAGCCCGCAGGACTGGGCGAAACTATCGGCGGAATAAAGCGCGTGCCGCGCGGGGTAGAGCGCGTGATAGAGCGCGCGTTCGCCCGCGCCGACGGTGCGGGGCACCGCGTGATGCAGCACCTCGCCCAGTTGGTAGTCTTCGAAAAAGCGGCCGCGGTTGGTCTTGCTCATCACTGCTCGCCCAGTTTGGTGTCGGGCGAATAGGTGCCGGGGGCGTCTTTCACCACCGCTTGGCCGCAGCGCATGACACCGGCCTTGTGGTCCCATGTCTGGGTCGGGGTGCCGTAAAGCTCCCAGCCTTTGTTCAGCGCGTCGGTGACCTTGTGGCAAAAGGCGGACGTGTCTTCTTCGGAAAGGAAGCGGTAAACTTTCATGGAAGGCTCCGGGTCAATGAGGGAAGGGAATAACGCCGAGCCAAGTGTGAATGCCGGCGACGAGAACAAAGAGGATCGTGGAGATCACGATCAGACGGATATAGGTGGCGCGGCCTGCGTGGGGCGGGGGCGTCCAGCCCGGCTCGGCCCGGTTGATGAGGATTACTTCGCTCACCGCCCAGCCCAGCATGGTGCCGAAGAGCAGGATCGAGGCGAGATCACCGTTCACCAGTAGGTGTGCAGTGGCCCAGATTTTCACGGCCAGCAGCTGCGGGTGGCGGGTTTTATAGGCGGGCCACGCTTTGGCCCCCTTGGCGGCGCTTGAGCCGAAGACCCAGAAGGCCAGCAGCATCAGAAGGTTGTTAAGGTGCGTCAGGAAACTCGGCGGGTTCCAGACCGGCATGAACTCCGCCGCGCGATAGCCCCAGATGATGAGGGCCAGCGCCACGACCAGTGCGGCGGCCACCGCGCCTCGGCCCGCGGTGCCCATCTGCGCCCGTTGGGCGGGCATCAGGCGTTTGAAAAGATGGGCACCGATCCAGAGGATCAGACCGAGGATAAGGATTGTCATGGCGAGGGCTCCGGGCTCATGGCTGCAATTGCCGCCAGTTTTGCCAGTGTTTCGCGGGCGGTGGCAACATGGAGATTTTCCACGATCTTGCCATCAACGACCGCCACACCTTGGCCCGCCGCCTGTGCCTCTTCATAGGCGTCGATCTGACGGCGGGCGAGGGCGGCTTCGTCTTCCGACGGGGTGAAGGCCGCGTTGGCGATGTCGAGCTGGGCGGGGTGGATCAGCGTTTTGCCGTCAAAGCCCATGTCACGGCCCTGTTGGCATTCGGACTGCAGCCCGTCGTCGTCCTTAAAGGCGTTATACACCCCATCGATGATTGCCACGCCATGCGCCTTGGCGGCCAGCAGGCAAAGGCCAAGCCCTGTGATCAGCGGCAGGCGGTCGGGGCGGAAGCGGGTTTGCAGGTCTTTCGCCAGATCATTGGTGCCCATGACCATGGCCTGCAACTGGCGGTGCCCGGCGATAGCGGCGGCGTTGAGCATGGCACCGGGGGTTTCCATCATCGCCCAGAGCGGGATGTCGCCCACAATCTCGGTCAGCGCTTCGAGATCGGCGGGGGATCCGACCTTGGGCAAGAGAATCGCGTCGGGCTTCATCGCGGCGGCGGCACGGGCGTCATTGACGCCCCATTCGGTGTCCAGCCCATTGATCCGCACCACCCGCATCCGCGCGCCGTAGCCGCCTGTGGCAAGCGCCTCGGCCAATGTCTCGCGGGCGGCGACCTTTTCCTCGGGGGAGACGGCATCTTCGAGGTCGAAGATCACCGCGTCGCAGGCCAATCCGCGCGCTTTGTCGAGCGCGCGGGGCTTGGAGCCGGGGATGTAGAGAACGGAACGCAGCGGGCGGGTTGTGGCGGTCATGTAAGGCTCCTCGGGCAGGGCGGCGCATTGACCACCTAACATTGTTGCGCACAGAGGGGCATTTTTGTGCGAAAACTTCAAGGCAAAACATGCCGCGACGCAGCGAACCCGTTGCGCTGTTTTTGCGGGCGGCAGATTAACCAGTCCTTCAGGCTTGAGGCGCAGTCTCTTGCGCATCGCATCTGCTGCACCCTTTTGCAAAGCGGATGCAGTCATTTCAACCAAGGCTGCCTAAGGGCCGGTGCGAAAGACGCGCATTGTCATCCCCAAGGGTCACGCCTTTTGATGCAAAGGCAGATGCTATGTCAGGTTTTGTTAAATTTATCCACCTCGCGGCACTCACCGCCGCCTCTGCAATCGTGCTGGCCACGACGACAGAGGCGCAGACCCCGCGCAACTGCGCGCCGCGCGATCATGTGATGCTGCGGCTGGCCGATGGTTATGGGGAAACGCGCCAGTCGATGGGGCTGGGCGGCGACAACGCGGTGATGGAGGTTTTCGCGTCGGATCAAACGGGCAGCTGGACGATCACGGTGACCGGGGTCAATGGGATCACCTGTCTGGTCGCCTCGGGGCAGGGGTTTGAGGCATTGGCCGAAGCATTGCCTGCCAAGGGCGAAGACGCCTGAAAAGGGCGATATTGACTCAACGCGCGGGCGGCCATTGGCCGCCTTTCCTGTGTCTGGGCCAAGGTGGCGCGATCTATTTATTTGCGTGGCAGTGGAACTGGATAGGGCCATCCGGGTTGTGGTTCCAGAAGAGCAATTAACGCTCAATTTTGGAAGGAGTACTACAATGAAACGTTTTCTGAGCACCACGGCCATCGTACTGACAATGACCGGCGCAGCCTTTGCGGAAGCGCATTCCGAAGGCTTTGGCAACGTTGCTGTTGAACAAACAGACTTCCTTGCATCCGACCTGATCGGCATGCGCATTTACAACTCTGAAGCCGAAGTCGATGCGGCCACCCCCGTTGCCAATGGCGCAGAGCAGGAATGGGATGACATCGGCGAGATCAACGACATCATCCTGTCGAAAGACGGCGAAGTGACTGCCGTTATCCTCGGCATCGGCGGTTTCCTTGGGCTGGGCGAACGTGACGTTTCCATCTCCATGGACAAGATTCGCATCCTGAACGACGAAGACGGCGACCGTTTCCTCGTTGTGAACACCTCGAAAGAGATGCTGGAGCAAGCGCCTGAATTCGAACGCCCCATGATGGACGGCGAAGCGATGGAAGGCGAAGCGATGACCGAGACTGACGACAACGTCACCGTCGTCACCAACGGCGAAACCGAAACCGAGGAAATGGCCAATGAAGTAGAGGCCGAGACCGAGGAAATGGTTCAAGACACCGAGAACGCGGCCGAGAACCTTGAAGCCGAAACCGAAGAGATGGCCAACGAAGTAGAGGCCGAATCCGAGGAAATGGAGCAAGAAGCCGAAACCATGATGGAGAACGCCGAAGCTGAGACAGAAGAAGCTGTCAACGAAGCGGATGCCAACACCACCGTGATCACCGGCGACGAAACTGTTGAGCGTGAACTGCTGCCGCGCCCCGAAGTTGAGCGTGAAGGCTATGCCGCTGCCGAAGCGGACATGATCCAACAGATGAGCGCTGACGACCTCGAAGGCTCCTATGTCTATGGTGCCAATGACGAAACCGTAGGTGAGATCGACACGCTGCTGATCGGCGACAACGGCCAGATCGACCGTGTTGTCATCAACGTTGGCGGCTTCCTTGGTCTAGGCGAAAAGCCAGTGGCCGTGACATTTGACGAACTGCAGGTTCTGAAAAACGTCGAAGGTGATGATGTACGTATCTACATCGACAGCACCGAAGAGCGTCTGGAATCGCAGCCTGAGTACCAAGGCGACTAATATTTCGCCTTAAGTTTCAGCAATTGGCCGCCCCACGGGGCGGCCTTTTTCGTGGCGAGGGCAGGGGTTAGCCGCTGTTCAATGCTGCAACTTGCACGGGACCGTGCATTTCGGTATCTCCGGCGCAAATGAAACCTCTGTCGGAGACATGACCATGGCCAGACCCAAGATCGCGCTTATTGGCGCGGGGCAAATCGGCGGCACTCTCGCCCATCTCGCAGCGTTGAAGGAATTGGGCGATGTCGTCCTTTTTGACATTGCCGAGGGCACACCCGAGGGCAAGGCTCTCGATATCGCGTCGTCGGGCCCCTCGGGCAAGTTCGACGCCACCATGTCGGGCACCCAGGATTATGCCGACATCGCAGGCGCGGATGTCTGCATCGTCACCGCCGGTGTTGCGCGCAAGCCGGGCATGAGCCGCGATGACCTGCTGGGCATCAACCTCAAGGTTATGAAATCCGTGGGCGAGGGCATTGCCAAACACGCCCCCGACGCTTTCGTGATCTGCATCACCAACCCGCTCGACGCGATGGTGTGGGCGCTGCGTGAATTCTCCGGTCTGCCGCACAACAAGGTTTGCGGCATGGCAGGCGTGCTTGATAGCGCGCGTTTCCGTCACTTCCTCGCGACTGAGTTCAACGTCTCGATGAAAGACGTCACTGCCTTCGTTCTGGGCGGCCACGGCGACACAATGGTGCCGCTGGTGCGCTACTCCACCGTTGCAGGCATCCCGCTGCCCGATCTGGTAAAAATGGGCTGGACCACGCAAGACAAGCTCGACGCGATTGTGCAGCGCACCCGTGATGGTGGCGCCGAGATCGTTGGCCTGCTGAAGACCGGTTCGGCCTTCTACGCGCCTGCGACATCGGCAATCGAGATGGCTGAAAGCTATCTGAAAGACCAAAAGCGCGTGCTTCCTTGCGCCGCTTATGTTGACGGTGCCTACGGCTTGAATGGCTTCTATGTGGGCGTGCCTACAGTGATCGGTGCCGGTGGTATTGAGCGCGTGGTCGAGATTTCGATGAACAAAGACGAACAGACCATGTTCGACAACTCCGTCAACGCGGTCAAAGGTCTGGTCGAAGCCTGCAAAGGCATCGACGAGAGCCTCGCGTAAGCGCCAGAGCATATCAATTGGAAAGCGCGTCCCTAGCGGGGCGCGCTTTTTCGTTCCGGGGAGATGCAGAATTTGTGATCACACGATAATCTGCTGTGATCACAAAAGTGGGCATGACCACATCAGTCTGCCATTTTTCCACCGAAACACTGGCCAAACCTCGCAGATTCCCCGCAGTTCCCCGTGACAGTCCTGTAAAAACCGCTATCAAGATGCAAAGCACAGGACAAAGCACAGGACAAAGGACCGCGCCATGGCCGATGTGAACCGGGGTAACCGCCCGCTTTCCCCGCATTTGACGATCTACCGCCCACAATTGACCTCTATGACGTCGATTCTCACCCGGATCACCGGCAACGCGATGTTGATCACCGCGCTGTTGATCGTGTGGTGGTTCCTCGCCGCGGCGACGTCGGTTGAGTATTTTGATACCGTGAACGGGATCATGACCAGCTGGTTCGGTGATCTGGTGTTCACCCTGTCGCTCTTGGGTCTGTGGTATCACACGCTCGCCGGCATCCGACACCTGATCTGGGACACAGGCCGCATGCTCGACGTGCCGACCGCTGAAAAGCTAGGCATCGCGGCACTGATCGGGTCGGTCGTGCTGACCATCCTGACCATCATCATCGTTTGAGGAGCGACACATGGCATACATGACAGATCGCAAACGCGCCCGCGGCCTTGGCTCGGCGAAAACCGGCACCGCGCATTTCTGGGCGATGAAGGTGTCCTCGCTGGCGCTTTTGGTGCTGATCCCGCTGTTCGTCTTTACCTTCGGCAGCGCGCTTGGTGGTACATATGACGAGATTCTCGCCTATTACGCGCGGCCTTTCCCGGCCATCGTGGCGGCCCTGACGCTGATCGTGGGCTTTAAACACTTCAATGATGGCGTGCAGGTGCTGATCGAGGATTATGTCCACGGTCTCGCCAACAAAGTCGCCCTCATCGTGATGACCATCATCAGCTACGGCGCAGCAGCGGTCGGCGTTTTCGCCATCGCCAAGCTCGCCCTGTAATAAATACGCCCAAACGGGAGACCGATTAAATGGCAGCATATGAATATGAAACCCACGAATATGACGTTGTCGTGGTGGGGGCAGGCGGTGCTGGTCTGCGCGCGACTTTGGGCATGGCGGAGCAGGGGCTGCGCACGGCTTGTATCTCCAAGGTTTTCCCTACCCGTTCGCACACCGTGGCGGCGCAGGGTGGCATCGCGGCTTCCTTGAGCAATATGGGCCCCGACAACTGGCAGTGGCATATGTATGACACGGTCAAAGGCTCTGACTGGCTGGGCGACACCGACGCGATGGAATACCTCGCCCGCGAAGCGCCCAAGGCGGTTTACGAGCTTGAGCATTACGGCGTGCCGTTCTCGCGCACCGAAGAGGGCAAGATCTATCAGCGTCCCTTCGGCGGCCACACCACTGAATTTGGCGAAGGCCCCCCCGTGCAGCGCACCTGTGCCGCCGCCGACCGGACCGGCCACGCGATCCTGCACACGCTTTACGGCCAGTCGCTGAAGCAAAATGCGGAATTCTTCATCGAATATTTCGCCATCGATCTGATCATGTCGGATGACGGCGTCTGCCAAGGCGTGCTCTGCTGGAAGCTCGACGACGGCACCATGCACCTGTTCAGCGCCAAGATGGTCGTGCTGGCGACGGGCGGCTATGGCCGTGCCTATTTCTCGGCGACCTCGGCGCATACCTGCACCGGCGACGGTGGCGGCATGGCGGCCCGCGCGGGTCTGCCGCTGCAAGATATGGAATTCGTTCAGTTCCACCCCACCGGCATCTATGGTGCGGGCTGCCTGATCACCGAAGGCGCACGGGGCGAAGGTGGGTACCTCACCAACTCCGAAGGCGAGCGTTTCATGGAACGCTACGCGCCGACCTACAAAGACCTCGCCAGCCGCGACGTTGTCTCGCGCTGCATGACGATGGAAATCCGCGAAGGCCGCGGTGTGGGTGAAAACAAAGACCACATCCACCTGCACCTGAACCACCTGCCACCAGAAACGCTGGACCTGCGCCTGCCGGGCATCTCGGAATCCGCACGTATCTTTGCCGGTGTGGACCTGACGAAAGAGCCCATCCCGGTGCTGCCGACGGTGCACTACAATATGGGCGGCATCCCCACCAACTACTGGGGCGAAGTGCTGAACCCGACCGCCGACAACCCCGACGCCATCGCACCCGGCCTGATGGCCGTGGGCGAGGCGGGCTGTGCTTCGGTCCACGGTGCGAACCGTCTGGGTTCGAACTCGCTCATCGACCTCGTGGTCTTTGGCCGCGCCGCCGCGATCCGCGCGGCCAAGATCGTCGACGCCGACAGCCCGGTGCCCGCGCCGAACCTCAAATCGGTGGAAAAGGCATTTGATCGTTTCGACGGTCTGCGCAATGCCAAGGGCGGCACGCCGACCTCGGAACTGCGCCTTGAGATGCAGAAAACCATGCAGGCCGATGCCGCCGTTTTCCGCACCGACAAGACGCTGGAAGAGGGCCGTGAGAAAATGATCGAAGTGGCCGACAAGCTGAACGATCTGCATGTCACCGACCGCAGTCTCGTGTGGAACTCTGATTTGATGGAGACGCTGGAGCTGACCAACCTGATGCCCAACGCCACCGCCACGATCACCGCCGCCGCCGCGCGCAAAGAAAGCCGTGGCGCGCACGCGCATGAGGACTACCCGGATCGGAACGACGACGAATGGCGCAAACACTCGCTGGCGTGGTTCGATGGCAATGACGCGAAACTCACCTACCGCGCCGTGCACCTCGATCCGCTGACCGACGAATCCGAAGGCGGCATCGACATGAAGAAGATCGCCCCCAAGGCACGGGTGTATTGATGGTTCGCACAGCACTCATCGCGGCCACGCTGTTCGCTCTTTCGGGCTGTGTTGAAGTTCAGCAGGCGGTGGATGACACCGCCCGCCAAACCTCAAAAGGCGTGGTGACCGAAGTTCTGGCCACCCGCTTTCCACAGGTGCCAAAACAGCTGATCACCCCCTTCACCGACTGCATCATCGACAATGCCGACGCGCTGGAACTGCGCGAATTGGCCCGCGCCACCGTGGTCGGCGTGGACGACACAACAACGGGCACCGTGCGCACGATCCTGTCGCGCCCCGAGACCCGCACCTGCCTGCTGGCCGCCGCGCCTGCAGCTGGCATGACGCTTTAGGAGACGCACAATGGTTCAACTGACGCTTCCCAAAAACTCCCGCATGACCAGCGGCAAGACATGGCCCAAGCCTTCGGGCGCCACCAACCTGCGCGAGTTCCACGTCTATCGCTGGAACCCCGATGACGGGAAGAACCCGGCGCTCGACACCTATTTCGTCGACATGGACGATTGCGGGCCGATGATTCTCGACGCGCTGATCAAGATCAAGAACGAGATTGACCCCACGCTGACCTTCCGCCGCTCCTGCCGCGAAGGCATCTGCGGCTCCTGCGCGATGAACATCGACGGCATCAACACGCTGGCCTGCACCTACGGCATGGAGGAGATCAACGGCGTGGTCAAAATCTACCCGCTGCCGCACATGCCGGTGGTCAAAGACCTGATCCCCGATCTCACGCATTTCTACGCCCAGCACGCCTCAATCCAGCCTTGGCTCGAAACCGAGACACCCGAGCCGCGCAAAGAGTGGAAACAGTCGATCGACGACCGGGCCAAGCTCGACGGTTTGTACGAGTGCATCATGTGCGCCTGCTGCTCGACATCCTGCCCCAGCTACTGGTGGAACGGCGACCGCTACCTTGGGCCAGCCGCCCTGCTGCACGCCTACCGTTGGATCATCGACAGCCGGGATGAGGCCACGGGCGAGCGTCTGGATGACCTCGAAGACCCGTTCAAGCTCTACCGCTGCCACACGATCATGAACTGCGCCAAGACCTGCCCCAAGGGGCTGAACCCGGCCGCTGCGATTGCCAATATCAAGAAACTGATGGTCGAACGGACCGTCTAAAGACAACAAGGCCCGGCCAAGCGCCGGGCCTTTGGTTATCTTATGATCCTGCCCTTCATCATCGTTATCGTCTTTGTGATCGTGCTGATCTTTGCCCGCCGCAACGCGCCGACGCGCGATTGCCGCTGGCGCGAAGACCGGACGGGCGACAAGGGCGCTTTGCGCAAATACCACTGCGTCGCCTGCGGGGCCGAAGCCTACCGCAGCGAAGGCCCGCCGGACCGCTGCCTCAAAGGGCTCGACACGCCGCGCCTGTGACATTGCCTTTGCCGTGAACTCGCCGCACACTCGTTTCAAAAGGGGAGAGGTGCGATGGGCAGTGAGACTTTCAACGCAGATGTGATCGTGGTCGGCGCGGGCTTGGCTGGCATGGTGGCCGCTCACGAAGCGGTGCTGCGCGGGCGCCGGGTTCTGCTGCTGGATCAGGAAGGGCCGCAAAGCCTTGGCGGACAGGCGTTCTGGTCGCTTGGCGGGCTCTTCATGGTCGACACGCCCGAGCAGCGCCGCATGGGCATCCGCGACAGCGCGGAACTGGCCTATCGCGATTGGATGGGGTCCGCGCAATTTGACCGGCCCGAAGACGCCAATCCCCGCGCGCTGGCAGCGGGTTTCCTCGAATGGGCCGCGGGCGACATGCGCGACTGGCTGCAAGGTTTCGGCATGCGCTGGTTCCCGGTCGTCGGCTGGGCCGAACGCGGTGGGGCAGGGGCAGAGGGCCACGGCAACTCCGTCCCGCGCTTCCACATCACATGGGGCACCGGTACCGGCGTCGTCGCCCCCTTTGCGCGGCTCATGCAGGAACATGCCGCCACAGGCCAACTACGCCTCGGCTTCCGCCACCGGGTGACCCGTCTGATCACCACCGACGGCGCCGTGACGGGCGTCGCGGGGGATGTCCTCGACGACAGCAGCGCCCCACGCGGCCACAGCACCTCGCGCTCCATCAAGGCCGATTTCGAACACAGCGCCGAAGCGGTGATCCTCACCACCGGCGGCATCGGCGCGAACCATGATCTGGTGCGAAAACACTGGCCAACCGACCGCCTCGGCCCCGCCCCGCGCCAGATGGTCAGCGGCGTGCCCGACTACGTCGACGGCAAGATGCACGCCATCGCCGCAAAAGCCGGGGCAGGGCTGATCAACGAAGACCGCATGTGGCACTATTGCGAAGGCGTCCAGAACTGGAACCCGATCTGGCCCAACCACGGCATCCGCATCCTGCCCGGCCCATCGTCGATGTGGTTCGACGCCAAGGGCAACCGGATGGAGGCGCCCTGCCTGCCCGGTTTCGACACGCTCTCAACCCTGCGCCGCATCCTTCAAGCGGGCGAGCACAGCTGGTTCATCCTCACACAAAAGATCATCGAAAAGGAATTCGCCCTCTCGGGCTCTGAACAGAACCCCGACCTCACCTCCGGCAGCTGGCGCGAGGTGCTCAAAGCCCGCCTCGGCGAAGGCGCCACCGCCGCAGTTGAGGCGTTCAAGGACAAGGGCGCAGACTTCATCGTCGCTGACGACCTCGACACCCTTGTCACCCGGATGAACGCGCTCACCCCCGAGGCGCCCGTCCGCCTTGACCACATCCGCACCCAGATCGAAGCCCGCGATGGTCAACTGGACAACCCCTTTGCAAAAGATGCCCAGATCACCGCAATCCGCGGGGCCCGCGCCTACCGCGGCGACCGGCTGATCCGGACCGCCAAACCTCACGCTATCCTCGACCCTGCCAACGGCCCGCTGATCGCCGTGCGCCTCAACATCCTCACCCGGAAATCCCTTGGCGGGCTGCACAGCGATCTCCAAGGCCGCGTGCTCACCCCCGAAGGCACGGTCCTGCCCAGCCTCTTCGCCGCCGGGGAGGTCTGCGGCTTTGGCGGCGGCGGCTACCACGGCTACAACGCCCTCGAAGGCACCTTTCTGGGCGGCTGCCTCTACTCCGGGCGCCTCGCCGGTCAAAACGCCTGATACCAGCCCCACAAAAGCAAAAGGCGCGACCCCCGCCGCGCCTCTTCATCCTTTTTCAAATACCGTCCGCACTCTCAGCGGACGCGACGGTCAGGCAAAGGCCGCTTCCAGCGCAATCTCAACCATATCACCAAAGCTTTTCTCCCGGTCTTCCGACGGCAGCGCCTCACCGGTCTGCAAATGGTCGCTCACAGTCAAGACCGCCAGTGCCCGGCGCTTGTGCCGCGCGGCCAGCGTGTAAAGCTCCGCCGCTTCCATCTCGACACCCAGAATACCGTGGCGCACCATCTGCTCGTCCAGATCGGGGCGTTCGGCATAAAAGACGTCCGAAGAATAGATCCCGCCGACATGGGTTTTCGCCTCCAGCTTCTCGGCCGCTTGCACGGCGGCACGCAGCAGGCCCCAATCGGCGCAGGGGGCGTAGTTTAATTCGCGGAAAATACCGGAGGAGGGCGAGGTGATGGTGCTGGCGGTCATCGCGATGATAACATCGCGAATGCCGACATGGCTCTGCATCCCCCCACAAGAGCCGATGCGGATCAGAGTTTGCGCGCCATATTCCGTCATCAACTCATTGGCGTAGATCGACAGCGAGGGCATGCCCATGCCGGAGCCTTGGATGGTGACGCGGTTGCCGCGCCATGTGCCGGTGAAGCCCAGCATGCCGCGCACTTCGTTGACCAACTCGGCCCCTTCCAAAAAGGTCTCTGCCGCCCATTTTGCGCGGTAGGGGTCGCCGGGCATCAATACGGTGTCGGCGATATCGCCGGGTTTCGCGCCAATATGGACGGTCATTTCTGTCTCCTGATGTTTGGCGCATTTTGCCTGCCCGAGGCGGGCTTCACAAGGGCCGCGATGGGGGAGGGGGCGTGACGTAAAGCGGACGGGCGCACGACAATTGGGACGGCTACCCAATTCGCTTTCCCTCAAAAATAAAAAAGGCGCCGGTGAATTTCCATTCACGCGGCGCCAAATTCCCGTAATTCGGGAGATGGTTAAATCCGCATCGTTTCCGGATCGGCACCATTCTCTACTTGGGCGCGAAACCAATTCGGCTGACGGCCTTTCCCGGTCCAAGTCTGGGACGGGTCTTCGGGGTTGGAAAACTGAGGTTTCGATTTCGGGCCCGCCGCCGCTTTGTGCGGTTTCTTTGCCTTCTTGGGTGCGGGTTGTTCATCAGCTAACTCATTCAGGGAAAAGCCATATTCCGCCGCTGCCTTCTCGGCCGCCTTACGTGCCGCCCGGCGTTCGCGGGCCTGCGCGGCCTGCAATGCCTTTTTGACATCCGACAGAAGTTTCTCCAATTCCTTGCGGCTCATGGATTTCAGGTCTTTTTCCATATCTGATATTTCCTTTCCAGATTGTGCTGGTACGGGGAATTATAGATCCAATTGGTTAATTGCACGTTGTATTTTGTGTCAGCCTATTCTGCGGCCACCGCTTTGGGGTCGGCAAGCGCAATGATATCTTCCATGATCACGTTCAATTCGAAATCTTTCGGGGTATAGACCTGCGCCACTCCGGCAGCGCGCAAACGTGTTGCGTCAGCCTCGGGAATGATGCCGCCGACGATGACCGGGATATGGTTCATCCCTGCCTCGGTCATGCGCTGCATCAGGTCTTCGACCAATGGCACATGCGAGCCCGAGAGGATCGACAAGCCGACCACATGGGCGGCTTCCGTCTGCGCGGCTTCGACGATTTCCGCGGGCGTCAGGCGGATGCCTTCATAGCTGATGTCCATGCCGCAATCGCGGGCGCGGACGGCGATCTGTTCTGCCCCGTTCGAGTGCCCGTCGAGCCCCGGTTTGCCGACGAGGAATTTCAGCCTGCGGCCCAGTTTGTCACTAACCGCATCCACCGCGTCGCGCAGGTCGTCCAGACCTTCGGTCTTGTTGGACTGGCCTGCGGAAACCCCTGTGGGGCCACGATATTCCCCGTGAACGGCACGCATCTGCGCGGCCCATTCGCCGGTGGTGACGCCCGCCTTGGCGGCGGCGATGGAGGCGGGCATGATATTGTCGCCCGCGCTGGCGGCGGCACGTAGGTCGGCCAGTGCCTGTTTGACGGCGCCCTCGTCGCGCGCGCTGCGCCATGCGTCGAGCCGGGAGAGTTGGTCGGCTTCGGCACCGGGGTCTGATTGCATGATATCGCCCGCGCCGGTCATCAGCGGCGAGGGCGCGCCTTGTTGCCATTTGTTCACACCGACAACGACTGTTTCGCCGCTTTCGATGCGGCGCAGCCGGTCGGCGTTGCTTTCGACCAAGCGGCCCTTCATGTAATCGATCGCGGAAATCGCGCCGCCCATACCGTCGAGGTTTGCCAATTCAGCGCGTGCGCCTTCTTTGAGCAATTCGACCTTGGCATCGACCGCCGGATTGCCGTCGAAAAGATCGTCGAATTCCAGAAGGTCGGTTTCATGGGCCATGATCTGCTGCATCCGCATCGACCATTGCTGGTCCCACGGGCGGGGCAGGCCGAGCGCTTCGTTCCACGCGGGCAATTGCACAGCACGGGCGCGGGCCTTTTTCGACAGGGTCACGGCGAGCATTTCAATGAGGATACGGTAGACGTTATTCTCGGGCTGTTGTTCGGTCAGACCCAGTGAATTGACCTGAACCCCATAGCGGAAACGACGGAATTTGGGGTCTTCGACCCCATAGCGGTCGCGGCAAATCTCGTCCCAAAGGTCTACAAATGCGCGCATTTTGCACATCTCGGTGACGAAACGGATGCCCGCGTTCACGAAGAATGAGATGCGGCCCACCAATTTCGGAAAATCCTCTGCCGGGACGCGCGGTTTCAGCGCGTCGAGCACGGCGGTGGCAGTGGCAAGTGCAAAGGCCAATTCCTGTTCCGGCGTCGCACCTGCTTCTTGCAGGTGGTAGGAACAGACGTTCATCGGGTTCCATTTCGGCACGTTGGTATAGCAGTATTCAGCCACATCCGCGATCATCTTGAGTGAGGGCGCGGGCGGGCAGATATAGGTGCCGCGGCTGAGGTATTCCTTGATCAGATCGTTTTGCACCGTGCCTTGCAGGGCGGAAATATCCGCGCCCTGTTCTTCGGCCACGGCGATATAGAGCGACAGCAGCCAAGGAGCCGTCGCGTTGATCGTCATGGAGGTGTTCATTTGTTCAAGGGGGATGCCATCGAAAAGCGCGCGCATGTCACCGAGGTGGTTCACCGGCACGCCGACCTTGCCAACCTCGCCACGGCTGAGCACATGGTCGCTGTCATAGCCGGTCTGGGTGGGCAGGTCGAAAGCCACCGAAAGCCCGGTTTGCCCGCGCTCCAAGTTTGACCGGTAGAGCGCGTTGGACGCGGCGGCGGTGGAATGGCCCGCATAGGTGCGAATGAGCCAGGGACGGTCTTTCTGCGGTTGGGTCATCTTGGCCTCTTGAATCTGGTGGCAATAAAGTTGCGTCATGACGTTGATAGGGGAAATAATATGCCTCTGTCAATTCGCTGCGTTGCGGCATCGCGCGCGCCCGGCCAGTGGGCAGAAAACAGATAATTATTGTCCTCTCGCCTGCGCGCTGTAAGGGTTAAGCCATGACGCAGACTGTGCAATTGCCCCTTTGGCTGTTCATCCTCATCGTGGTTTTCGCAGCCGTCACGGCGCTGAGCCATTTTCTGCTGCCTTCGGTGCGTTGGTTCTTTCGCCGACGGCTGGA
Organism: Sulfitobacter sp. D7; assembly: GCF_003611275.1. Taxonomy (NCBI): domain Bacteria; kingdom Pseudomonadati; phylum Pseudomonadota; class Alphaproteobacteria; order Rhodobacterales; family Roseobacteraceae; genus Sulfitobacter; species Sulfitobacter sp. D7. Next base: position 1,056,010 of record NZ_CP020694.1, read on the forward strand.
ACGGGCAGTGGAGCGGCTGAACAAGCGGCTGACCCGGCCCATTGAGCCCTTCAAGCTGGCCCGGCGGCATGACATGATTCAGCGCCTCATCTATGATCCGGAGGTCAGCCAAGAGATCGTAAACTACGCCCGCAGCAATGGCGTGCCCGAGAACGTCGCCTTTCAAAAGGCCCGCGAATATGCGCGCGAGATCGTGCCGCGGTTTTCCGCCTTTGCCTATTTCAGCTTTGGCATCCGGCTGGCGCGGTTGTTGACCAACACGGTCTACCGGGTCGAGACGGCCGTGACCAACGAGTCGACATTCGCCGCGCTGCCGCGTGATGCCACGGTGGTTTTCATCATGAACCACCGGTCGAACATGGATTACATGCTGGTGACCTACCTCGCCGCGCGGTCTTCGGCGCTGAGCTATGCGGTGGGAGAATGGGCGCGGGTCTGGCCGCTGAGCACGCTGATCCGTTCCATGGGCGCTTACTTTATCCGGCGCCGTTCGCGCGGGGCGCTCTATCGCAAGGTCTTGGCGCGCTACGTGCAGATGGCGACGACGGGCGGGGTGACGCAGGCGTTCTATCCTGAGGGGGGGCTGAGCCTCACCGGGGCTTTGCAGCCGCCAAAGGTGGGCTTGCTGTCTTATGTGGTGGAGGGGTTCGACCCCGAAGGGGAGCGTGACATCATCTTTGTGCCCGTGGCGATTAACTATGACCGGATCCTAGAAGATCGCGTGTTGATCGCCGCCGGAGAGCGCGGCGACCGGCGTTTTGGCGCGCGGATCACGGTGGTGGTGGGCTTTGTGCTGCGCAAGATTTGGCGGCGGATGCGCGGGCGGGACACGCGCTTTGGCACGGCGGCGGTAACCTTTGGTGATCCGCTTTCTCTGCGCCGCACGGGGGCGGATGTGCCGGTCTCGGATCTGTCGGAGATGCTGATGGACCGGATCGCGCAGGCCATGCCTGTGTTAACCGTACCGCTGATTGCGCGGGTGATGCTGCAGGCGAAAGGGCCATTGAGCGAGGCGGAATTGCTGGCGAAAGTGGCCGCCACGCTTGAACAGATGCCGCTGCGCAACCGCGTGCCCAAGCCCGACGTTCTGCCGGACCGCGTCGCCCGCGCCACGGCCCGCCTTAAGAAACGTGGCGTCATTTCCGAAGACGCGCAGGGGCTGCAAATCGCGGCAGGGCAGGAACCTGTTTTGGCCTTCTATGCGAATTCCATTGCGCATTTCCCCAGTGAGGATGCTGCACCTGCGGCAGAAATTGCTGCGTCTGCTGGGTCATAAAATTACAAAAGTGGACGTGTGGGGGTTGCAATGTTGCGCGGTGGGTCATATCCCAAAGGGGAGCCGCCGCGATTCTGCAGTGCGGCACAGACCTTGTAGATACCGATCACCGGCAGGAGGCCCACATGGCACTGGATACGAAACACGCCGACTATGACGCCCCGCAAAAAGACCTGTATGAAGTGGGTGAAATGCCCCCGATGGGTCATGTCCCGAAACAGATGTATGCTTGGGCCATTCGCCGCGAGCGGCACGGCGACCCGGATAGCGCAATGCTGCAGGAAGTCGTCGATGTGCCCCAGCTCGACAGTCAGGACGTGCTGGTCTTGGTCATGGCGGCGGGCATCAACTACAACGGTGTCTGGGCCGCGCGCGGCGTGCCGATCAGCCCCTTTGACGGCCATGGTGAGCCCTATCACATCGCAGGTTCCGACGCCTCTGGCATCGTCTGGGCGGTGGGCGACAAGGTGACCCGCTGGAAAGTCGGCGACGAGGTGGTGATCCACTGCAACCAAGACGATGGCGACGATGAGGAATGCAACGGCGGCGACCCGATGTATTCGTCCAGCCAGCGCATCTGGGGCTATGAGACGCCCGATGGGTCGTTCTCTCAGTTCACCCGCGTGCAGAGCCAGCAGCTTATGCCGCGCCCCAAGCACCTGACATGGGAAGAAAGTGCCTGTTACACGCTGACGCTGGCCACCGCCTACCGGATGCTTTTCGGTCACGAGCCGCATGACCTGAAGCCCGGCCAGAACGTGCTGGTCTGGGGTGCGTCGGGCGGCCTTGGCTCCTATGCGATCCAGCTCATCAACACCGCAGGCGCCAATGCGATCGGCGTGATCTCGGACGAGAGCAAGCGGCAGTTCGTGATGGACCTGGGCGCCAAGGGCGTGTTGAACCGCAAGGATTTCAACTGCTGGGGCCAGCTGCCCACGGTGAACACGCCGGAATATAACGAGTGGTTCAAAGAGGCCCGCAAGTTCGGCAAGGCGATCTGGGACATCACCGGCAAAGGCGTGAACGTCGATATGGTGTTCGAACACCCCGGCGAGGCGACTTTCCCAGTTTCGACCTTCGTGGTCAAAAAGGGCGGCATGGTGGTGATCTGTGCCGGGACGAGCGGCTTTAACCTGACCTTCGATGTGCGCTATATGTGGATGCACCAGAAGCGTTTGCAGGGCAGCCACTTTGCCCATCTGAAACAGGCGAGCGCGGCGAATAAGTTGATGATGGAACGCCGTCTTGATCCCTGCATGTCCGAAGTCTTTAGCTGGGCCGATTTGCCCGAGGCGCATATGAAGATGATGCGCAATGAGCATAAGCCGGGCAATATGTCGGTGCTGGTGCAGGCCCCCACGACCGGACTGCGCACACTCGAAGACACGGTGATGGCGCGCGACTGAGCGATACCGATAGTCTGAGACAAGATCCCCCCCGTGGCCCCGGCCGCGGGGGTTTTTCGTTTGTCCGCAACCAGAACAAAGACTTACCGCAGCCAACCCCGCCATTTCTGGGGGGACGAAAAGCGCGGATGGTGCGAAATCGTGCACATGCTATGGTTGTATTAATCTGCCATTAACCAAAGCTGGGCGACCCTCATGCAAGATGATTGGATATTGGACGTATTGGCCGATCTCAGGGCTTTTGCCATGGCGAACCAACTGCCGCGCACGGCGGAACAGTTGGACGACGCGGCGCTTATCGCTCTGGCCGAGATGTCCTTGCAACGCGAAAGGGCCATAGGCCGGACGCATGAGGATAGAGCCGCATCTGGAACGCATTTGGGAAAGGCTGGCACAGGCTGACGGCCAGCCCGAACTTGGCCAAGCCTGCGAAGACCTGCGCGATCACTACGGCATTTTGCATGTGGTCTATCACTGGGTCGACACGGCGGGCGTGCAATATGGCTGCGGCACCTACGGGCCGCTCTGGTCCGAGCGCTATCAGGCGCACAACTACCTCCGCATCGATCCGGTTGTCGCGGGCTGCTATCGCCGGTTTGAACCGGTGGACTGGAAAGACCTCGATTGGTCCTCTCGCGCGGCGCGGCAGTTCCACCGGGATGCCTTGGACCACGGGGTCGGCAATCAGGGTTTCTCGGTCCCGATCCGGGGGCCGCATGGGCAATTTGCGCTGTTTACCACGAACCATAGTTGCACAGATGGGGTCTGGGCCGCCTTCACCGCGCGGCACCGGCGCGATCTGATCTGGGCGGCGCATTGTTTCAACGAGAAGGCATTGGCACTGGCCCCGGACCGTGCGCCCTGCGCAGTGCAGGCGCTGTCCCCCCGTGAGGTCGATGCGATGACGCTGTTGGCGGTGGGCTATAGCCGCGCGCAGGTGGCCGACCGGTTGTCGATCTCGGAACACACGCTGCGGGCCTATGTGGAAAGCGCGCGGTTCAAACTGGGCGCATCGAACACGACCCATGCCGTCGCACGCGCGCTCAGCCGGGGGCTGATCGTCGTCTGAGGTGGATAATTCGCGTGAATCGCGGGCGGGCAGGGCAAAGCGATCTGGCCCCCGGCGCGGGGCTCAATTAGGGTCGCCCAATGACATCTACCGCGCTCACCTACTCCGAAGACCAAGCCGCTGCCCATGACAAGGTGGCCGAGATGCTGCGCTCTGCGGGCATTGATCTGGACGATTCATTGCTGATGCCGCCTGCGGGCGGGCCGGATCAGGTGATGGCGGTGACCGGCAAGGCCGGATCGGGCAAAACGCTGCTGCTGGCCGAGCTTTATCGTGCCTTGGAAGCGGCGGGTGTCGATATCGTCTCCGGCGATTACGAATCGCGCAAGAAACGCGAGAAACGCACGCTGGCGATCCTTGCGCCGACCAATAAAGCGGCCAGCGTTTTGCGTCTGCGCGGCGTGCCCGCGACGACGATCCACCGTATTCTTTACACGCCGGTTTACCACCCTGAATACGAGCGCATCGCGGAATGGCTGACCGGGAACGGCGAAAAGCCGGACATCGAAGGACTAAGCGAAGTCGCGCTCGACCGGGCAGCGGCGTTTTTCGCGAACAACAAATCCGTGCCCGGTGCGCTGGCGGCGGCAGGCTTGCGGGGCAGTGATTTCATCACCGGCTGGAAGCGGCGCGAAGACCCGCTGGATATCGGTTTTGTCGACGAAAGCTCGATGCTGGATGACAAACAGTTCGAGGACCTGAAAGAGATTTTCCCGACGCTGCTTCTGTTCGGCGATCCGGCGCAGTTGGCCCCGGTGGGGCAATCCGGCACGATGGTGTTTGAAAAACTGCCCGAAAAGCGGGTGTTGAACCTCAACCGTATCCACCGACAGCAAGCTGACAATCCGATCCTTGATCTGGCCCATGCGCTGGCCGACCCGCAGCTGGAGTTTCATGACTTCGAGCGGATGATCGAAGACGCGGCACGCAAGGATGATCGCGTGGTTTGGGGCCAGCGGGTTGAGGTTGATCTGATGGCGCGCAGCCCCGTGCTGGTCTGGCGCAACGCCACGCGCATTCGGTTGATCAACGCCTTCCGCGCCGTGCATGGCGCCCCCGAAGATGCGCTGTTGGCAGGCGAGCCGCTGATCTGCGACGGGATCGAACTGCCGTTGAAGCACCGCAAGAAACGCCTCGACCTAGAAGCGCGCGGCCTGATCAAGGGCGCGCAGGTGGTCTATCTGGGCGAGGGGCGTAAGCCGGGGTTCAGCAGGTTGCACGTCATCGGTGCCGAAGACCCGCAGGTAAGTGCCGCGTCGATCGTGAAAATCGAAAAACCGGATGAGGAAGAGCCCTTTATTCCCTTCGCCGCGCGTATGGGGGCCACGTTTCTGCACGGCGCTGCTGTGACGATCCACAAGGCGCAGGGAAGCCAGTGGGAGAACGTGCAGGTCTTTGCGCCCGATCTTTATGCGGCCGCGCGGATGGGGCGCTCTGAGGCCGGGCAACCGCTGTGGAAACGGCTTGCCTATGTCGCCATCACCCGCGCGCAGGAGCGGTTGATTTGGGTGGTGCGCAACCGCCTAAGCAAACCATCCGGCCCGCTGCGCGTCGACGATCTGCGTGCCGCCCCGGCAGCCGCGCTGACGCTTGAGGCGACCGAGGATGGCGCGGCTTAGCGGCGCAGCAACCCGAAGACGGCAGAGGCGCCCCAGCCCGCAGAAATGGCGATAAAGAGCGACAGCAGCCCGTAGATAAACGCCTGCTCATGGGCGAGGTTGAACAGCCACCGTTCCATCCCGACTTTGCGCACGTCGATCACCGTCTCATATTGCGCCACCACATCGCCGCCACGGGTCAGGAAAATCCGCGTGTCATAGGCGCCCTCGGTGAGCGAGGCAGGCAGGGCCACGGCGGCGCGAAAGAGGGTCTGTTCATCGACCTTCACGCCGTCTTCGATGACTTGGTAGAGGTTGGCATCCTTGCGCACGCGGATCAGCGCATCGGTGAACTGGGTCGGGTCCGCGATCTCCATCGGGGCGCCGACAGAGCGGATGGCGCGGGGGATGGAAATGCGGTGGCGCAGGTCTTCGATGCGTTTGAGCACTTCGGACAGCGGACCAGAGGTGACCACGGCATAGAAACTCGGCGCGCGGTCGACCTCAACTGCGTCGGTGTTGACCCAGATGCCAAAGCGCCGTTCCTTGCGCCGCACCATGATCGGGGTCGAGGGGCCAGAGACGGTGACGACCACCTCAAGCGGCGCGCCTTCGGGGATCGGGGTTTCACGTTTGACAGCGCCGTAGACGAGGATCTCAGACCCGTCGAAATTGGTGGTGATGGAGACTTCGGCTTGGCTGAGGCCCAGCACGATCTCCTCTTCCGCCGCGGCGGTGAGCGCGGTGAACATCAGGCCAGCGAATGCGAGAACTGCGCGGATCATTCTGCCGCCACCGGGCTGAGGGAATAAAGCTCGGACGGTTCCAGCAGCAGATCAAGCGCCAGCTTGCCGCAGACCGCGAGGACCAGCACCGCCAGCAAGATGCGCAACTGTTCGGCCTGCATCCGCACGCCGATCCGTGTGCCAACCTGCGCGCCCAGCACCCCGCCGACCAGCAAGAGCACCGCCAGCACGATGTCGACCGTCTGGTTGGTGGTGGCGTGCAGCATGGTGGTGAAACCGGTCACGAAAATGATCTGCAACAGCGAGGTGCCGATCACCACTTTGGTGGGCATGCCAAGCAGGTAGATCATCGCGGGCACCATAATGAAGCCGCCACCGACGCCCATGATGGCCGAGAGCATCCCAACCGCCGCGCCGACAAGCACCGGGGGGATCACCGAGATATAAAGCCCCGATACCCGAAACCGCATTTTGATTGGCAGGCCGTGGACCCAGTAGTGTTTCTTGCGCTGCACGCGCCCGCCCTTGCGGGTGCGGCGGATCGCGCGGAGCGATTCAAAGAACATCAGCCCGCCGATGATGCCCAGAAAGATCACGTAGCAAAGGGTCACCAGCAGATCGACCTGACCCAGCGATTTCAGGTAGTTAAAGATGAACATGCCGATGCCCGAGCCGACAAGACCCCCGGCCAGCAGGACCCAGCCCATTCGGAAATCCACCGTGCGCCGTTTGAGATGCGCCAGCAGGGCCGAAAAAGACGACGCGACGATCTGGTTGGTCGAGGTGGCCACGGCCACGGCAGGGGGGATGCCCACAAAGAACAAAAGCGGCGTGATCAGAAACCCGCCGCCGACGCCGAACATGCCCGACAGGATGCCCACAATGCCGCCCAATCCCAGAAGGAGAAAGGCGTTAACCGAAACTTCGGCGATGGGCAGGTAGATTTGCATGACGTTTCCTAGCCCCGAACGGCCGCGCTTTTCAACATAGCTTGCCGCGATGAGGCGACCACTGAGATAGGTTGCGCCGATCCGGCCCTCGGGTGCAAGGGCCGGAGGGGGATGTCAGCGTTCTTTCACATAGGGTTCGCCGCCCGCGCGGGGCGGGATCGCCTTGCCGACGAAGCCTGCGAGGATCACCACCGTCATCAGATAGGGTAGTGCGCCCAGAAGCTGGCCCTGCACCTTGATGCCGATGACCGACTGAATCACGTCAGGCCGGGTTTCCAGCGCGCCGAAAAGGCCAAAGAGCAGCGTGGCCCAGAGCGCGTACCAAGGGCGCCACTTGGCAAAGATCAGCGCGGCCAGCGCGATAAAGCCACGGCCCGCCGACATGTCTTTGACGAAGCCCGCCTGCAGCGCGGTGCTGAGGTAGGCCCCAGCCACGCCACAGAGCAGCCCGGCAATGGCCACGGCGGCATAGCGCAGACCGACGACCGAGACGCCAGCGGTGTCCACGGCGGCAGGGTTTTCACCCACCGCCCGGAGGCGCAGGCCAAAGCGGGTGCGGAACAGGATCCACCATGTCAGCGGCACGGCGAGGAAGGCGGCATAGACAAGGATCGAATGGCCCGAGATCAGCTCTTCGTAGAAGGGGCCGATGAAGGGCACGTCGGCCACGGCCTCGGCAAAGGGCAGGGTGATCGGCTCGAACCGTGCGCCGCCAAAGAGCGAGGGTGTGCGGCCGCCTTGGGCGAACCAGTCTTGGGCAATCAGCACCGTCATGCCCGCGGCGAGAAAGTTGATCGCCACGCCAGAAATGAGCTGGTTGCCACGGAAGGTGATCGAGGCCAGCCCGTGGACAGCGCTGAGTGCCAGCGAAGAGGCGATGCCCGCCGCAAGGCCAAGCCAGACCGACCCGGTGAGCGATGCCACCGCGGCGGAAAAGAACGCCGCCGCCAGCATCTTGCCCTCAAGCCCGATGTCAAAGACGCCCGCGCGTTCGGAGAAAAGACCGGCAAGACAGGCCAAAAGCAGCGGCGTGGCCAGCCGAACGGTGCTGTCGAGCAATTGGATGAGCGTGATATAGTCCATAGGTCAGACCCGCTTTCTCAGGGGGGTATAGGGGCTCATTCCGCGCTCTCCGACTGGGCGCTGCGGGGGCCGGGTTTGGGCTCGCTGTCAGCGGAATTGGCAGGGGGGCCGGGGCGGCGGAACATCAGGAAAAGACGCTCCAGCGGCATCCGCACCATATTGTCGAGCGCGCCGGTGAAGAGGATCACCAGCGCTTGGATCACGACGATCAATTCGCGCGGGATCGAGGTCCAGAGGGCCAGTTCGGCACCACCTTGATAGAGGAAACCAAAGAGCAGCGCTGCAAAGAAGACGCCAACCGGGTGGCTGCGGCCCATCAGCGCCACGGCGATGCCGATAAAGCCTGCGCCCTCGGTGGCGTTCAGCACCAGACGTTCGCTTTCGCCCATGACGTTGTTGATCGCCATCAGCCCCGCCAGCGCGCCCGAGATGATCATCGTGACCATGGTGATGCGCACGGGCGAGATGCCCGCGTATTTGGCGGCAGGTTGAGAATGGCCATAGGCGCGGATTTCATAGCCCAGACGGGTGCGCCAGATCAGCAGCCAGACCACGATACAGGCCGCGGTGGCGACGAGCAGTGAGACGTTGGCGGGGGCGGACTTGGAAAAGGCAATGCCAAGCGGGGCCAGCAATTCATGCAACGTGGGCAGATGCACGGCCTCGGGAAAGCGCGCGCTGGCCGGGTCCATGCTGCCGGGCGGGCGCATGACGTTGACCAACACATAGTTCAGCAAGGCGGCGGCGATAAAGTTGAACATGATCGTGGTGATCACGACGTGGCTGCCGCGTTTGGCTTGCAACCAGCCGGGGATCGCGGCCCAGATCGCGCCCAAAAGCCCGGCCATCACACCGCAGCCGATCAGCGCCAGCGTCCAATGCGGCCAAGGGATATAGAGCGCGGCAATGGCGACGCCCAAACCGCCCAGCATTGCCTGACCTTCGCCCCCGATGTTGAACAGCCGCGCGTGAAAGGCCACGGCAACGGCAAGCCCGGTGAAGATGAAGTTGGTCGCGTAATAAAGTGTGTAGCCCCAGCCATAGGTCGAGCCGAGCGCGCCTTTGACCATCAGTGTCACGGCGGCAATCGGGTCTTCACCGATGGCAAGGATCACCAGCGCCGAGAGCAGGGCGGCCAGCAACAAAGAGATCAGCGGCACGAGGATCACCTCGGCCCATTTTGGCATCACGTCCATTTCAGATCTCCTTGCTGGCGTCGCCGCCGGCGCGGGCGAGATTGGCTTCGACCTCGGCCACGCTGTGTTCGTTTTCGGTGTCGGTGATGCCAGCCATGAGCAGCCCCAGTTCTTTCTCGTCGGTCTGGTCGGCGGCGCGTTCGCCCATGATCTGTCCGTCGAACATCACTGCAATGCGGTCCGACAGGGCAAGGATTTCTTCGAGTTCGACCGAGACCAGCAAGATCGCCTTGCCTTGATCGCGCAGGGCGATGATCTGCTCGTGGATGAACTCAATCGCGCCAATGTCGACGCCGCGTGTGGGCTGGCCGATCAGCAACAGGTCGGGGTTGCGCTCGATCTCCCGGGCCAGAACGATCTTTTGCTGGTTCCCGCCCGAGAAGTTCTTGGCCGCCAGCGTCGGGTCGGGCGGGCGCACGTCAAAGCGTTCCATCTTGTCTTCGGCATCGGCACGGATGGCCGCGTGGTCCATCAACATTCCGCTGTTGAAGCGGTCGTCGTGGTGGTAGCCGAAGACGTTGTTTTCCCACGCCTGAAAATCCATGATCAGACCCTCGCGCTGGCGGTCTTCGGGCACATGGGCCACGCCGCGGGCGCGGCGCGATTGGCCGTCGGATTTCTTGCCCGAAAGGTCCAGCGGCGTGCCGTTTAGCGTGACGCTGCCGGTGCCATCGGCATAGCCGCCCAGCACTTCGAGAAGTTCGGATTGGCCGTTGCCCGCAACACCCGCAAGGCCCAGCACTTCGCCCGCGCGGATCTGCAGGTCGATGCCGCGCAGACGCTCGACGCCCTTGTCGTCAACCACGCGCAGACCTTTGACATCAAGGATCACATCGCCCGGTGTGGCAGGCTTTTTATTCACGCGGAGCAATACCTTACGCCCGACCATCAGCTCGGCCAGTTCCGGCGGCGAGGTCTCGGCGGTTTTCACGGTCGCGGTCATCTTGCCCCGGCGCATGACCGACACGGTGTCGGTGATCTCCATGATCTCGCGCAGCTTGTGGGTGATGAGGATGATGGTTTTGCCCTCAGATCGCAGGCGCCCGAGGATGCGGAATAGCTGGTCGGCCTCGGCAGGGGTCAACACGCCGGTCGGCTCGTCCAAGATCAGAATGTCGGCCTGCCGGTAGAGCGCCTTGAGGATCTCCACCCGCTGCTGCATGCCGACGCCGATGTCCTGCACCAGCGCGTCGGGATCGACGTTGAGGCCGTAGTCCTCAGACAGGCTGATCAGTGTTTTGCGGGCTTTGGAGAGCGAGGGCTTCAGCAGGCGGCCATCTTCGGCGCCCAGAATGATATTTTCCAGCACGGTGAAGTTCTCGACCAGCTTGAAATGCTGGAACACCATGCCGATGCCCGCCGAGATGGCGGCTTGGCTGTCGGGAATCTCGGTCTTTTTGCCACTGATGAAAATCTCACCCGCGTCGGCTTTGTAGAAACCATAAAGGATCGACATCAGCGTCGATTTGCCCGCGCCGTTTTCGCCGATAATCCCGTGGATCGTGCCGGGCATCACGCGGATCGAGATGTCTTTGTTGGCCTGCACAGGGCCGAAGGCTTTGGAGATGCCTTTGAGTTCGATCGCTGGCGCGGTGCCGGTAGCGGGGGCGGTATCGGTCATATCAAAAGGTCCTGCGGGCGTGGCGGCCCTTGATCTGGAAATGAGCCATCTTTGTCCGTGTCACGCTGTCATGTTCGGAAAGGGCCGCGCCGGTGGAACGGCGCGGCCCTTGTGGTCATTTTGGTTAATCTAAGTTCAGAAGTCCAGCGCCGGGCAGCTGTCATTCTCGTAGTAAGAAACCACTTTGATCTCGCCGTCGATGATCTTCTGGCGCGCTTCGTCTACGGCGGCCTTCATTTCTTCGGTCACGAGATCGGCGTTATGCTCGTCCATGGCGACGCCGACACCTTCTTCGGCAAGGCCGAGGGTCACAACTTCGCCAACTTCGAGGTCTTCGCCCGCCATCATCGCGTCATAGACCGCGACATCGACACGTTTCAGCATCGAGGTCAGGACTTTGCCCGGGTGCAGGTGGTTTTGGTTGCTGTCCACGCCGATCGACAGGATGCCTTCGTCGGCGGCGGTTTGCAGCACGCCCACGCCGGTGCCGCCTGCTGCGGCGTAGACCACGTCAGCGCCTTGGTTGATCTGGGCTTTGGTGATCTCAGACCCCTTCACCGGGTCGTTCCAAGCGGCGGGGGTTGTGCCCGTCATGTTGGCGATGACTTTGGCATCGGGGTTGGTCGCCATGACGCCTTGGGCATAGCCGCAGCCAAAGTGGCGGATCAGCGGCACGTCCATGCCACCGACAAAGCCGACGGTATTCGACTCAGATGCCATCGCGGCCATCACGCCGACAAGGTAGGACCCCTCATGCTCGGCAAAGCTGACCTGACGCACGTTGGGCAGGTCGAGCCAGTTCACGTCGACCACGGCGAATTTCGTGTCGGGATAATCAGGGGCCACTGTCGAGAGCGGATCGGCCATGGCGAAACCCATGGTGATGATCGGGTTGGCACCGGATTCGGCGAAGCGGCGCAGAGCCTGCTCACGCTGCGCTTCGGACTGCATTTCGATCTCGGCGAATTTGCCACCGGTTTCTTCGGCCCAGCGGGTCGCGCCGTTGAAGGCCGCTTCGTTGAAGCTTTTGTCGAACTTGCCGCCGAGGTCAAAGATCAGCGCGGGTTCGGCCAGCGCGGCGCCCGATGTCAGGGCCAAGCCTGCGGCTGCGCCGAGGAATTTCGTCATGAGGGTCATTTATCGTCTCCCGGTTTGTGGTGCCGGGCGGTCGGGCAGGTGCTGCCGCCACGGCGTTTGTGGATCATATGATCAGGTGTAATTTAGGGCGCAGGCAGGGGGTAGGGTCAACCGCTTTTTGCGGGCAGGGCGGCGGGATCGCCACAGTGACCACGGGTCAACATGCGCCGCAGAATGCAGGCATCGACCGCCGCCACACCCCTGCGCGCATAATAGGCACGGCGGGTGGCAATTTGGGCAAAGCCTTCATTCGCATAGAGTGCGCGGGCGGGCAGATTGTCGGCGGCAACCTCAAGAAAGGCGCTGTCACAGTCGGCCGGCAGGGCCGCCAACCAGTCGTGCAGAAGGGCGCGGCCCAGCCCTTGGCGCTGCCGGGCAGGGTCGACGGCGAGGGTGAGCAGTTCAGATTCGCCCGCGATGGTGCGGGTCAGGGCAAAGCCACCGGGGCGGGTGAAAAGCTCCACGAAGGGGCTGTCCAGCAGGCTGGCAAACTCTGCCTCCTGCCACGGTCTGTCTTGGGTAAAGGCAGCGGCGTGGAGGGCCGCAAGCGCGGCTGGTGTCACGGCAGCAGCACCGGGGCCGCGTCGCGCGCCGGGGCGGCATCGGCGGGGCGCAGGTAAAGCGGCGCGGGGCGGGCTGGACTGTCGGCGAAACGGCGGGCCGTTATGCGGGCGATGGCTTCGGCCACCGGCATGGCGGGGGGCTCTCCGCCCGCGCCGATGAGGGGGCCGGTGAAGGCCGGAAGACCGGATGCGTCGTAAAGGGCGGGGGTGGAAATGCCTGCGTTGTCAAAGCCTTGGAGGAAGACCTGATCGCGCCGTGCATCCACGGCGCAGGCGCAGGGGCCATCGTGACCCTCGTGCAATGCGTCAAAGGCATCGACCCCGACTGCCGGAATGCCAAGGCCAAGCGCCAACCCACGCGCGGCGGAAACGGCGATGCGGATGCCGGTGAAATTGCCCGGTCCGATGCCAACGCCAAGCGCGTCAAGATCGGCGTAGGCCACCCCCGCGTCACTCAGCAGTTCCTCGCAAAGCACCAACAGCCGTTCGGCTTGGCCCTTGGTCATCGGCTCCACGCGCGCCGCCAATACCCGGTCGCCCGACAGCAAAGCGGCCGCGCAATGCGCGGCCGATGTGTCGAAGGCCAGAATGAGCGGCCCGCTTGCGCGATGGTCAGGCAACCGGACGAACCTCTGTCACCTCGGGGATGTAGTGGCGCAGCAGGTTTTCGATGCCCATTTTCAGCGTCAAAGTGGACGAGGGGCAGCCCGCGCAGGCGCCTTGCATGTGCAGATAGACAACGCCACGCTCAAACCCGTGAAAGGTGATGTCGCCGCCATCTTGGGCCACGGCAGGGCGCACGCGGCTGTCGAGCAACTCTTTGATCTGACCGACGATTTCACCGTCTTCGCCATCATGGGCGGCGTGGCCCGATGTGGGCTGGTGGTCAGAGGCCATGACCGGCTCACCGGATTGGAAATGTTCCATGATCGCGCCCAGCAGGGCGGGTTTCACATGGTCCCATTCCACCGCGTCTTGCTTTGTCACGGTGACGAAATCGGTGCCGAAGAACACGCCCGTCACACCCTCAACGGAAAAGAGCCGTTGGGCCAGCGGCGATGTCGCCCCGGCATCGGGGGTCGGGAAATCGGCGGTGCCCATCTCCAGCACGGTCTGACCCGGCAGGAACTTGAGCGTTGCGGGGTTCGGAGTGGATTCGGTCTGGATGAACATGGGGTGTACCTCGCTTTCGGCGTGGGTTCTGATATGCGCCCGCGCGGGCGGCAAGTCAAGGTTTAGAACCGTTCTAAATTGTGTGTGGCCCACACGGAGGGGCGGGATGCAGGGCTGGGTCAGGCGCAGGCTGCGGTCAAGTGATCGCTTCGAGCCGTTCCTTGCTGAGATCGCCGGGCACGATGGTGATCGGCACAGGCAGAGCCCCGGCAGAGCGCGACAATTGCGTAACAAGCGGGCCGGGGCCTTTCTTGCGGTCGCCGCTGGCGCCGAGCACCAGCACGCCGATGTCTGGGTCATCTGAAAGCTGTTGGATGATCTCATCCGTGGGCTCACCTTCGCGGATGATCAACTCAGGATCGACGCCTTGTTTGTCGCGCATCCATTTGGCGAAGACCTCGAAATGCACCTCGATCCGCTCGCGGGCCTCTTCGCGCATCAGGTCGCCGACGCCGATCCAATGGTTGAACTCTTCGGGCGGGATCACCGACAGGACGGCCACGCCGCCCCCGGTGCGCGCCGCGCGCAGAGCGGCAAAGCGCATGGCATTCAAACATTCGGTGCTATCGTCCAGCACCACTAGGAATTTCCGCATCAAACCCTCTCTCCGCACCTCCTCCCGGTGCGGTGTGATCATGGCGCGGGCGGGCGGCGCTGGCAATTGCTTTTGCGCGCCGCTGCCGCCCGGACCTTCAGCCGCGCTGACTTGCGGCCCAATCCCAATACATTTCGCGCACGCGGCGGGTCACCGGGTTCTGGTTGTCCCCGGTGCCATATTGCGTGTCGTCAAAGGCGCGGACGGGGGTGACCTTCATCATATTGCCCGACAGGAAGACCTCATCGGCGGCATGGAAATCGTCAAAGCTGAGGACGGTCTCATGCACCTTCATGCCCGCGTCGCGCATGTTCGACATATGCCGTGCGCGGGTGATCCCGGCAAGGAACGTGCCATTGGGAATGGGGGTGAAGACCTCGCCATCCTTGACCATGAACACGTTCGCACTGGCGCTTTCGGCGACATTGCCCATGGCATCGGCCACCAGCGCGTTGCCGAAACCTTTGGACCGCGCCTCGACCATCATCCGGGCGTTGTTGGGATAGAGACAGCCTGCTTTGGCATTGACCACGTTATCCTCCAGCACCGGGCGGCGGAAGCGGGTGCGGGTGAGGGTGGTTGCGGCCTCTGGCGGGGCCATGGGGATGGCCTCTAGACTGATGGCGAAACCGGTGGCGCCTTCGCGCGGCACGATGCCCAACTCGTCGCCCGCCAGCGCCCAATACATCGGACGGATATAGACCGCCTGATCGCGCGAATAGCTTTTCAGACCCTCGCGGCACATCTCGATCATGTCCTCGGTCTCGACCGTGGGGGTGATCATGAGGGCCCGGGCAGAGCGGTTGATCCGCGCGCAATGCGCCTCAAGATCGGGGGCCAGCCCGTCAAACAGCCGCGCCCCGTCAAAGACGGTGGTGCCGAGCCATGCGCCGTGATCGGCAGCCTTGATGGTGGGCAGATCGCCGTCGTGCCATGCGCCGTTGAAATAGGTCTTGATGTCTGTGCCGGTGGCCATGTGACGATCCTTAGGAATTGCTGCGGTAGATGCCCTCGGGCAGGTTCAATGCCGCCGTCAGATCGCTCAGCTGCGCGGGGGACAGGGTGATCTTAACCACACGGTCAGTGCGCGCGTCCCATTGCTCGATCGTGATCTGTCCTGCAAAGGCAGAGACGGTCACGTCCTCGCGCAGGGGGGCGTCGGATTCGTCGATCAGGGTGATGACGGTGGCGTCGAATTCGTGCTCGATGGTAAACATGAGGGCACATTAGGCTTTGTGCTCGCGAGCGCAAGACAGGCTTTGTGCGGCCAAGCGCAAGACCGCCGTTGGGACGTCAAAGCTCTGTGAACGGGGGTGGCAGCGCCGGGGCGTCATGATAGACAGGTGGGCGAGGAAAAACCGAGCGAGGACTTGCCGTGAAATTGTTGAATGCCCTTGGCGCATTTGCCGTCATCGCCCTGCTTTCGGCCTGCGAGGTGGCACCGGTTCAGACAGGGCCGATCCAGGTCGACCGGCCGCAGACCACCGGGCAGCAGACCACTGGGCAGTCGGGCCCACGGCTAAGCGCGAACGCCGCCGCGCGGAGCTTCGTGCAGGTGGTTCGCACGCTTGAGCCCGTGGCCGAGCGGGAGTGCCGCAACCGCACCACGGGGATGAATTGCGACTTCAATATCGTGGTCGATGATCGCCCCGGCCAGCCTGCCAACGCCTTTCAAACGTTAGATAAAAACGGCCGCCCGATTGTCGCCTTTACCTTGGCGTTGATTGCCGATGCCCGCAACGAAGACGAACTGGCCTTCGTGCTGGGCCATGAGGCCGCGCATCACATCGCGGGCCATATTGGCCGCCAGCAGCAAAACGCCATGGCGGGCGCGGTGATCTTTGCCGGGATCGCCACGCTCAGCGGTGGGGACGCGACCGCTGTGCGCACGGCGCAGGAACTGGGTGCTGAGGTCGGCGCGCGGCGGTACTCTAAGGACTTCGAGCTTGAGGCCGATGCGCTTGGCACGATCATCACCGCGCGGGCGGGCTATAATCCGTTGCGGGGGGCGGAATTCTTTACCCGCATTCCCGATCCCGGCGACCGTTTCCTTGGCACGCATCCGCCCAACAGTTCGCGGATCGATATCGTGCGGCGCACCATGGCGGGGCTGTGACGGTTTGCGCAAATTGGGGCAGGTACTGAACGACCGCGGATCGAAATACGCGGTGTCGGGCTGTTCCGCGCGCAATCGTGCCGAGGTCGACGCCGCGTTAAAAGACCTCAAGCGCGAGAAATCCTACGCCAAGGCCACGCATAACACATGGGCGGTGCTGTTCTCAGACGGCGGCCCGCTGAAAGGAGATGATGGCGAATCCGGTGCCGGGATGGTGATCCTGCGCATGCTGGAGCGGGAAGGGCTGGAAGATCACCTTATCGTCGTCACCCGTTGGTACGGCGGCAAACATCTGGGCGGAGATCGCTTTCGCCATGTCCAGACCTGCGTGCGGGCCTATCTGGATGCGGTGGCGGCCTAAAGGCTCAGTGCAATCGCGGCAAAGAAACAGGCCGTGGCGATCAACACAAAGACATGCCAGATCGCATTTTGATAGCGCATGCCGGGGTGGGCATAGATCAATGTGCCCGCCGAATAGGTTAGCCCGCCCGCGGCCACCAGCGCCAAGGCGGCACCGGGCAAATTGTGCCACATCGGGTAGATCAACAGGACCGAGAGCCACCCCATCCCGAGGTAGAGCGCCAGTGACCCCCGCGCATCGGTGCGCCAGAACCAGAGCTTTGCCACCGCGCCGATCACCGCGAGCGCCCAGACCACGCCCAAAATGCCGTAGGCAAATCCCGAGCCGATCACCATGACAAGCGGCGTGTAAGTGCCCGCGATCTTGAAATAGATCGCCGCGTGGTCGACACGGCCCAGAAAAGCGCGACTGCGGTCGAAGGGCAGCAGGTGGTAGACGGCGGAGGCGGTGAAGGAGGCAAGGATACACGCCGCATAGATCACGGTGGCGGTCAGCGTGCCCTCCTGACCTGCGGCGTGCATCATCAGAAAGATGCTGGCAGGGATAGCAAATCCGAGGCTGAGCAGATGCACTGTGCCATCAGCCAAGGTCTCAGAAATGGAGGTCGGATAAGCCATGCCGAAAAGGTAGCAGCGTCGTTCTGCCATGCCATAGGTGACGCAGCGTCAATCGGGCGGCCCGACGGATCAGCGCGGTTTGTTGCCGTCGATCCAGCGCGACATCAGGGTTTTGTCGCGAAAACACTCCTGCGGCACATCGCGGCGTTTCAAGCGCGCGATGCGTTCGGCAAAGGCGACCTGTTTGGCCGAGGGGTAGGCGGCAAACGGCCCCTCCAGCGCCTGCGGCCTATGGGCGTCGATCCATTCCGAAACCGCTGCGCGGTCTGCTTCGATCCCGTCGGGAAGGTCATCGCCCGTTCTCTTGGCAAGGGTCCGGGCGTATTGCATCTGTTTTTCGGTCGCGGGCATGCGGCGGTCGGCCTGTTTGGGCTGTGCACTGTCACTGCCGCGCGGCGGGCGACCCTGTTGGTCAGGATCGAAGATGCCGGGAAACTGAGGTTGAAAAGACATGTGGTCATTCCTCTGCTACTGCGTTCTACATATAGAACAGAAAGGGAACAGATTCAAGTCTCTCCGTAGTCGCGCCCTTTCTTGTAGGTATATCTAGTAGGGAGGTGGTTTGGTTCCACAATATCGGCGAATTGTGCGACCTAGTGCAATCTCGCAGCGGCCTCAGCGATAAGCTCTGCCGCTCTGCGCATTCGGGCGGGCAGGGGCCGCCCACGCCGCGAGGCGAGCCAAAGTTCATGCCAGCGCCGTTTGGGCAGAGGCAGCAGCCGAAGCTGGTCCTTCGCGGCAAAAGTCTCGACCCCGCTGCGGGGCAAAAGCGTGTAGCCCACCCCCCGCGCCACCGCCGCCGGAATCTGGCCGATTTGGTTCACATAGCCACGCAGGCGGATCCGGTCGGCCCCCGGATAGCTGCCCGGAAAATTCAACTGCAACAGATCGTCGGCATAGGCAAAGCCATCGGGATGCGCGATGAAGCCGTGCGCTTCAAGATCGGCGAAACTTTCTATCTGTTCCAATGCATTAACCGGTAGAACAAGGCAAAGTTCCTCGCGTCCCAGATGCTGGGCTTCCAGTCTGGCATGGGCGGGATCATCGGCGAGCACGCCCAGATCGAACCGCCCATCCAGCAACCCGGCGCGGATCGTGGCTTGGGGTGCGGCTTCGAGGTGCAGGGAGAGGTCCGGCGCGTTGGCCATCCACTCTAGCAGCAGGGGCTGGAGCAATATGGCGAAACTGCCGGAGCAGGCGATATGCACCACGCCGCAGTCGGGCAGATCGGTGGCGATCCGTTCGCGCAGTCGCTGCTCTTCGCGGCGGCGGGCAAGGCCGGTCTCGAACAGCGCTTCGCCCGCCGGGGTCAGGGTGAAACTTTTCCCATCGCGGGCGATCAGCGGCTGGCCCAGTTGATCCTCAAGCTTGCGCAGATGCTGCGACACGCCGGGCTGCGTCATGTTGAGCCGCTCTGCCGTGCGGGTGAAATGGCCCGCCTCGCAAAGGGTGGTGAAGGTCTCAAGCCAAGTGGCATTCAGCATATCAAACGTTTCGTTATGATTTAGATGAGGTTTGATAATTTCATATGTGGGGCGTGCCTGTCTATCTCAAGCTCAACGCAAACAGGAGATACCCCATGACCACCCCCCGTACCTTTTCCCACATCGGCCTATCCGTGCCGGACCTCGACGCTGCGGTTAAATTCTATTCCGAAGTGTTGGGCTTTTACGTCGTGATGCAGCCCACCGAAGCGGTAGAAGAAGACACGGCCATCGGCGTCATGTGCACCGATGTCTTCGGCCCCGGCTGGGGTTCGCTGCGCATTGCCCATCTTGCGACAGCGGATGGCATCGGCATCGAAATCTTTGAATTCCCCGGCAATTACGCCCCCGAGGAGAAGCTAGAGCACAAGCGCCACGGCACGTTCCATTTTGCCATCCAAGACCCGGATGTTGAAGGGTTGTTGGAGCGGATCGTCGCGGCGGGCGGCAAGCAGCGGATGCCGGTGCGGGAGTATTTCCCGGGCGAGAAACCCTACCGCATGGTCTATGTCGAAGACCCCTTTGGCATCGTGTTCGAGCTTTACAGCCACAGCTATGAACTGACCTATTCGGCAGGCGCCTACGCCTGATCGGTCACCGGGGGCGTCAGGTGATCTGACGGCCCCAAAGGTCGTATTCGCCTGCTTCTTCGACTTCAACGGTAACGATATCGCCGACTTTGAGTTTCTGGAAATCCTCGTCGATGAAAAGGTTGCCGTCGATCTCAGGCGCGTCGGCCTTGGTGCGGCAGGTGGCAGCGTCTTCGTCGATCTCGTCAACGATCACGTCGATGCGCTTGCCGACCTTGGCGGCGAGCTTGGCCTCGGAAATGGCCTGCGCCTTTTCCATGAAGCGATCCCAGCGGTCTTGTTTGACCTCTGGCGCGACATGGTCAGGCAGGGCGTTCGACCGCGCGCCTTCGACGTTTTCATATTGGAAGCACCCGACCCGGTCGAGTTGCGCCTCGTCCAGCCAATCGAGCAGGGTTTGGAACTCGGCCTCAGTCTCACCCGGATAGCCGACGATGAAGGTCGAGCGCAGGGTGATGTCGGGGCAGGTATCGCGCCACGCGGCGATCTCATCCAGCGTCTTGGAGGCCGCCGCGGGCCGGGCCATGCGTTTCAGCACATCCGGGTGGGCATGTTGAAAGGGAATATCGAGGTAGGGCAGCACCAGCCCTTCGGCCATGAGCGGGATCAGTTTGCGCACATGGGGGTAGGGGTAGACGTAGTGCAGGCGTACCCAAGCGCCAAGCGAGCCAAGATCACGCGCGAGATCGGTGATATGCGCACGGTGCCCACGGTCTTCGGCGTGTTTGATGTCGACCCCGTAGGCAGAGGTATCTTGGCTGATGACCAGCAGTTCCTTCACGCCATTGTCGACCAGCCGTTCGGCTTCGCGCATCACCGCGTGGGCGGGGCGGCTTTGCAGGCGGCCGCGCATGTCGGGGATGATGCAGAACTTGCACTTGTGGTTACAGCCCTCGGAAATCTTGAGGTAGCTGTAATGCCGCGGGGTCAGCGAGACCTGTTGCGCGGGCAGCAGATCGATAAACGGGTCAGGGCTGGGCGGCACTGCCCCATGCACCGCGTCGAGCACCTGTTCATATTGATGCGGGCCGGTCACGGCGAGGATCTTGGGGTGGTGTTCGCGGATATAGTCAGGCTCGGCCCCCAAACAGCCGGTGACGATCACCTTGCCGTTCTCGGTCAGCGCTTCGCCAATGGCGTCAAGGCTCTCGGCCTTGGCACTGTCGAGGAAACCGCAGGTGTTCACGATCACCGCGTCGGCACCTGCGTAGTCAGGCGACACGCCATAGCCCTCGGCGCGCAGCCGCGTCAGGATGCGTTCAGAATCCACCAGCGCCTTGGGGCAGCCAAGGCTGACCATGCCGATTGTCGGCTGGCCGGGGCGGGCGGGGTTGCTGATCTTCGCTTGTGGGGCGAGGTCGGGGCGCAGATTGGGTGGGTTTGTGCTCATGCATTGCGCTATAAGGCATGCGAGTGAGCGGGGAAAGAGCCGCCGGGCAGGAGGAGAGAGCCATGAGATGGATTATACGCGGCATCGGCGCGCTGTTGCTGATCGGTGTGATTGTGCTGGGGGGGCTGTTTTTGCTGCCGGGTGACCGGATCGCGCGGATCGCAAGTGACCAACTCAGCCGAATGACCGGGCGCGCGGTGTCAATCACCGGCGATGTGGGCGTGACGCTCTGGCCGGTGCTGGGGGTGACTGCGGGCGGGCTTGAGGTCGGCAATGCCGATTGGACCGATAAGGGCGCGATGCTGACGGCGGCGAATGCAGCGATTGGGGTGGATGCGGGCGCGCTTTTGCGCGGTGAGATACGCATCACCAATATCGCGGCGCAAAGCCCGGTGATCCGGCTGGAGCAGCGCCGCGACGGGCGGGCGAGTTGGCAGTTCACCGACAGCAGCAGCGGTGCGCGGATTGAGACGCAGAGCGAACCGACCGCCAGCCGCCGCCCCCTGAGCATTCAGAAGCTGACGGTGACCGATGCCACGCTGATCTATGACGCCGAAGGGGCCGATGTGCTGCGCTATGAAGGTGTCGATCTGGCGCTCGATTGGCCCGAGCGGGGCGGGGCCGCGGATATCACCGCCAGCATGGCCCCGGCGGGGGAGGCGGTTCAGCTTGCCGCGCGGATCGAAGGCTTTGCGGATTTTCTGGAGGGCGGCGTGCAGCCACTGCGCGCGGATGTTGCGACGCGCGGGGGCGAAGTCTCTTTCGATGGGCGCGGATCGCTCAATGGTGCACTGGCGGGGGATCTGCGGGTCGATAGCCCCGATACGGCGCGGTTTCTGGCGTCTTTCGGGGCGGGCGGTGTCACGCTGCCACGGGGGTTGGGCCAGTCGGTCGATCTGCGCAGTGGGCTGACGCTGACGGCAGATCGGCGTTTGGCGCTGCGCAACATCGCGGTGGATTTGGGCGGCAATAGCCTGACCGGGCAAGCCGATCTGGCGCTGAACGGCACGCCGAGGATCACCGCGAACCTGCGCACCGGGGCGCTGGACCTCTCGGCCCTGTCGGACGAAACGGCAGAGACGGGCGGCAGCGGCAGCCCGACAACGGCGGGTCTGGAGGGGTGGTCTCGGCAGGAAATCAACGCGGATTGGCTTGCGGCTTTCGACGGCGACATCGCGCTGAGCGCTGAGAGCATTGATCTGGGGCAACTCGCTCTTGGGCCCACACGGGCCGTGCTGCGCAACGACCGCGCGCGGATGGTGTTCGATCTGCAGGATATGAGCGCCTATGGCGGCAAGGTTGCCGGTGAATTCGTGATGAACAACCGCAGCGGCCTATCCGTGGGGGGCAAGCTGAGGGCGCAGGGCGTACAGATGCGCGACCTGTTGGAGGATACCGCCGGGGTGACGCGCTTTACCGGGGACGGAACTGCGGAGGTGTCGTTCCTCGGCTCCGGGCAGTCCGTAGATGCAATCATGCGCTCGCTCAGTGGGGCGGGGGTGCTGACCATGGGGCGCGGCACGATTGCCGGGATCGATCTAGACGCGCTACTGGGCTCGGTCGATGCCAAGGGCGGCAGTACGGTATTTGATTCCGTGGATGCGACGTTCGATATCGCTCAGGGTATCTTGCGCAATGACGATCTGCTGATGCTGCTGCCGAACTTCAACGCGACCGGGGCAGGGCAGGTCAATCTGGGCGCACGGACGCTCGACTATACCGTCACCCCCAAAGCGCTGCGCGTCAATGCCGCGCGCGGCGGGCTGGCGGTGCCGGTGCGGATCACCGGGCCATGGGCGGACCCTGAGATCAAGGCCGATCTGCGCGCCGCGATCGACTTGAATTTCGCCGAGGAAAAGCAGCGGGCCGAGGATGTGGTGCGCGAGAAAATCCAAGAAGAGTTGAGTATCTCGCCGGATGACAGCCGCTCAACCGAGGATATCGTGAAGGATGAGTTGGAGAATGCGTTGAAACGCGAGTTGTTCAAACTCTTCGACTAGCGCGAAGCCTTGCCCGCCCGCCCTTCGCGCGAAACTCATGGTGGCGCATGGGGGCGGGCTGCGGTAAGGCTGGCGCGACATTCTAGGAGAGGCGCAATGGCCAACGATCTTTTCAACAGCTTCATGACCGGCCCCGACGAACAGGGCCGTTTCGGCGATTTCGGCGGGCGCTTTGTCTCGGAAACGCTGATGCCGCTCATTCTTGAGCTAGAAGAGCAATATGAGAAGGCCAAGACCGACGACAGTTTCTGGGCCGAGATGCATGATCTGTGGACCCACTACGTCGGTCGCCCCAGCCCGCTTTATCACGCCGAACGGCTGACCGAGCATCTGGGCGGCGCCAAGGTCTATATGAAACGCGACGAGCTGAACCACACCGGCGCGCATAAGATCAACAACGTGCTGGGCCAGATTATTCTGGCGCGCCGCATGGGCAAGAAACGCATCATCGCGGAAACCGGGGCGGGCCAGCACGGTGTGGCGACAGCGACGGTCTGCGCCAAGTTCGGGCTGAAATGCGTGGTCTATATGGGCGCGCATGATGTTGAGCGTCAGGCGCCCAACGTTTTCCGCATGCGCCTGCTGGGCGCCGAAGTGGTGCCGGTGACTTCGGGCCGTGGCACGCTGAAGGATGCGATGAACGACGCGCTGCGCGACTGGGTGACCAATGTGCGCGACACCTTCTATTGCATCGGCACCGTGGCCGGGCCGCACCCCTATCCGGCGATGGTCCGCGATTTCCAAAGCATCATCGGCAAAGAAGTGCGCGAACAAATGCAGGAGGCCGAGGGCCGTCTGCCCGACACGCTGATTGCCGCCATCGGTGGTGGGTCGAACGCCATGGGCCTGTTCTATCCCTTCCTTGACGACAAGTCGGTGAACATCATCGGTGTCGAGGCTGGCGGCAAAGGCGTGAACGAAAAGATGGAGCATTGCGCCTCCCTTACCGGGGGCCGCCCCGGCGTGCTGCATGGCAACCGCACCTATCTGTTGCAAGACGACGATGGGCAGATCCTCGAAGGCTTCTCGATCTCAGCGGGGCTGGACTATCCGGGCATCGGGCCAGAGCATTCGTGGCTGCACGACATTGGCCGCGCGAAATACGTCTCGATCACCGACCGTGAGGCGCTGGAAGCGTTCCAGCTGTCCTGTGCGCTTGAAGGGATCATCCCGGCGCTGGAGCCCAGCCATGCGCTGGCGCATGTGATGAAGATCGCGCCGGAACTGCCGAAAGATCACCTGCTGGTGATGAACATGTGTGGCCGTGGCGACAAAGATATCTTCACCGTCGCCCGGGCATTGGACTTCGACATGGGTGAATTCGCCTAAATCCGCTTCCGAATCTGATTAGAATTTGACGGGCCCGTGTGAAAACGCGGGCCCGTTTTTTTGGGCCGAAGCCAATCGCGCGATTTTCGCATAAACTTTGCGCCGGGGGCGAAGTTCTTTGCCAAAAAAGAGCGAAAAAACTTTCACATTGAGAAAAGACCCGCTAGCCTTCGCCTACAGCCCGCGCGCCTGCCCGCGAAACTCTGTTTCGCCCTTGCAGGCTTGACGCTAAGGCATCTTTCCCTCGTTTTTCGCTCTGCCATGGCTCCGTAAACCAAAGTTTATGACGCTCTTACAGGGGTTTAGATCGGCCGATTTAAACCCGGGGCAGATAGCCAATACCCCCTCGAATGCCCTTTTCCATGTCATCCCAACGACGCCGCGTCACTGATGATCGGCTCGCAACCCACCCCGGGACTGAAAAGGAACACGATATGAAAAACGCATTCGCAACCGCCTCACTGATCCTTGCCACAGCAGGCACAGCCGCCTTCGCACAGGGCATGGAAGGCCAGCGCATCGGCTACAACGACGAGACCGACAATGGCGTTTCCTACTCCAGCCGCAGCGAAGCTGTGGATGAGGCCAAACTGGAAAACTTCAAAGACGGTATCCTGCGCGCCGAAGACCTGTCCGATGTGACCATCACCGTCTTCCCGACCGCGCAGAGCGACGCTTCGGTCAACCGCTTCCCGCGCTAATCACCGCGCGACCCCAACTTTCCCCCGAAAGGACACGACATGAAAAAGACACTCGCAACAACCGCCCTGATCCTCGCCACAGCAAGCACCGCTGCTTTCGCTCAAGGCATGGAAGGCCAGCGCATCGGCTACAACGACAAGACCGACAATGGCGTTTCCTACTCCAGCCGCAGCGAAGCTGTGGATGAGACCAAACTGGAAAACTTCAAAGCCGGTATCCTGCGCGCCGAAGACCTGTCCGACGTGACCATCACCGTCTTCCCGACCGCGCAGAGCGACGCTTCGGTCAACCGTTTCCCGCGCTGATCACGGCGCGACCCCAACTTTCCCCCGAAAGGACACGACATGAAAAAGACACTCGCAACAACCGCCCTGATCCTCGCAACAGCAGGTTCCGCTGCTTTCGCCCAAGGCATGGAAGGCCAGCAAATCGGCTATAACGACAAAGCGGATGCAGGCGTTTCCTACTCCAGCCGCAATGACGCGGTCGACAACGTGAAACTGGACATCTTCAACAGCGGCACCTTCCGCGCCGAAGACACATCCGACGTCACCGTCACCGTCTTTCCCGCCGCGCAAGACGCCGCGAAAGTGAACAGCTTCCCGCGCTAAATCCGGGCTGATGCCATCTAAGGCATTGCGCTAAAACAATCTTCCGGCCAGCGAAGCCTCCCTTATACTGGCCTCAAGACAATGCACTCGCCCTTCGGGGCGGGTGCCAAATCACTAAGGGTTGATCACGGCGCATGGCCGCCATCCCTTGCACTTCGGTGTGCCGCGGTTAAATACGGCGGATACCAAGGCAAGGCTTCACCATGAATAATAAGAAAAAGATCGCACTGTGGGTTATCGCCGCTCTACAGTTTAACGCCACTGTCTATTTCGTGCTCGTTTTTGCACTGGAGGGTCGGGGCGTAACGCTTTTTGGCACCCCTCTGGCTGACATCGGGCCGAACAAAGGGATCCAGGTTTTGGGTCTGATCCTTGGGGTCGTTCTGGGCTGGATGGCCCTGCGAAT
The DNA here is from genome assembly GCF_003611275.1 of Sulfitobacter sp. D7. Classification (NCBI taxonomy): domain Bacteria; kingdom Pseudomonadati; phylum Pseudomonadota; class Alphaproteobacteria; order Rhodobacterales; family Roseobacteraceae; genus Sulfitobacter; species Sulfitobacter sp. D7. Next base: position 1,082,029 of record NZ_CP020694.1, read on the forward strand.
GAGCCTCCAGCGCGCCGAGCGGGCAGAGACGGCGCTGCGTCATTGTACGGTGGAATTCGCTGATGTGCTCGAAGAACACTTTCGCGAATGGCACCTCACCCCGGCAGAGCGGGACGTGGCTATTTTCCTGACAAAGGGTTTGAATACACGAGACATTGCTGAGATGCGCGGCACTTCCGAAGGCACCGTGAAAGCGCAGACCAACGCGATTTACCGCAAAGCGGGCGTAACCGGACGGACCCAGCTTCTAAGCACCTTTATCGAAGACCTGATGGACGATGCGCTGATGCCGCGTCCGAAGTCGAAACTGCAGCTTTGCCACGCGGCCTAAGGGCGGCGTGGCGCCTTAGCGCGTTAGTTCCAGAATATCGAAATCGCTCTCAATAGCCGGTGACGGAAACAACAGCCGCGCCCGCGTGGGGCTGACCCGCTGAAAGACCGCCACGTCGCTTTGCACCTTGCCGCCAGAGGTGAAATCTTCGGGCAGGTCGGCATAATCGGGAGGTGTTTCGCCCCGGACATAGCCCACCCCAGCATAGATCGCACGGCCCGCGCGCAGGGTGATCTCCCCCCGCGTCAGTTGCGAGCCGGTAAGCTTTTCAAAGGTGAACCCGCGATCACTGGCGGTGAAGCGGCATTTGAACGGGGAATAGGCCACCAGCGGGCTGATCCCGCCAAGCTTGATCGTGCGGCAGGACCATTCCCCCTGCAAATCGGCGGAAAAGGCGACCTGTGGTTGCCCGGAGAGCGCGCGTGTCAGGGCCGCCACGTCCCCCGCTTCGCCCCCCGCCAAGCCCTGCATCATGGCATCGCCAAAGGCAGCGTCAAAGTTGTCCAGCCGGGCGCTATCGGCGGGGCGGAGCGTGGTTTCCGCCCATGCGGAGACAGGCAACAGCAGCAGAAGGGGCAGGAGGCGCAGGCGCATGATTATCCCTCGCTTTCGTCGATGGCATGGTCGCGCAGCACGTCCAGCGGCACAATATCGAGCGCGCGCAGATGCGTGGCGGCCAAGTGCACCCGCGGCGCGCAGCCCTCATCCGCGGCCTGCAAGAAACGCGCGGCACAAAGGCACCAAGGATCGCCCGGCTTGAGCCCGACAAAGCCGAATTCGGGGCGCGGGGTGCTTAGATCATTGCCGACATATTTCGAATAGGCCAGAAACTCTGCCGTCATCACCGCGCAGACCGTATGACTGCCCTGATCCTGCGCGCAGGTGTTGCAATGCCCGTCGCGAAAGAAGCCCGTCACCGGGTCGGTCCCGCAGATCACGAGGGGCTGGTTCAGGACGTTGATGCTGCTGTCGGGTGTCATATCTTCCCTTTCTGCCTTAGGTCCCGCCAGAGACGGAGGTCGCGATCTCGCGGAAAATCTCAATATTCTGCTCCGCCACCCCGGCCTCACGGAATTTACGGTCGGCGGCGTTGGTGGCGATGACGACATCGCGGGCGGTGTCGACATAGATGTACTGCCCATAGATGCCGCGCGCCATATATTCCCCCTCTGCTGCGCCCACGGGGATCCACCATTGGTAGCCGTAACCGATCTGCCCCTCCGCAGTGGGGGCGGTGGGGTTGGTTGAGGCTTGCACCCATTCTTCGGGCACGACCTGCTTGCCGTTCCATTGGCCACCTTGGGCAAACATCTGGCCAAAGCGGGCATAGTCGCGTGTGGTCATGTTCAGCCCGCCCAGCACGAAGGCAGTGCCTGAACCATCAACGATGTAATAGGGCGCATGTTCCAGACCCAAGGGCGCGATGACCTTTTCGCTCAGCAACTCCGGCACGCTGCGTCCGGTGGCCCCGCGCACCACCATGCCGATGACATGGGTGTCGATCGAGACATACTGCCACTGGCTGCCCGGCTGGGTGAAAGTCTCGGTCAGTTCGGCAGTGAAGTCATCCAGCCTGCCGCCCAAGGCCACGACCCGGCCCATGCGGTTGATGTCTGAATCGTAGTCGAGATAGTCCTCGTCGAAGGTGACGCCGCTGGCCATATGCAGCACGTTGCGTAAGCTTGCCCCGTCATAGGCGCTGCCTCTGAGATTGGGCGCGTATTTCGTGACCGGATCGTCGAGGGATGCGATCTGCCCTTCCTCCAGCAGGATGCCCACCAGAGCCGAGAGATAGCTTTTCGCCACCGACCAGCTGATCCGGCGGTCTTCGGGGCCGGTGCCTTTGAAATAGTTCTCATAGACGATGGCACCGTCTTTCAGCACCACCAGCGCGGTCACATCGCGCGCCGCGATCCAGTCGTCGACGGCATCGGGCAGTTCGGTCTCAGGGCCGTAGGCAAGTTCGCTGGTCAGCCCGTCCCCGCGCGAAATCGGGGCAGAAAGAAACGCGCCATCCATATGGCTGAAGTTATGCACGATCTTCTCTTCGGAGAAGAGAGAGTTCACCGCCAGAAGCCGCTCAATCTCTTCGCGCTTCCAAAGTCCGATGACCACTGCCGCCACCAAAAGCGCGAGCAAGACCCGGCCAAGCCATTTTCCGAATGTACGCATGATGTCCCCCTGTTCAGTTTCAGTGAACCACGGCGCAGGGGCGGGGGCCAGCCCGACATTGCGTCAGTCAGGCTGGGCGTCAGGCTGAACGTCAGACTGGGGCGCTCAGCGAAAGCGGTGCATCAGCTTTTGCAGCGGCGATTGGGCCTCTGCCTCCGGCTCGGGCTTGCTGGGGACGGGCTTGCTGGGGGCGGGCTTTGGCTGTGCTTCGGCGGGTTTCTTTGGCCCCTTGCTGCCGGTGCCCGACCGTGGTGGGGCCACGCGCAGCGCCACGGCATTCATAAAGCGCCCGGTGTCGCCTCGCGCCAGATCGGCGGCCCCGTCCGAGACGCCGCGCAGCACATCGTCCAGCCAGCCTTCGTCCGCCTTGGGGAAGTCGCGCAGTACATAGCCCGCGACCGCGTCCTTGTGGCCGGGGTGGCCGATGCCCATGCGCACGCGGTCATATTCTGCCCCGATATGCGCGTGGATCGAGCGCAGGCCGTTGTGGCCCGCATGGCCGCCGCCGGTCTTGCATTTTACGCGGCCCGGGGCGAGGTCGAGTTCATCATGAAAGACGATCACATCCACGGGGTCGATCTTGTGAAACTTCATCGCCGCCTGCACCGATTGGCCAGAATTGTTCATGAAGGTTTCAGGCTTAAGCAGCACCGCCCGGTCAGAGCCAAAGCGCCCCTCGCTGACACTGCCCTGAAACTTGCCTTTCCACGCGCCAAAGCCGTGGTCATCCGCGATGCGGTCCAGCGCCATGAAGCCGATATTGTGGCGGTTGCGGGCGTATTTCGCACCCGGATTGCCGAGGCCGACGATCAGTTTCATGGGCGGGGTCTCCTGTGGTTTCGCGGCAGTTTAACAAGCGGGGCAGGGGGATGGAATGGCCTGCTGTGTGCCGGGCTTTTTCGAAAATTCCGCGGTGATTTCTTTTGAAAAAAATCACCCCCTAAACGCAAAACGGGGCCGCGTGATGCGACCCCGTTCCAGCATTGCCTTGCGGCTGATGCTTATTCTTCACCGTCGGGCGGACCCATTTCGGTTGTCGGTACTTCGTCCGCTGCAGTCTCGTCTTCGTCGTCATCCGACGCGGCAAGGCCAGCAGGAGCCGAAATCGTGGCCACAACGAAGTCGCGGTCGATTGTGGGCTTGGCACCTTCGGGCAGGTCGACACGGCTGATGGTCGCGCTGTCGCCGATTTCGAGGCCGGTGATGTCCACGGTCACGTACTCAGGGATGTCCGCAGCCGTCACAACCAGTTCAACTTCCGGACGCACCAGAGTGAGCACGCCACCCTTTGTCAGGCCGGGGCATTCTTCTTCGCCTTTGACTTCGACGTTGATGAACAGGTTGATCTTGGTGGTCCGCTTCAGGCGCATCAGGTCGATGTGCGTGGGCAGGTCTTTGACAACATGGCGCTGAACGTCGCGGCAGATCACACGAACGTCGTCGTGGCCTTCAACCTTGAGGTTGAACAAGGTCGCTTTGAAGCGGCCTTGACGCAGGCGGGTCAGCAGCTTGTTGAATGGGATATTGATCGGCAGCGGGTCGTTGTCACCACCAAATACGATACCAGGAACCATGCCGTCACGACGTGCTTGACGAGCGGCGCCCTTGCCTGTCCCCGTACGTACCTGGGCTTCAAGATCAGGAATCTCTCCGGCCATTTTAGTCTCCAATTGATTAGGGCGGGAATCCTCCAAGGCTGTATTCCCGCGTGAAGCCGCGCGTATAGACCGGTTTGGCCCGGCTGGAAAGGGCAAAAGGGCAGCGGGGGCGCTATTCCTGCGGGGTCTGCAGGTAGCCACCCTCTGCCATGAGGCGGTCATAGAGAGCGAACTCCTTGGCGCGCGCGGTGCGGAGCCGGGATTCGACCTCGCCTGACAGGGGTGCGGGCAGATCGGGGGAGACGTTCTTGGGCTTCAGCTTGACCTCGCGCCCCAGCCTGTCGGCCAGAAAATCGCGAAAGGCCGGCTGGCGTTCATAGGCAAAGAGGTGCTGCACCAAAAGATCATCTTGGTTCGAGGTCAGAAAGTCAAACTGGCTGCCGATCTGCGCGCGCGGCGGTGGCGCGTCAGAGATCACTTCCAACGCGTACGCCTCGAAGGTCAGCCCCTTGGTGCTGAGCTTCTTGCCATCCAGCCGGGGCTGGCTGCGGTAGCGGTACCAGCTTCGGATCTGCTCTACGGGATCGCGCATCACGGCCAAGGGTTCGGGCGAGGCTGAAAAGGTCTCTTGCAAAAAGGGCAGCACGCGGCGCCGATAGCGCAGCGCGGTCAGATGCTTGCGGCTGCGCGAAAAGACGATCTCGGCCTCGGGTTTCAGCGCCATTTCAACGGCGGTGGTCCCGGTTTTCGGCGTGGCGAGAAAGGTGAGGTTGCGGTTGAGAAAGATCAGCATTTGCCCGGATCGCGCGGCCATTCCTGCCAGTCGCCGCCGAAATTACGCGGGATCAGCAGATTGTGCCGCCCGAGGTTGGCGATTTGGGTTTCCCCGCAAAGCGCCATGGTTAGGTCCAGCTCGCGGTGGATCACCTCAAGCGCCCGGGTCACGCCCGGTTGGCCCATCGCGCCCAGCCCATAGATAAAGGCGCGGCCGATGTAGGTGCCTTTGGCGCCCATCGCCATGGCTTTGAGCACGTCCTGACCCGACCGGATGCCGCCATCGAGGTGGACTTCGATCTGGTCGCCCACAGCGTCGAGGATTTCGGGCAGCATGCGGATCGAACTCAGCGCCCCATCCAACTGTCGCCCGCCGTGGTTGGAGACGATGATCGCATCTGCCCCTACTTTGAGCGCCATCCGCGCGTCTTCGGCATCCAAGATGCCCTTGAGGATCACCTTGCCGCCCCATTGCTCTTTGATCTTGGCGATCTTGTCCCAATCAAGCGAGGGGTCGAACTGTTCTGCCGTCCATGCGCCAAGGTCGGCGTTGTCGGTCACCCCATGCACATGGCCGACGATATTGCCGAAATGCCGCCGCTTGGCGCCCAGCATCTCGCGGCCCCAGCCCCATTTGGTGGCAAGGTTGGCAAGGGTTTTCACCGTCAGTTTGGGCGGGGCGGAAAGACCGTTTTTCAGGTCTTTATGCCGCTGACCAAGGATTTGCAGGTCGAGTGTAATCACCAGCGCGGAGCATTTGGCATCCTTCGCCCGCTGGATCAGGCGGCTGACATAGTCCTGATCGCGCATGGTATAGAGTTGAAACCAAAAGGGTTTTGTCGTCGCCTCGGCCACATCTTCGATTGAGTTGATCGACATGGTCGACAGGGTGAAGGGCACGCCAAAGGCCTCTGCCGCGCGGGCGGCTTTGATCTCTCCGTCTGCGCATTGCATGCCGGTCAGCCCAACCGGAGCAAGTGCCACCGGCATGGCCACATCTTCGCCGATCATCTGGGTTGCGGTGCTGCGGCCCGACATATCCACCGCGACCCGTTGGCGGAGGCGAATTTGGTCAAAGTCGCTGCAATTTTCGCGAAATGTCTGTTCTGTCCAGCTGCCCGATTCCGCATAGTCGTAAAACATCTGCGGGACACGGCGTTTGTAGATGCGTTTGAGATCGTCGATGCTGGTGATGACGGGCATGGGCCACCTGTGCTGAATGGGTTAACTTTTGGTAGCAACTGGCGCGGGGCTTGGCAATTGGGAAGGCCGCAGCAATGAAAAAGCCCGCGCGGCCAGTGGGGCAGCGCGGGCTTTTGGTCATTGCTTGAGGCGAAGGGGTTACGCCGAATGCGCGCCGTCGGCGAGGGTTTTGACGAAGGCCAAAACATCCTCGGGGCTGTCGCCATTGGCGATACGGTTCACGATGGCCGAACCGATCACCACGCCGTCTGCCACTTCGGCGATGGCGCGGGCTTTTTCAGGGGTGTTCACGCCAAAGCCCACGATCACGGGCAGGCCGCTGGCCTTTTGGATGCGCTTAACCTCGGGCGAAACATCCGCGGCATTCGCCTCGGCCGAGCCGGTGATGCCGGTGATTGAGACGTAGTAGACAAAGCCAGAGGTGTTTTGCACCACGCGCGGCAGGCGTTTGTCATCCGTGGTCGGCGTGGCAAGGCGGATGAAGTTCAGACCGGCATCCTGCGCAGGCAAGCACAGTTCGATGTCTTCTTCGGGCGGCAGGTCGACCACGATCAACCCGTCGATCCCGGCGTTTTTGGCTTCGGTTAGGAATTTCTCAACACCCATGGAATAGATCGGGTTGTAATAGCCCATCAGCACGATCGGGGTCGTGTCGTCATTCTCGCGGAAAGCGCGGACCATTTCCAGTGTGCGGTTCAGCGTCATACCCGCTTCGAGGGCGCGTTGACCGGCAAGCTGGATCGTGGGGCCGTCGGCCATTGGATCGGTGAAAGGCAGGCCAAGTTCGATGATATCCACCCCGGCGGCAGGCAGGCCGCGCACGATCTCAAGGGAGCGGTCGAAATCAGGATCGCCGGCCATCACATAGGACACAAACGCCTTTTTGCCGCGGGCGCGGAGGTCTTCGAATTTGGCGTCGATACGGGTCATGTGGCTTGCCTCATTTGGTGCTTTCCTCGGCAATGCCGAATGTCGCGGTGAAAATCAATCCACCGCGGGGCAGGGGGCGGCAAAATTCCCCTATCAGGGGCGCGTGGCAGGCCGCGCCCTTCCATTTTTCCCAAAGCCGCCTATCTCATGGCGCATGAACTATGTACTCGCCCTTTTCCTGCCGCCGCTGTCGATCCTGTTGATCGGTCGGCCGATCCTGTCCATCGTGGTCTTCCTGATCTGGCTGCCCGCGATCATCTTTTCAGGTGGGCTGACACATCCGATGTTTATCCTGCTGGCTTGGATCTTGATCTATCAGGCGCATCAAGACCGCCGCGCGCGCTGAGCCTTGCGCTTTGCGCCCGCTACCCCTAACACACGCGCAGCTTTTATAGGGGTATCGTCATGGGTTTCAAAATGGGCATCGTCGGTCTGCCGAACGTCGGCAAATCGACCCTTTTCAACGCGCTGACCCGCACCGCAGCGGCACAGGCGGCGAATTTTCCGTTCTGCACGATCGAGCCCAATGTCGGCGAAGTGGCCGTGCCCGATGCGCGGCTCGACACGCTGGCCGAAATCGCCAAGTCGAAAAGCATCATCCCAACACGCATGACCTTTGTTGATATCGCTGGTCTGGTGAAGGGCGCGTCGAAAGGCGAAGGCTTGGGCAACCAGTTCCTCGCCAATATCCGCGAAGTTGACGCCATCGCCCATGTGCTGCGCTGCTTTGAAGACGGCGATGTGACCCATGTCGAAGGCCGCGTGGACCCGGTGGCAGATGCCGAAACCATCGACACCGAACTGATGCTGGCCGACATTGAAAGCATCGAGAAACGCTTGCAAAACATCGTGCGCAAAGTGCGCGGCGGGGACAAGGAAGCGGTGCAGCAGGAGCGTCTAATGCGCATGGCGCTTGAAGCATTGGAAGCTGGCAACCCCGCGCGTGTGGTCGAGGTCGACGAAGACGACGCCAAAGCGTGGCGTATGCTGCAATTGCTGACCACAAAGCCGGTGCTCTACGTCTGTAACGTGGGCGAATCCGAGGCCGCCGAGGGCAACGCCCATTCCGCCAAAGTGGCCGAGATGGCCGCAGCGCAGGGCAATTCGCATGTGGTGATCTCTGCCCAGATCGAAGAGGAAATCAGCCAGCTTGAGGCCGAAGAGGCCGAGATGTTCCTCGAAGAAATGGGCTTGAAAGAAGCTGGCCTCGACCGTCTGATCCGCGCGGGCTATGAGCTTTTGCATCTTGAGACCTATTTCACCGTTGGTCCCAAGGAAGCACGGGCTTGGACAATCAAAACCGGCACCTCGGCGCCCAAAGCAGCGGGCGTTATTCATGGCGATTTCGAGAAAGGTTTCATTCGCGCCGAAACCATCGCCTATGATGATTTCGTAGGCCTCGGCGGGGAAGGCCCCGCGAAAGAGGCGGGCAAGATGCGCGCCGAAGGCAAAAGCTATATCGTCAAAGACGGTGACGTGCTGCACTTCCTGTTCAACACCTGATCGATTTCGCAGGGGTCTTTGACCCTGCCAACAAAAAAGCCCGACAGCTTGCGCTGCCGGGCTTTTTTTGCGGGAGGTGACAGCTTATTTGCTGTCGTTGCCCGGGCCAAAGCCACCGTAGACATAGCCTTCACCGGGGCTGCGCAGGGCGTTGCGCGTGCTCATCACGGTGTCGCGGTTCTTATCGGCGTCGGCGGTGTTCAGCATGATGTCATTCGCTCTGGTCGAAGCGTTCAGGTTCCGCATGCGGTCATTGTTGCCATAGACATCGGCTGTCTCAGCAGTCACCGAGGTGTCGAGAAAAATGTCGTTGTAGCGGGTGGAGTTGTCGGCAACGGCAGCGGTGGAAATCAAAGCGGCGGCGGCGGTGGTCATAATAAGTTTCATAATGTGTTCCTTTGGTTTTCTCTTAAATCGCGTCATTGCGATGTCATCGTTTGTGGTGAAGTAACGGGTGTCCGGTCATGAAAGTTTCGCCCCTGCAGCGAGATTGGGTGCGATCTGGGGCATTTGAGCGGCGCAGGGATCGGTTTTCGCGGAGATATATGTTATATATCAATTGGTTATCGTGTTTACCGCGGCGTTTCACAAGTCATTCACGCTCCTGTGTTAGTTGCTACAGCCGCTCCCCATGCCCGGGAAACGGCCTCATACAAAGCAGCGCAACAGCCATCTTTCTGCAAAGCAGCACGACCAAGCGCGCTTCACGGCGGCTCGGCCTCGCACGCCAGCCAGATGAAAAGAAACCAACCTAGAAAAATGCAGAAATACCTGTGAATTTCGCCTTGTCACCCGGGCGCGACCTCTCTAAACGGGTCGACGGAGACGTGGCCGAGTGGTCGAAGGCGCTCCCCTGCTAAGGGAGTAGGCCCGGAAGGGTCTCGAGGGTTCGAATCCCTTCGTCTCCGCCACCCCGACCAAACCTGTGGCACTGCGCCTCGCGTGGGCCTTCATCCCCCCCCCGATTTCACCCAGCGCACCCTCGCTTTGCGAATTCGTTACATTTGCGCGGCACGGTTTTGGCAGCCCTCCGCCTTATTCTCGGCAGATTTTTAGGCGAGCATTCTCACCATCCGGGGGGACCAAATCCTAGGCGGTTACAGTGGCGCGATGCCCTGTCGCCATGCGAAAGGGAGGTTCCAGATGTTGGTTAACGTTAGAGACTGGTCTCGCATTCTGCACAATTGCATCTTTTCCGATGCCGACCAGTCGCTTTGTGCAAGGGCATGGCAATATCGAGAGGCGAGCCGTCTTTGGGCCCTCTGGGTCGTGGTTTTCACCCCCTCTCATTGCGAACGAAGTTTCCGTCACCATCGCAAAATACTGCGGCTCAAGGCGCGCAGGTCGCAAGGCAACCGCGGTTGGCGCGACAGCAATCGGCCCACTCTCTGACCTCGGAATTATTCTGCTGGGCAGTTGCATGCAGATGCATTCACGTTCACTTTGCCGGCAACGCCACAGGCGGCCGGTTTGACCGCGCCGCTGGCCTTACCCAAGCAAAGGACAGCTATGCTTCGTCACGATCCCATCTACCCGTCCCACCGATCCCCCGTGGTTGCTGACAATGTCGTCGCGACCTCTCAGCCACTGGCCACGCAGGCCGGGCTTTTGATGATGCAGCAGGGGGGCAATGCGGTGGATGCGGCGATCGCCACCGCCGCGGCGCTGACAGTGGTGGAGCCGACGGGCAATGGGCTGGGGTCTGACGCCTTCTGTATCCTGTGGGATGGCGAGAAACTGCACGGGCTCAACGCCTCGGGTCGGGCGCCTGCGGCATGGTCGCCCGAGCGGTTTCCGGATGGCATGGTCGAACATGGTTGGGACAGCGTGACCGTGCCGGGCGCGGTCAGTGCTTGGGTTGAATTGATGGAGAAGTTCGGCAAGCTTGATCTGGCGACCGTGCTGGCCCCGGCGATCCGCTATGCCGAAGAGGGCTTCCTCGTTTCGCCCACCATCGCGACGCTTTGGGCGCGCGGGGCCGAGGTTTTGGGCAAGCAGCCGGGCTTTGCCGAGACATTTCTGCCCGAGGGCCGCGCCCCGCGCGCGGGCGAGCGGTTCCGCAACCCCGGCGCCGCACGCACCCTGCGTCTGATCGCCGAAACCAATGGCCGCGCCTTTTATGAAGGTGAGATCGCGCAAGAGATTGTGGCCCATGCCAAAGCCAATGGCGGCGCGATGACCATGGACGATCTGGCGACCAACAAGCCCGAATGGTGCGGCACGATCAGCCAAAGCTTCGACGGTGTGGAGCTGCATGAGATTCCGCCAAACGGGCAGGGGATCGCCGCGCTCATGGCGCTTGGCATACTGGAGCATAGCGACATTCGCACCCACGGGGCCGACGACCTGATGGCGGTGCATTTGCAGATCGAAGCCTGCAAACTGGCGTATAGCGATCTGCATGCCTATGTGGCGGATCGGACCGCCATGACGCAGGTCGACGAAAAGGCGCTGCTTGATCCGGCGTACCTCAAATCTCGCGCGGCGCTGATCTCAGCCGACAAGGCGCAAGATTTCGGCGCGGGTGCGCCGAAACAGGGCGGCACGGTTTTGATGAGCACGGCGGATGCCTCGGGCATGATGGTCAGCTTCATCCAGTCGAACTACGCGGGCTTCGGCTCGGGCGTGGTGGTGCCGGGGACGGGGGTCTCAATGCAGAACCGTGGCTTTGGTTTCACCACCGAGGCGGGGCACCAGAATATCGTGGCGGGGGGCAAGCGGCCGTTCCATACGATCATCCCCGGTTTCGCGATGAAGGACGGCCAGCCTTTTATGGCCTATGGCATGATGGGCGGCCCGATTCAGGCGCAGGGCCATATGCAACTGCTGCTGCGCACGCAGCTTTGGGGGCAGGACGTTCAGGTCGCCGCCGATGCGCCGCGCTGGCGGATCCTATCGGGGTTGGAGGTGGCCTGCGAACCGGCAATGGCGCCCGATCTTTTGCAAGGGCTGCGCGATCTGGGCCATGTCGTCCATGTCGAAGCGCCTGACAATGCTTTCGGTTTCGGCGGGGCGCAATTGGTGCAGCGCTTGCCCGAAGGCGGCTATTCCGCCGGGTCCGATCCGCGCAAAGACGGGCAGGCGGCGGGTTTCTGAGCCATAGTGCATCCCCCCGTAGGATTGGCATGGCTCGGTATCGGGCCATGCCATTTTATTTTAAGCGCTCAGCCCTGAGCGCGTTTCGCATCAACCGACTACAGCCCCTGACCGGCAGCCGCAAGGTAGAGGAAGCCAAGGCTGTAAAGCGCGGCCATCAGACCGCTGAGGATGAAGGCCGGCAGCCGCGAGACGCTAAAGATCAGTTCAGTCACGCCCGCGATGCCACCCAATGAGGCGATCGACACGCCGCTCATCTGGCTGGTCGGGAAGCCGAGAATTTCGCTTGTGCTATGTTGCAGGATCAACAGGCCCGACATGATGCGGAAAAGCGATAGTATCTGCGGCCGGTATGGGGAGAGGAAGGTCAAGATTTTCCCTTTCAGGGCTTCTTGTTGTGCTCACCGGGCCAGTATCAATCCCAGTCCACGCGACCCGCTTAGCCTCAAGCGCGGGGGAGGGGGATATGCCACGTATCTGTGATTTGGGCGCGCCCGAATTCGCGGGCGACGGAGGCAAATTTCAAGCGGAGGTAAATAATCGAAAAAAAATCGTCACAAAGGCCCAATTGCACTTGCGCACCCCGGACTGCCCGCGTTAAAGAGCCGCTGTCCGAGGGCGTTGCCCGAAAGACAGACATAGGCATTCCGGCGTAGCTCAGCGGTAGAGCAGTTGACTGTTAATCAATTGGTCGTAGGTTCGATCCCTACCGCCGGAGCCATTAAAAAGCCTTCCAAGTCATTGATTTGGAAGGTTTTTTATTGGTTGCTTCTTAGATGGGCACTAAACCTATTCTCTGCTTGCAGGTTCTGTGAACCTGCCACAGTGCGAACTATCCTTCATCGTGTATCATCATCAAATTTCGTGAGCATTCTGGCAGCGCATGATCGATCAGCTGCGTCGACATTATCATCGGCAGCTATCTTCTCCAGCCGATCTTGAACCGCGGAACGACCCCCGAAAAAGATATCAAGAGTATCTGGTCTAAGCTTACACTGGACACCGTGTGCCGAAGATTCGCTCCAACTCATCATTTTTTGCAAGACCTCCAGAAGGCCGCGATCGGTTGCTGTTTGGTTAGCTATCCAGCTTAGCGCTCCTTCCGGGTCACCTGCTTGATGCCACGCAAACATCAACGACAAGAACTGGGGAGTTTCCATCAATTCTGAGGGTGGGACCTCAGTCAGCCGCCTGAGAAAAATGCCTCTAACTAACTCGAACTCTTCGTTGCTAAGGAGCCGAGCATTTTCTGGCTCTGCTCGATGTCCAGAAACTCCATGTTCAAAAACTGCTTCTCTGACGATCCCAGTAAGCCACGCCAACGATTTTGCTTCGCTGAACAATGTTCGGAGCGTGTGCTTTCGCAGACTCGGATCTCCTATAATTCCGATTAGTCCGAATACCTCGTGACGATTTCCCTTTAGGAACTGTGAGTAACCAGAATATGTTTTCGCAACAGGAACGAGATCGTCAATGGCCTCTCCAAGCACGGAAAAAAGTCCTTGGATTTCGGAGGGTCCGATGCGTCCGCTGACGCCCAGAATCCGGTCTAAGAGAACCTCTGCAAACCTACCCCCTTGGGGGCGTTTGCTAACTACCAGTTGGCGGAAGCGCGACAAGGCAATTTCTGGCTTCTCAGCACACGCGCCTAAAAATTGGTCCAATTCAAGGTCGCTGATGCTCCCCGATGGGCCGGAAAACGAGAAGTAGAGGCTGTAGTGATTTGGGCTGGCAAGGCGCTTTGAGGCTGAAAATGAACGCAGCTCATCGCTATCCGAAAGATCAAACACTCTGAACTCTTCACCGTCTCGATGCAGTGAGGCTAAATCAAGACCGGGAAGGTGCTCCTGCAATGCATATAAGAACTGGTTTCGCTCTGAGCCGTCTGCGCTGATTGCGGCCAAAAGGGACGCTCCTAAGCGCTCGTGGGCACCGGGTGAGATGTAACCCCAGTCACCAATTGCAGACAAGTTCGATACGTAGTCTTCGATCCAGTTGAAGAGGGCGCTGTTTTTTATGCGCACCATTTGCAAGAAGACCATATCGCCAGGATCTACTCGACCTTTAACAGGTAAGAAATTTAACTTTAGGGAGTTCATGAGCCTGATAACGTCACGAGGCGTTTCGACAAATTCTCCGCACCACTGATTCAGAGCCCGTTCCAACCGGTCCGCCGTATCTGAACCTAAATTCTCGGCATCCAAAAGCTGGAACAGTTCGGTTCTTAGCCAGTTTCGGAGATCATAGTTCATAGCCTTGGGCACTTTGAACGAAGCTTGAACCACCTTTTCAAGATACGCTTTTCCGTCTGAGATCGCGATGGCCCGCTCGATACTTTTTGCCAGCACCTCAGGGTCATAGGCAAGGATGTAAGCGACGTTAGGGAAGTCGGCCACCGCTTTTACCAATCGCAGGACTTCTGCGGCTTCAGCAGGCTCTAACCTGTCTAAGTCATCTATGAACACAATGATTGGATGTTGCAGCTCTTCGAGCTTCTTTCGCAACTTTGCGTTAAGTTCTCCGAGGGACGGTTCCAATAGCTCAGCGGCTTTGCTTCCGCTATTTCGCACCAGGTTGCCGATTTTCTTGGCTAAGGGTATCCCGCCAAGATCAGCGAGGTCAGCGATCGCAGCCAAACCAGAAGATGCTCTGACATATCGTTTCAGAATTTCTTTGGTTTTATCCTGTTCGTCGCTTGGAAGAGATCCAAGAATGACAGGCTCCAAGTCGGAAAAAAGTTGAGTCAGTAATTCCTCCCGATTTCCAATCAACCATGGGGCAAACTTGACGATCTTGGGTCCGTTTCTCTTTCGATGAAGCTCTTCCAGAGCCATGTTGATGAGGGACGATTTACCTGAGCCCCATGCGCCTTCAACACCGACGACGAACCCGCTGCTGAGGTCGTTTAGTAGGAATGAATCTGCCAGGTGATGGGCGATTTCTCCGAAGCCGAGCTTGTCCCGGTCAGAGTTCTCCAAGGGCATATCTACAATCAAGATCCACCTCGATAAATGTGCCGTATACTTGCTCTTCTAATACGGATCTGAGCCGTCAAGGCTCGAACTATATTCCCGATATACTTCACATTTTTTGACCTGAGAAGCCATCGAAGGCTATTGCTGCGGTTGGGGGTGCGACGAAAGCTCTGATGCCTGGGAAAAGGAGGTGCTCCTGCGTTCAGCGTGTTGTCATTCGTAGGGTGTGGACCGCGATGTGCGCTGCCAAGGGGCAGAAGAAGTATTGCATCGAAGGAAGTTCAGCAAATACCCAGGACTTTCCGGCGCCCCGCTGGCGGCAGACCTGTAGGGGTTCCAACCGTTTGGCGATGGTCGGTGGATCTGGAGGCGCTGAATGGAAACCATGCGCTAAACCAGTAGGATCAGTGCGATTCCGGAAATATGTAGGTGACTTACCCTTTGTTTTCCCAGAAAAAATATGGGAGTTCTTGAAGATGGACATACACACGCGGAAGTGGTGCGGAAAAAGTTGAGATATTTTTTTAGGCAGGTCGCTCTGCTTGTGAGCGTTGTGTTGGGTTTTTTTGGGCCCAGGCTGGGCAAAATTGTGCGTCGCACTGTTTCGGCGCAGCTGAAAGGGAATGCGGAATTTCGCGTGCATCGGTATCCAATATTGGTGCGTGCCGTTCGATGGGCGATCGGCAACCCAAAGCCAGCCATGACAGGGCTCCTCTGCGCATACCTCGCTGCATTCCTTTTGCAATATCATCGAATGCACGCGGGTGCCGTCTCCGCTGAAAATGTTGGCGAAAGCGTCCGCGATTTCTGGACTGTCAATTTGGGAATTTTTGCCGTTCAGGCTGCCTTGGTTGGTGTTGTCTTTCCTCTGGTGATTGCTTTTGTGGGGCTGCTCAATCAAGGCCGTGCGTCGTTTGCGTCACGCCTTACGGTCTACATCGATTCATCGGCCGCACTATTTGTAGGCGTAAGCTCACTTTTACTTTGTGTCTCAATCGCTCTTCAACTTCCTTTGGGGGATAGCTTTGTTCATGTGAGTGGTGCTGTTACAGCTCTCAATGTCTTGTGGTTTTCTGTAAACGCACTGGCCCTATGCTACTTCGTTCTACGCACAATTAGCTTTCTTCACCCGTCAAAGCGCGCGCCCATTATGCGGGCCTATGTAGCGAATGAGATTTGGCCTCGCGAACTAACGATAGCTATCACTGCCGACCAGTGGAGTGGCGTAACGAAGCTTAACCACCTCCCAGCGGGGGACGATCTCGATCCGTTCGCCCCAGGCCCTCGGGCCACCGTCAGATATTTCGGACTTTGGGAGAAGGGCGAGCCGAGAGTGGAGCGTTTTTTGCCGCGGAAAATGAAACTGGTCGATGTGCGTTTTGGGGTCCTCAGGCCTGTCGTTGATGACTGGCTTTCGCATGCACAGCAGGCTGGCGGCGAGGAAGCCCATGACCTTGTGATACCTCTTCAGCCTGGCAATGATTACAATGGAGATCAGGTTCTCGCGCGATCTACGGTTCCCCTGAGTTTTGTTGCGCGAACAGCAGTGAAGAATTCTTTTCGGTTCCGCTCTACTCTCGTCGACCTCGGAAGAATCAGCGCAACAAACCAAATTTTTGGCGAAATGATTGCCGATCTAATCGAGCTTATTGACCAGCGTCGAGCAAGCGAATTCGCCGACCAGCTGAGCGATGTCGTGGATTTCCACGTTTTCCTGTATCGGCTCGCCCAAAAAAGTGATGAGGACTTCAATTACGCATATTTGCGCACTGGCGCTGGGATCTTCAGTCGTCGGCTGAGCGAACAGTGGGCAGAAGCCTACAGGGATGTTACTCGTCGAGTTGTGGAGCGGCTTCCCGACGAGCCGGAGTTCATGAGGCCAATGGCCTTCATCCCTTACAAAATTTTTGTGCGAACAGACGGGATCACATCTACTGCGCTCCAACCGATTATTCAGTTGGGTGAGGATTTGTCTGGCCGATTGATCGATTGGGCCACGGGAGAATATCGCGCTGAGTCCCCAACTGGTATTGGTGATCGAGAGCCGTTCTCGCTCTCACATCAAGGTGAGGTATATGCTCACGCGTGGCGTGAGCAGGTTGCCGGATGGGAAGCCTTACTGAAAGCCGTTTCCAAAGAAACAGATCGCACTGAAGATTGTGCTCAACGTTGGGAGAGACTGAGACTCACCTCAGAAAACCTTTGGATTCATCTATTTGCAACTATGCGTATGACGGCACGGGCTGTTTGGGCCGGCGATACACTTGCAACGAGCTGGACAAATGATCTGATGTTGCATTGGAAGAAGCAAGCTGAGGTTAGGTCGATCCGCACCAGAAGACCTTGGCGTGTCCATTCAGAAGCCATCACTCTTCAAGAGCTGAACTTTTCGTGGGCTGACGTCGAAGACTTGCAGCTCACGCCAAGCGGTGACGTGATAACACCAGAGCGTTTATTTGACGAGATACTTAACAACGTCTGGCGGGATCATACGCTCGTGCTTGCCAGCCTTTTTATTCACTGGGCGATGAACCAACTCTCAGGTGATACCGCAATCCAGGCGGCGCGTATGCTACTGCATGGCGAGCACTATGACCGTGGTGACAGAGACACCCGTGACTTCCCAGCTAACTCCGGCGTCGACTTTTTAGTTTCGGCTCTCAGAGTAGTGGGCTCCGGCACGCAGTTTTCAGAAGGTAGCTATGCAGGTCGAATTGACCATTTACTGGAGGGACTCAGCAGATTAGGAGAGGCACCTCGGATTTCTATGCGCATGTATACATCCGTCGGCGGTCTATCCTTTTCTACACTTCCATCGGCGCAAGTTATTGCGCTGTTAGCACTTATGCCTCGACAGCAATCAGCCAATGAGGCACTGCGCCGGCTCCTGACCCGTGGTGAAGATAAGGCACTCAGACGCAGAGAAGCTCTTCTGCGAGCTCTGGAGTCAGCTATTGAAGAACTCGACGAGGAGCGTCATTCAATCTTGCTTGCTGCTCTGATTGGTCCGGCGGAAGACCTCTCCTTTGAAGAGCGGCGGACCAATGCTCATCAGCTTATTGAGCAGTCGCTCGTTGTTTTGACTCGGTATCGCGACCAGGCGATTATTGAAGCTCCAATTGACACCGATCGGATTGCGGCTGTGGGCTCGGCAGCTGCGTCTAAGGCGTTCTCTAAAACCGAATTTCCACGCCATCTTTTTGACGAGATTGTTTTGACCTCAGATCGGTTAACTGAGTTTAATATGAGGGTCAGCGGGCTCAATAGAGGAGAATTCACAAGACCCTTGATGGGGGAGCCAGTCCTCAACGAGGCAGAATGGTGGCGTGACGTTATGTCAGACCGCGTTGCAGACGTGGTCTGGTCAGATGTCCTTCAACAATTGCATCCTATCAGAATAGACAGCCAGACCCCCCTCGAGTTCTGGCATGCGGTTCGCGAAGGCAGCGAGCGAATTCGAACCATTGGTCATGACCCCCTGCTCGTGATCGATAACGCGAGCGCCCCAGAATGGCTCTATGACTGGCAGTGGTCGCATGAGAGCGGTAGCAGCTCCAAGCCTGAGGACTTGGTCATTACGAACGAGGCTAATCAGGTAGCTGCATACGAATTTACCATGAACGACACGCCGGTCTACAGGGCAAGAATAGAGAGTGGTGTAGCCATACTCATCCCATCCCGGCTTCTCCAAACATTGCAGTTTCATGACTACGGTGAAGGCCTGCCAGTATCACCCCAGTTTGAGGCCGACGATCAAGAACGCTGGTTAGGCACTATGAGGGTGTCCTTCGAGAGGCGAGTTGAACTGGCCGACGATATCCCATCTTACCGCATCGGCTATGGGGACGACCGCTAAACAAAACATATCGTCTGAGGGTAAACGAGATCATTGTGCCTGATCCGATACAGGTGTGGCAGAACTCTCGGTCATTCACGGCGGATGAAAAGACTCGATTTTGCGCGGGTCGGATTGTCAACAACCGTGCAGAAATTTTGACATTCAGAAGAAGACATCCCTGAAACGCATAAGCAGCTTTCCGAACCCAATGAAGCACAGATGTCGTTTCTCATTTGCACTTTTCCAAATAGCCTGGCTGGGATCCAAATCCGAATTTCGCTATTTTCGGGCCAGAAATGGCTTGTCTGGCCGTTCTGGAATTTAGTTCATTAAAGCGGCTTTAGCAAACATCTACTGATTCATCTGTATTAAGTTTCGTTATTTTTCAATGGTTTATAAATTAATTTGCGAAATTCATTTCGCCTTTGCGACAGAAGCTAATCTTGTCGGTGTCTGGACGAAAATATCCAGCATTCTTGACAGTCATAAAGGCTGATCCCGAGGCGCAGCGGTGCTGTGCGTCAAAGGACTGTAAATGAAAGAAGTATACACTCCATTGGAGCTTTCTGCACGCTGGAACTGCTCTGCACGTTCGGTTCGAGCCGAAATCTACTGCGGTCGCCTAAAGTGTTTCCGCGTCGGTCGACTGTTTCGGATTCTGGATACGCAAGTTTATGAATATGAGACAAAATCGCCCTCCTGCGGCCCATTCAGGCCTCCGACAGATACACGCAAGTGTCTCCGAACTGATGGTTTGCCACGCCAATCAGAGGCCTGAGATGAATAAGAAATATTACTCCCCCGCACAGCTTGCTGAACGCTGGAAGTGCTCTCCGAACACGGTTCGAAATCTGATCAATAGCGGTGAGCTGCCAAGTTTCCGGATCGGGCAAAAGTTAATTCGGATCAGTGCTGCCGATGTAAAGGAATATGAAAATGCGTAACTTCGAAATAGGCCGACTGAATGGAAAATACGTTGTTTACTGGTATGAAAAGGCGGGAGATCCCGACAGTCGACGACGCTTTCGCCTGAAGGCGACGAACCGAGCTGCCGCCTTAATTGAAGGTGAGCGCCGTTTCAACGCAGAATTGGCGCTTAGCGGTTACAAAATAACCCTGGAAGATATTTGGATGCGCTACCAAAGTTATCTTCAGGGGCGCAAGACTGAGGGTGATCTAATCAATGCATGGAAAACAATAGGGCCAATTTTAGGTGACTATCATCCATTAGCTATCGATGATGAAAAGGTCAGCAAATACTTGGCCCACCGCAAGAAACAGTTCTTTGCGAAACATAAGAAGCATATCGCAAAAACCACTTTGCACAATGAGGTCAATCTTCTTCAGTCGACGTTGAATCATCCATTCAAGAAGAACCTAATCGATAAACCAGTCAACTTGAGAAAGCCAAAAAGAAAAAAACGTCGCGACCGCTGGCTTACAGAGGATGAAATACGCCGGCTGTTAAAGGAAACTTGCAAGGTTCCCCACCTCCATATTGCAGTTGCTCTATTGCTAGGAACTGCTGGTCGTGTCTCTGCGATCTTAGAACTTACTTGGGACCGCGTAGATTTTGATGCACGGGTAATCGACCTGCGGGTCGCCCCTTCAGACGCCGACCTCGATTTCACGGATGAGTCCCACGATTGGGAAGACTATCGCAAGTCTCGAGCTATGGTGCCGATGAATGACGGGCTTCATAAGCTCCTTTTGGACTGGAAACAGCAGTGCGACAGTGATTTCGTAGTCGAGTGTCATGGCGGGCCGATTAAAAAAATAACCACCTCGCTCCGAAATGCAGGGAACCGGGCTGGTATTGTCGGGATACACCCCCACGTGTTGAGACATACAGCCGCGGTTCATATGGCGGCAAACGGAAGCCCTATGAGCAAGATTTCACAGTTCTTGGGCCATTCCTCTACGACCGTCACAGAAACTGTTTATGCTCGGTTTGCACCTGATCACCTGAGGGATGAAGCTGCGGCAATCGACTTTTTGGCGAAGTAGGGCGCCGCACGCTTCGCCTCAATACTGATGAGAATACGAGAAGCGAGGATCTGGTTGAGGTCGCAAATGTGAAACCTCAACCATTCCGCCGCTATCGTCACAAAGACAGTCTCGAACCCGAGAAGGGTCGGAAAATACTGAGAAGTTTTCTTGACGCGGAAAAATCGCGCAATCAAAGAAAAAAGGAAAACAAAATGTCGACGAAAAAGACCTCAAGCTTCCGAACTCAGGCACTGTCGGTTCTAACTGTCCGGCACGGTCGTGAAGTTGCAGAGGCTCTTCGCGCATCTGCGATACGGAAGCTGCTACACGGTGAGTATAAGTATATTCAGGCTGCTGTAATGCGGCTCGAGAGCGGCGAGGTCACTGATGAACGTGTCTTGCACCCTCTGGAGACGGTGCGAGAAAAAATCGGCCAACTCCTTCCCGCCGAGGTGATCGGTTCGAAAGCCGAGTTCATTCATGCCGGTTATGATAGCGAGGGGGACATTTGGGCCGTTGCCACAGTTCCAGATTACTCAGGCCGGGGAACTGAGCTCCAGGCGATTGTCTCCAAGATAGAACGCTTTCTTGAGGTTCGTCAGAAGCTGATTGATGAGGCGCTTGGGGAGCGTCTGTATTCCAGCCTTCTGCGGTAGTTTAGATCCTGGTCAAGGACCGAGCGATTTACTATGCACATGATCGACGCACCCAGTAAGCGTCGATCATTATTTCGGCAGACATAGATTGGAAATATCTGCAATCTGTTAGATAGGATGATGGGGAAGGGTGCAATTTCGGTTATGCCGGATTGTTTGAATGCACCATTTAGTTAATCTGGCGTGTGTTGTCCGGATGTGGTTCAGGAATTTGGGGGCAGCCGTCTTACTACCAAAGAGAGGCTGATCGGCAGCTGTTTTAGGTATCCTATGCTCATAGGTTCAACGGCCCTACTTTGATGAGCGTAACGAACTTCTGTTGGATTTTACTGAGTGAAATGACACCAGATTCCCCGAATTCCCGTTATTTTTTCAAGTCAAACATAACTGTTAATCAATTGGTCGTAGGTTCGATCCCTACCGCCGGAGCCAATTTCCCCTAAGTTGTTGATTTTATTGGCAAGGCCCCGACCAGAGTCGGAGCCACCTGTGCACGTGCACAAACTGGTGCACAGATGCGTGCCCAAACTGGTCCACACCCTCGATTCTTGGATGCCCTGAAACCGTTTCGGAGCTTCCGGCTATGACCAGAGTCGCACACATCCCCTATCTTGAAAAACGTCCCTCAGGCTTCTTCTTTCGACGCCGCTTTCCCAAGGCCTGAGCTACCCCCCGAACATCGGACACTGACGTAAGCTGCGATTTGTAGTTTGCTGATCTTCAACACGAAGGAGATCAGGAATGTCGAAACGGAAGCAACATCACCCAGAATTCAAAGCCAAGGTGGCGTTGGAAGCGCTGAAAGGCGAAGAGACTGTCAGCGAGCTGGCCAGTCGGTTTGGAGTTCACCCGACGATGATCCATCAATGGAAACGTGCATTGCTTGAGGGCGCATCTGGTGTGTTCGAGCGAGGTAGCCGGAAGGCACCGGAAGTCGATGAAGAGCAGGTCAAAGGCCTGCATGCCAAGATTGGGGAGTTGGCCGTCGCCAACGATTTTTTGGCCAGAAAGCTCAAACCCTGGACCGGCAAGTGAGGTGCAAGATGATTGAGCCGAACATTCCGGGTCTGTCCGTCGGCAAGCAATGTTCCCTGCTGTCGATCTCGCGGTCGTCATTTTACTATGAACCCAAGGGTGAGAGCGAGATGAACCTCGATCTGATGCGCGTCATCGATAAGCAGTTCTTGGAAACCCCGTTTTACGGTGTGCGCCAAATGACGTGGCACCTGCGCAATGAACAGCATCTGGTGAACGAAAAGCGCATCCGACGCCTTATGCGGTTGATGGGTCTCATGCCGATCTACCAGAAACCCAACACGAGCAAGGCGGCGAAGGGTCACAAGATTTACCCCTACCTGCTGCGGGGGCTACGCGTGGATCGGCCAAATCAAGTTTGGTGCGCCGACATCACATATCTACCGATGCGGCGCGGCTTCCTTTATCTGGTGGCCATCATGGATTGGCACACGCGCAAGGTTCTGGCGTGGCGCATCTCGAACACGTTGGAGGCTGGCTTCTGCGTTGATGCGCTGAATGAGGCGATCCACAAGTTCGGCCCGCCAGACATAATGAACACGGACCAGGGCAGCCAGTTCACGTCTTTCGCTTGGACGAACAGGTTGCGGAGCGCAAACGTGCGCATCTCAATGGACGGCAAGGGCCGCTTCCTCCCCTCTCGGGACATCGCTGCGCGATACCCTGCCGGGCAAGGGATCAATATCTTTGTCGAACGGCTGTGGCGGTCACTGAAGTATGAATGCGTCTACCTGCATGCCTGGGAAACCGGGTCAGAGGCCCGAGATGGCGTCAGAAAATGGATCGAGTTCTACAACCACAAGCGCCCGCATTCTGCCCTTGGCGGCAAACCACCTGCTGTGGTCTATTGGCAGAGAATTGAAACAACCAACCACGATCAGCAAGTGCAAAGAGTAGCTTAAACTACGCCAGATCCTGTCCAACAAATGGGGAGTAGCTCACTTTCGATTAATCATCAGCAATCCCTTGCCTAACACTCCCATAGCTCCCAGCAGGGCAAGGTTGCACATGGGTCGATTCTCCATGACAATTTCTTCAATTGCCGGGACAGTTCTCGGTGACAATCAACATGGCATTTCTTCAGCATCCGCGGCCAGACCGATCTCGATTGCCTTCGAGTAAAGTGCATTCAGATCGCGGCTCGAAATCCCGACCAGGAACTCCGAGTGATCGTAAGAGCCATACCCAGCTTTTCTTGCTTCGAGTAGAATAAAATCTTCGGCTGCCCGAGCTCCTGCAACTGTAGCGAACTGAGTTGATGACCGCTCGGACCATTTGGCCTCTCCTTGGGTTAGGCGACGGTACCGGTTTAGGTCGTCAATCCTGTCGGTGACCTTCCCGGAGCCGATTTTATATGTCAAACCATGGGCGTCGTAGATCTGCGCGATGTAGAGGTGCGTGCCGGGATTGACGTTCGCCGGTTCGCGCATCCCATCCTTTTGGCGCCAGGGGCGATGAAGTGAGCCTTGGAACGGCATTTTTGCAGTTGCTTCATCCTTTACCTGTTCACGAACATTGAGCGACATAAGGCGGCTGATCTCTTCGGGTCGCATTTCATGGATGCTTGCCGCGCCCTGCATGCGCTTGTCCGCGTGGTCTGGAATCAAAGTATTGTTGCTTTCCTGCTCAATAAAAGTCCAAGTCCGCGAAACTGCGATGCCAAAGGGCCAGCGAAACCGCCCGCCTCCCTGCCTATAATGCTCTAACGGTCGCTTCACGTCTGGACGCAAAAACTCGACATCGACCTCCTGGACAGGATCGGCAATCTCGACGGCACCAGCAAGTCGCCCGCGTAACATAGGATCGGATTCTTTCGCATCACTCGTCAGATAGACAACGATGTCTCCAGGCTGAATGTAGCTCAGTATGCGTTTACGCGTGCCTTCGTGGCTGAGGGCCAGGGCGTCGTATTCTGGGATGTCGGGTGCACCCCAAGTCTTGGTCCAATAATACCGGCGATTCATGCATTCAGCCTCTCGGATCTATTGAAGGGGACCGTAATCCTACAAAAGAATAAGTGCCAGGACAGCCTCCAAGTAATTGGTATTTCCCAGTCCATCAGAATTGGCACAACCGTCGTAAAACCTTTGCGCATTGCAGCAGTTCACCCGAGCGCAGTAGCAGCCGGATGGCCGACCATGGTGTCCGGGAACGCAGGCGGCAATCCTGGTGCGCGATGGACTAAAATCTAAGAAGATGTCCGAAGTAGAGAGTGAGCCGTGGTAAAGGCAGAGCTTTCAGGGCTATCGAAGGGAACGAACCATCACGGCAGTTGGAAAGTGTCGGATCACCTTGGTGGCAAATCTTCTTTTGTTAAATGAGGTGCTTGAAGTAAGGCGCGAAGTACGGCACGTTTCCGTGCACATCCCGGAGTCTGGTAAGGATCACTGTACAGTCAAGCACATATTAGTCAGTAAAATCAATGGCATTGGTCTATGCGGTGAGCCCCCTACCGCCGGAGCCAATTTTTCTACTCATTAAAGATTTACGAGCTAAGCCCCCTTTCGGGGGCTTTCGTCGTTTTGGGCTTGGGGCAACATTTGGGGCGGCCCGAATTTACTTGCGATCGACCCTTTGGAGTGCTCCCGCCCGTCGATCATTCCAGCAACGCCTTGCGTCGGGTTGCCCGACCGCAAGCTGTCCTTCCCCGGATTTCTGCAAGGGATCATAAAGGGGTGTCGGTCAACCCAGCGATCAGATCGGCCAAGCGGTGTGAACCCGCTTGGCTCAGGAACCGCCCATGGCGCCAATGCCACCGAACCAGCAGCCAATGCCGCACGCCTCAAGAGTTCATAAGCGGTGTGGCCCGCCCGAACTGGGCGAGCCTCTTGATCAGAAACCTTCGGGCAAAAGGCCTGCTGGCATGTTCTGATAGCACACTGGGCGCAGGAAACGCCGGATCGACAGGGTGCCGACCGAGGTTGCTCCGAAGTTGGTCGAGGCCGGGTAGGGCCCGCCGTGAACCATGCTGTCGGCCACTTCGACGCCGGTGGGGAAGCCGTTGACCAGCAGGCGCCCGGCTTTGCGTTCGATGATTGGCATCAGACGCCGTGCAGTCTCAGTATCCGCGTCGTCCATTTGCAGCGTGATCGTAAGCTGGCCTTCCAGCCCTTTCGCAAGGCTTTCCATCTCTTCGATTGAGCTGGTCCGAACGACGAGGCCAAGCGGCCCAAAGACCTCTTCCCCAAGCTCGTGATCCTGCAAATAGGCCGCGCTATCCGTTTCATAGAGGTTGGGCAGGGCGTTGCGGCCTTCGCTTTCGGTGGACAGGCGCGGCTGCACGGCATTGCGCCGATCAAACCGGGCCTTGCCGTCTCGGTACGCCTGCGCGATCCCGTCTGTCAGCATCACCTGAGCGGGTGCGTCTTGCAGGGCTGCGGTCGCGGCTTCGACAAAACTATCGCCTTCCGCGCCTTTCGGCACAACTGCGATGCCGGGGTTGGTGCAGAACTGGCCCGCGCCCATCGTCAGCGACCCGGCCCAGCCTTCGCCAAGGGCTTGGCCGCGCGCTTTACACGCCTCGGGCAGCACGAACATCGGATTGACCGAGCCGAGTTCGCCGAAAAACGGGATCGGCTCGGGCCGGGCGGCGCAAAGGTCGAACAATGCGCGGCCCCCGCCAAGCGAGCCGGTGAAGCCCACGGCTTTGATAAGCGGATGCTGCACCAGTGCTTGGCCGACCGTGCGGTTGCCGCCTTGGATCAAGGAAAAGACACCTTTTGGCATGTCGCATTTTTCAATCGCGGCATGCACGGCCTCGGCCACGATCTCGCCCGTGCCGGGGTGGGCGGAGTGCCCTTTTACGACGACCGGACATCCTGCGGCCAGCGCCGCGGCGGTGTCGCCCCCGGCGGTGGAAAAGGCCAACGGGAAGTTCGACGCGCCGAAGACGGCAACAGGGCCAATCGGGCGCTGGACCATGCGCAGCTCCGGGCGGGGCAGGGGCTGCCGGTCGGGCAGGGCTGGATCGACCCGCGTATCAAGGTAGTCGCCCTTTAGAATATGATCGGCAAAAAGCCTCAGCTGCCCCGTGGTGCGCCCGCGTTCACCGTTCAGCCGCGCTTCGGGCAGGCCGGTTTCGCGCGTGCCGATATCGGTGATCGCCTCGGCGCGGGCTTCGATTTCGTCGGCGATGGTGTTGAGGAATGCGGCCCGCGCCTCGCGGGTGCTATAGCCGTAGGACCAGAAGGCAGCCTCGGCCGCTTCGCAGGCCTGATCGACGAGCGCCGTTGTCCCGACGCTGAAATCATGCGCCGGACCGCTGGCGGGTTCGGAAGCAAAGGTCTGCTCTGCGCCGACCCATGTGCCGGCGATCAAATGTTTACCATGCGGGGTGAAGCTCATGCTGCTGTCTCCTTTTGCGAATTTCTGACCATCTTGCAGGCAATCTCGAAAGCGGCGCGGGTGGCGCCGAGGTCGGCTGTGCCTTGGCCTGCGATGTCAAATGCCGTGCCATGCGCCGGGGTGGTGACGGGCACCGGCAGCCCGCCTTGAACGGTCACGCCGCGGTCAAACCCCAGCAATTTAAGGGCGATCTGGCCTTGGTCGTGATACATCGTGACCACGGCGTCGATCTCGCCTTTCGTGACTTTGAGAAAGACGGTGTCTGAGGGCAGCGGACCCGTGACAGCCATTTGACCGCCTGCCATGTGACGCACTGCCGGTTCGATCACGTCGATTTCCTCACGGCCAAAGTTGCCGCCGTCCCCGGCATGGGGGTTGAGCGCTGCAACGGCGATGCGGGGCCGCGCGTGACCGGCTTGCCGCAGGGTGCGGTCGATCAGGCGGGTGGCTTCTTGGATGCGGTCGGGGGTGATCGCGTCGGCCACGTCCCGCAGGGCGATATGGCTGGTGACCCGGCTGGTCCACATATCGTCGAGCGTGTTGAGTTCGGAAATATAGTTGGTCACGCCGAGTTTTTCGGCGATGTAATGCAACTCATCGGAATGCCCGATCCCGGCCATATGCATCGAGGCCTTGTTGAACGGGGCGAAGACAATTGCGTCGATCACCCCCTCCTGAACAAAGGTGAGCGCTCGGTCGAGGACCCGTAGCGTGGACCGGCCCGAGGCTTCGGTGCTTTGGCCAATGACGACATCCTCGGCCGCGATGGTCTCCATCTCATGCAGGGCGATTGGCGCATGCGCCGTCCAATCCTGTGCCGTCGCGTCCACCGCCGTCATTGTGTGGTCGCACCCGGCTTGGCGCTGCCCCATCTCAAAGACGTGACGGTCGCCGATCAGCAGGATCTGCGCCTGATCGCAGCAGTCATCGGCCAGCAGCCGGGCGACAAGTTCCGGCCCGATGCCGCTGGGGTCACCGGGGATAACACCAATTCTTGGGGTCATGTTCACTCCGTTTCTGTATTGTGGTCCTTGGCTTTGCCGTCTTCTTGCAAAGCGTTTTTGGTATTGGTAACGGCCGAGGCGAGGTGATGGCGCAGCGCCTCGGATGTGGCTTTGGCGTCGCGCCGCGACAGGGCGTCGACGATGGCGCGGTGTTCGGCCAAGGTTTGGCCGCGGCCCGAGCGACGTTGCGAGGATTGAAACCGCGCCCGCCACAGCCGCGCATTGAACTTGAGATGCGTATCGATCAGCGGGGCGTTGCGGCTTGCCTGCACAATGGCTTCGTGCATCTGCATATCGAGGCGAAAGGATTCCAACGGGGAAAGGGTGCTGTCTCCGGCCTCAATCTGGCGTTGATACTCGGCCACTTGAGCGATCTCGGCATCGGTGATGCAGGCGCAGGCCAACTCCCCTGCCAAGGCTTCGAGTGCGCCCATGACGATCAGGTTCTGTTCGATCTCATCCAGCCGGGGGTTGGCCACTTGCGGGCGACGGGTGACCGAATATTCGATCAACCCGTCCTGTTCGAGAATGGTCAAAGCACGGGTCAGGGGGGTGCGGCTGATGCCCAAGGCAGCGGCCAGATCACGCTCCGAGATATGCGCCCCGGCGGGCAGTTTCTCTAGCAAAATCAACTCGCGCAGCTTGTCGGCGGCGACCTCTACCAATGTGGCGCGGGGCCGCGCGAGGGCAAGCTCGCCCGTGTCGAGGTCCGTGATGTCGGTCTTCTTGCTCATGTCATTTTCCCCAGCTCAGCACCACCGGCTCAAGCGGCCGGATTAAGCGGAGTAGGGACTCTCGTGTCTGGGGATGCAATGGGGCAATCGGGTGGCGACAGAATTCCGACCGGATCACGCCGCCTTCGACCATGGCCGCCTTGGCAGACCGAAAGCCGCATTGCCGGTTTTCATGGTTCACTGCGGGCAAGACGCGGGCATAGGCATCGGTCGCGGCCCGAAGATCGCCAGCCGCGAAATGGTCGATCACCGGTTTGATCTGGTCGGGGATCATGGCGCTGGTCATGGCGCCGGTGGCCCCGGCTTCGAGATCGGCGAGCAGCGTGATCGCCTCTTCGCCGTCGAAGGGGCCTTCGATGGCGTCGCCACCTGCCGCGATCAAGTCACGCAGCTTGGTTGCGGCCTGCGGGCATTCGATCTTGAACAGACGCACCTCTTCAATCTCGCGCGCCATGCGCACCAGCAGGGGCACCGGCAGATCGACCCCCGAAAGCGGCGCGTCTTGCACCATGATCGGGATGCCGACGTCGCCCACTTGGGCAAACTGCTCAAAGCTTTGCTCTGCGGAGCCCTTCAGCAATGCGCCATGGTACGGGGGCATCATCATGACCATCGCGGCACCATGGTCTTTGGCGTGCTGCGCGCGGGCCACCGCGATTTGGGTTGCGTAGTGGCTGATGGTGACGATGACGGGCAGTCGCCCCGCCATATGCTTGAGCGAGACCTCGGTCAAAAGGCGGCGTTCCTCATCCGTGATCAGGAACTGTTCAGAGAAGTTGGCGAGGATGCAGATGCCATCGCTGCCCTGATCGACCATACAGTCGATCACACGTTTCATGCCCTCATAGTCGACCGTGCCGTCATCGTTGAACGGGGTAGGGGCGACGGGCCAGATGCCGGAGTATTTAGTCATTCTGTGATCTCGAAATTGGAAAGATGTTTGTCGGAAATGGTGATGCCGAGGCCGGGTTTGTCGTCGTCGAGCTGCAAGAACCCGTCCTGCGCCTCGGGGTCGCCTTCGAAGATGTAGTAGAACAGCTCATTGCCGACCTCGACATCGAAGACCGGGAAGTATTCGGACATCGGACAGTTAATATTGGCCATGGTCAGGTGATAGTTATGCATCTGCCCGGCATGTGGGATGACCGGGATCTGCGCCGCCTCGGCGATGGCGTTGATCTTTTGCGCCGCCGTGATGCCGCCAACGCGGTTGGTATCATATTGCAGCACGCTGACTGCGCGGCGGTTGATCAGTTCGGCGCAACCGATCACGCTGTATTCATGTTCGCCGCCTGAGATTGGGACGATCCCCATGGCGTTCAACTCGGCATAGCCTGCCACATCGTCGGCGATCACCGGTTCTTCGAGCCAGCGCGGCTCGTATTTCGCCAGTTTGGGCAGCATCCGCTTGGCATAGTCGAGGTTCCAACCCATGTAGCATTCGAGCATCAGGTCTTTGTCGTAGCCGATCACCTCGCGGAGCGCTTCGACCCGTTTGAGGTTCTCGCGCATGCCTGCCATGCCGTCCTTCGGGCCAAAGCCAAACCGCGTTTTAAAGCCGGTGTAGCCGTGCTGCATCGCCTCTTCCGCTTCGGCTTGCATGCTTTCGACAGACCCCGCGTAAAGCTTGGAATAGTAGACCGGGATTTTCTCTTTGGTGCGCCCGCCCAAGAGTTTGAACACGGGTTTGTCGACCAGTTTGCCCATCAGATCCCAGATCGCGATGTCGACGGCCGAGATCGCGGTCATCCCGACCCCCTTGCGGCCCCAAGCGTGGCTGCGGCGGTACATTTTCTCCCACAGATAGGCGTAGTCGAAGGGGTCTTCGCCGACGACCAGCGGGGCGAACCATTCGTCGATCGCCTGTTTCACCAGCGTCGGAGCCAAGGCCGCATTGCCGATGCCGATCGTGCCGTCTTCGGTCTCAATCTCGCAGGTCAGCCACTGGTGAAAACGAAAGCTCGCCATGGCATCGCCCTTAATCCAAAGGGCATCCGACGCATTGGTGCAGAAATTCCCCGAGGGGGGCACGGTCGGCCCTTTCCAGTTCCAGACACGGGTGCGGACGGATTTGATCTTAGTCATCAGGGCCTCTCTTTTTTCGCTGTTTCTCGTTCTGCCGGACACTTCCGAAGACGAATCATGTTGACATCACTCTTAGCATCATATTGGAGTTTTGGAATGCCAAAATGCTAAAGCGCCAAATTACGGAGGGGAGAAATGAAAAATGAACGACTGCACAAGCTGCCGTGCGTTCGTGGCTCATTTCCCGATAGGCAAAGGTGCAATGGATGCGGCAGAACTTTCTTAACCAACGGAGGAGATACGATGAAAACCCTTACAAAGAGCCTGAGCGCCAGTCTGGCCGCTGCGACCTTTGCACTTGTGACACCCGTGGCCGCGGACACCTATGTGGTGGCCGTGGGTGCGGCGTCGAACAGCCTGCAGGGCAAAAGCGCCGCACGCTTTGCCGAACAACTGCAAGAGCAACTGGGCGACGCCCACACGGTGGAATTCTATGCCGATGCACAGCTCGGCAACGAAAAGGAACTGATGCAGAAGCTGCGTCTGGGCACCGTGGATTTCACGCTGATCTCTTCCATCATGACCAACGTTGCGCCCGAATTTGCGCTATTTGACATGCCGTTTTTGGTACAGGATCGCGCGCACCTAAAAGCAATCGACGCCGAGATCGTGCAGCCCGATTTGGCCCCACTGGCGCGCAAAGTGGGGCTTGAAGTGCTCTCCACTTGGGAAAACGGTTTCCGCCAGATCACCAACAATGCCCGCCCGATCAACACCCCCAGCGATTTGGATGGGCTCAAAATCCGCACGCCGTCTTCTGAATGGCGGGTTTCGATGTTCAAAGAATGGGGCGCAAACCCGACGCCGATGTCTTTCTCTGAAGTGTTCGTCGCCCTTCAGACCGGCACAATGGACGGGCAGGAAAACCCGCTGACCAATATCGTCGGCGCGAATTTCCAAGAGGTGCAGGGCTACCTGAGCCTGACTGGCCACGTCTATTCACCTACCTATCTGACCACCGGGGCCGAAACCTGGTCGAAACTTCCCGATGAGGTCAAAACCGCCGCGACCGAAGTTGCCGCATCCGTTCAGGACTGGTCGCTGGACCAAGGCGAAACCGCCGACGGTGAATTGGTCGAGAAGGTCCGTGCAGCGGGGGTAGAGGTCAATGAGGCCGACAAGGCCGCCTTTATCGAAGCCTCCGCGCCGATCTACGCTGCCTTCTCCAGCCAAGTGCCGGGGGGCGACGCGCTCGTCTCGCGCGCGCAAGAACTGGCCAAGTAAACGCAGCTTCGCCCCGGTTGGCATGGGCTGGCCGGGGCCACTCAGAACAGGAGACAGGCATGGTCGCTAAGATCGAGCGTTTACTTCTTTGGGCAATCGAAACGGTTTGCCTCGCGCTGTTGGTGACACTGGCGGGAGCGGTCGTTTATTCGACCACCATGCGTTACCTCGGTGCATCGCCCGCATGGTACGATGAGATTGCCAGCGTCCTGCTGGCTTGGCTCACCTATTTCGGCGCCGCCTATGCGGTGTTCATGCGCCAGCACATGGGCTTTTCGGGCATCGTCATCGCCTTGCCGAAATCTGCGGCCATCGTGCTGACTTTATTTTCCGAGCTGCTCGTCATCATTTATTTCTCCGTCACAGCTTATTACGGCAATGCCGTCCTGGCGGTGGCGAAATGGGATTCACTGCTGTCCTTGCGCTGGATGACTTTGGACATCGTGCAATCGGTGATCCCGATCGCTTCGGTCTTGATGATCATCGGCACCCTGTTGACCCTGCCGCGCGCCCTGCGCTTGGCCGCGCAAGGGATTGATCCCGAACATGCAGAAATCGACAAAGCCATCGCCGAGGCCGAGGCCGAAACCGCCACGCTCGACCTAAAGGACACCGCCAAATGATCCTCCTTTACACCACCATTGCCCTGATCACCCTGATCTTGATCAACGTGCCCATCGCCGTCGCGATCGGGGTGACCTCCATGGCGGGCTTTCTGCTGACTTCCGGGCCAGACGCCTTCTATGACATGGTGATCAAGCTCTATTCCGGCTCGACCTCCTTTCCGCTGATTGCCATTCCGTTGTTCATTCTGGCGGGCAATCTGATGAACACCTCCGGTATCTCTCTGCGGCTGATCAACTTTGTCACCGCGCTGATCGGTTTTATCCGCGGCGGGCTTGGCATGGTAAACATCGGCGTCTCGATGGTCTTTGCCGAGATCTCTGGCTCGGCTGTGGCCGATGTGGCCGCAACCGGCACCGTCCTGATCCCCGAGATGAAGCGGCGCGGCTATTCACGGACATTGGCGGCGGCGATCACATCCTCTTCGGCATCGCTTGCCATCATCATCCCGCCCTCGATCCCGATGATCCTCTACGGGGCCATTGCCGAAACCTCGGTGATCAAGCTTTTTGTCGCGGGGGTCGTGCCCGGCCTTTTGGGGGCCTTTCTGTTGATGACGGTGACCTATCTGCTGGCCGTTCGCTATGACCTGCCGCGTGCCGAGAGCTTTGATCTGGGCCATGTGGGCCGGACCTTCAAAGAGGCGTTCTGGGCCTTGACCATGCCGGTCATCATCCTTGGCGGTATCTTTTCTGGTTTGGTCACCGCCACCGAAGGCGCGGGGCTTGCGGTTATGGCGGCCTTGGTGATCGGGCTGTTCATCTACCGTGATCTGGATGTGTCCCGGCTCCGCAAGACCATGCTCGAAGGCGTCAGCCAGACTGGCGTGGTGATGCTGCTGGTGTCCACCTCCGCCGCCTTGGGGTTGTTCCTGACCCAAGCGCAGGTGCCGCAAACCTTGGCGGCCCAAATCACCGAAGTCACCACGAACCCGCTGATCGTTCTGGCGCTGTTGAACCTGCTCTTGCTGGTCTTGGGGATGTTCCTGCATGGGGCCGCCGCGATCATCTTGGTCGTGCCGGTGGTGATGCCGCTGGTCAATGCGGTGGGGATTGATCCGATCCACTTCGGTATCATGGTAACGCTGAACCTTGCCATCGGTCAGCAGACCCCGCCTGTGGCATCGGTGCTTATCACATCCTGCTCCATCGCCCGCGCGGGCATCTGGGAAACCTCGCGCACCAACTTGCCGTTCATCGCCGTGCTGGCGTTTGTCCTGCTCTTGGTGACCTATGTGCCCGAAGTCTCCCTCGCGCTGACGCACTACCTTGATTGAGCAAGATCAATGCATTCTCGGGTGGGTGATCCTGCCCGAGAACGCATGCGTTTTGCTGAGACTACGACGGTTTCGCCTCCCGGCGCGGCCATTATCCCTGCGGTGATTGCCCACGTATGGGAAAGGGTTTGGCCGAAGGGCAGCCCCCGACTTCGCCCCCCAGCAAGGCTGGTTTGCAGTACCGCCGCTGTGGCGTCCGGATGAACAAGGCCGCCGTAGCTGCGGCCTCACGGCGCGCCTAGGCCCGCAGCAACCCTGCTAAAACAAACGGCATTTTCCCCCTCTGTCACAAATGTTTTGCATTGTCGGGCCACAAGGGGCCGCAATGCGTCGAAGTATAAATTGACCAAATGGTCTAACGCGCGCATTCTGCCGACAATTAGTACACTAGAAAGAGGATTTCCCATGACACGAACCATTCTGCTGGCCGGCACCATGCTGGCGGGTCTCGCCTCCGTGGCTCAAGCCGACACGCTGCGTCTTTTGACATGGGGCGGTTACGCACCTGAGGACGTGGTCGCGAAATTCGAAGAAGAGACCGGCCATACCGTCGAAGTCACGAAATCCAACAATGAAGAGATGATCGCCAAGCTGCGCGCCACGGGCGGCGGTGGTTTCGACCTCGCCCAGCCTTCGCAAGACCGCATCATGGGCCCGCAGATGGAATTTGGCATCTACAAACCGATCGACGTCTCCAAGCTGAACAAAGAGCTTTTCATCACCTCCATGCTCGATTCGACCATGGCGAACACCACCGTGAACGGCGACGTCTACGGCGTGCCGCATGTCTGGGGCACCTCCGGTCTGGTGATGAACACCGCCGAAGCGGGCGAGACGGTCAAGGATTACACCGACCTCTGCGCGCCGGAAGTGGCGGGTAAGGTTTCTTACCGCCTCAAGCGTCCGACCCTGATCGGTTTCGCCTTCGCGATGGGCGAAGACCCCTTTGCCGCCTATGGCGACGAAGCCAAATACGCCGAGATCATGGGCAAGGTCGAAGCCAAGCTGATCGAATGCAAAGAGAACGTCAAAACCTACTGGGGTGGCGGTGATGAGCTGATGAACCTGCTGCGCTCGGGCGAAGTGACCGCGTCGATGGCATGGGACACCGGCGGTTGGAAGCTGAACGACGACAACGCTGACCTGACCTTCGTGGCCCCGGCCTCGGGCGCTCTGGGCTGGATCGACACCTTCGTTCTGCCCGCCAAAGGGCAGGCCGATGATGTGGCCTATGAGTGGATCAACTTTGTCATGCAGCCCGAAGTCGCGGCGATGATCACCGCAGCGGCGGGCAACTTCACGGCCTCTGCCGGCGCGGATGAGTTTGCCGAAGACAGCCTGAAAGCCAAGTATCAGGCCAGCTTCCCGCAGGAAGCCATCGACAACATCAAATGGTATCCGCCGGTGCCTGCCGGTCTGGAAGCGATCGAAGGCGAAGTGCTGGACCGTGTCCAAGCTGCCAACTGATATTTGACCCTACGAGCGGCACCCTCATCCCGAGGGTGTCGCTTCTTTATACGGAATTCACATGACCCCTGATCTGGAATGCGTCGACCTCGTGAAGCGGTTCGGCGATACCACCGCTGTTAACAACGTCTCCTTCACGGTGCCGCCGGGCAGTTTCTTCTCCATCCTCGGGCCTTCGGGCTGCGGCAAGACGACGATCATGCGGATGATCGCGGGGTTTCTTGACCCGACCTCGGGCGACATTTGGATCAAGGGCGGCTCAGTGCTCGACACGCCACCGAACAAGCGGCCCGTGAACATGGTGTTCCAACATCTGGCGCTTTTCCCGATGATGACGATTGCCGAGAATATCGGCTATGGCCTGCGCCGCCGCGGCATGGCCAAGGGAGAGATCGCGCGCAAAGTCGATGAGGCGCTCGACCGGATTGGCCTGCCGGGGATCGGCGCGCGCAAGGTGGATGAGCTTTCGGGCGGTCAGAAACAACGGGTCGCCATCGCGCGCTGCATGGTGTTGGAGCCTGACGTGCTGCTGCTGGATGAGCCGCTTGGTGCGCTGGACCTGAAACTGCGCGAGCATATGAAGGTTGAGCTGAAATCGCTGCAAGCCGCCTTTGATACGACATTCGTCTATATCACTCACGATCAGTCCGAAGCCTTGGTGATGTCTGACCAGATCGCCGTCATGAGCAACGGGCAGTTTGAGCAGGTCGGCAAGGGGCAAGACCTCTACTACCGCCCCGAAACACCCTTCGTGGCAGGCTTCATCGGTGAATCAAACCGCTGGAAGGGCAAGATCGAGCGGGTTGAGGGCGACGCGCTACAACTGCGCACCGACAGCGGACTGGCGATGCGGGCGACGGGCGCGGGCCTTGCCCAAGGCGCACGCGCCGAGATTTTCGTGCGGCCTGAATCCATTCGTCTTGCCGCCAGCGCCGATGCGCTTGCAGGCTTTGACAATCAACTGACGGGCACGGTGACCGGCCTACTGTTCAACGGCGCGGCTTCGCGCGTGTTGGTGCAGGACGATGTTGGCGAAACGCTCGACGTGACCCTGCCGCAATCGGGGGAATTCTCAAACCTGAAACGCGGCGATGCGGTGCATATCGGCTGGGGTGCGGGGCAGGCGACCTGCTTTGGGGCCGCCTGATGCGCAGCCAATCCCGCATTACATTCTACCTGCTGCTGACGCCTTTGGTGCTCTGGCTGGGTCTGCTGATCATCATCCCGCATATCGACATGCTGCTGATTTCGCTGCGCGAGCGGATCAGCTTTGGCGTCTATGAAACCAGCTTAGCGCAATACGAAAAAGCGCTGACCGAACCGCTGTATCTGCGGACCTTTTGGCGCACGGCGGTGATGTCGGTGCTGGCAACCGCGCTGACGCTGCTGATCGCTTTTCCGGTGTCTTATTACATCGCCAAGATGGCGAAGGGGCGCTTGCAACAGGTGTTGTTCCTGCTCTGTCTGATCCCGTTCTATGTCTCTGAATTGGTGCGTACTTTCGGCTGGATGATCCTGCTGCGCGAGACCGGTCTCGTCTCGAACCTGCTGCAATGGGTGGGTCTGGCGGATCGCCCGGTTGAGATGCTTTATACCGATGCCACGATGATGGTGGGGCTGGTCTATACCTCGATGCTCTTTATGGTGGTGCCGCTTGTCACCACGCTGGAAAGCCTCGACGACAGTGTGATTGAGGCGGGATATGATCTGGGCGGAAGCGGGCTTTCGGTCTTGCGGGAGATCATCATCCCCCACGCCATGCCCGGCATTGTCTCGGGCTGTATCGTGGTCTTCATGCTGAGTCTGGGGAACTACCTGACGCCGACAATGCTGGGCGGCAAAGACAGCCTGTGGTTCACCGAAATGATCTATAACCAGTTCATCGTGCGCTCCAATTGGGAGCTTGGCGCCGCCTTTGGCTTTATGCTTCTGGTGCTGTCTTCGGTGATCGTCTGGGGGATGCTCTGGCTTACGGGCCGGACCCTCAAGGAAACGATGGGGTGATCCAATGATCCCGACAATCCCGCAATCGCGCAGCTTTCGCATCCTCTATGGCGGCTATGTGGCGCTGTTTTTTTTGTACCTGGCCCTGCCACTCACCGTGGTCGCGGTCTTTGCCTTCAACGACAGCCAGTTCCCCTCCCTCCCGTGGGAGGGGTTTACGTGGAATTGGTTCTTTGGCGAGGAGCGCCCGCAGATCGGCGTCTTTCATGAACGCGGCATTCTGCGGTCGGTGGGCACCTCTGCTTTCGTGGCGCTTTGCGTGGCGATCATGTCGGTCTGCGTGGGCACGACGAACGCCTTTTTGTTCAACCGCTATGAGTTTCGCGGCAAGGGGTTTCTCTATGTGTTGATGCTGCTGCCGCTGGTGATCCCCGGCATCGTGCTGGGCATCTCGGTGCTGGTGTTCTCATCCACGCTGGCCAATGGCGTCTGGGACATGGCGCAGATCGACATTCAGGCGCTGCGCCCCGGTCTATTGTTGGTGATCTTGGGGCAGTTCAGCTTTATCACTACCATCGCCACGCTCGTCATCTCGGCCCGCTTGCAGAAGTTCGACCGCACCTTGGAAGAGGCAGCACTGAACCTTGGTGCGGATCGTTTGACGGCGGTGCGCACAATCACGCTGCCGTTCCTCGCACCTGCGATGATTGGGGCGGTCGTGGTGGCGTTTCTCATGAGCTTTGAGAACTTCAACACCACGCTGATGCTGGTAGGCTCTGACGCGCCGCTGACTATCGCCATGTTCGATCGGTTGAAAGAAGGCTCAACCCCGTTGCTGAACGCCGTGTCGCTGTTGTTGATGCTGGGCTCGTCGCTTCTGGCGCTGATGGTGATCTTGTTTCAAAAACGAAGCTAAGACCTCGGCAGGCCCGTGCTGGGCCTGCCGCTTTAGGCTAAAGCGCCCCGCGCACCGCAAGACAAAACCTCTCTAACATATCCGCATCCTCGGCGAGGATGCGCCGCAGCGACCGAGGCAGTTCAAGCTGCACCCCCTCGCCAGAGCGGGTGCGGTTGCAGATGTTCGTCTCATGTACGCCGGGCAGGGTGGTGTTGGGCGCCGCGTCAAAGCCCGCGTCGCGCAGGGCCGCGCCGATGGCATCGCGTAGCGCCTCGGCACGCCCACCAAGCCAGACCGTTTCGGTGCCATCATCCTTGCGCCCATGGATCGCCACGGCCACCGTCGCCTCCGCCACAAGCTCCAACGCCTGCGGCTCGTCAAAGCGGTGCGAGGTGATGTGGAAATCCCCATGCGCCCCGGCCTTCAGCGCCTCGAACAGATAGTAGGAATAGTCGCTTCCCGCGATGGCCTCGGCGATCAGGCTGGTCTCAGGCTCAATCGTGCCGCCGTGGGGCGCCAGAATGATCACCGCGCTGCCGCGATCCTCGGCGCGGATGCGATAGTCGAGATCCGCTGTCATCTCGGCAGAGAGGTCGGCGAAATTGTCGAAACGATCTGTCATGGACTGGCTCCTATCAGTTGGGGGCAGGGGCGGCGCTTAAACGTCGAGCTTGCGCACCGTCTTGCTGATCCGCCCGTCTTTCCGCTCCAGAAGGACAATCTCACCGAATTCGATTTTCAGCCACTCGTCCCCGTCTTCGGTCAGCGGCTCTGACGCGAGTATGGCCGAGGTGGCCCCCCCCTCGGGGCAGGGGTCGATGTCGTAAGAATTCGCATGGTCCTCAAAATTCGCGCCGGTAAGGAGGTAGATCGGCTCAAGCAGCATCGAAAGGGGTAGGTCCTCCTCTCGCAGCTTTTCCCAATCGCCCGTCACATCGGTTTCGCCCTCATGGCCGCAGCCAAAGTTCACGCCGATGATCCGATCCGAACTGACAAGCGCGATCTTGAGTTTGGTCAGCGCCGCAAGATCGAGGTCGCGCGCGGCTTTGCAAATCACCTTCAGTAGTTTTTCAAACCCGCGCTGCACATCGTCATCGCTGTCGCCTTCCAGCAAGGACAGCAGCAGCACATAGAGAAATTCCGTATCCGTCGTGCCGCGCATCTGGGTGAGGTATTGATCTTTGCAATGGGGCAGGAGCTCACGTTGCAACTGCCGCCAATGGGGCAGGGCACCGTTCTGCGCGATGATCCACGGGGTATGGTCAAAGGAAAACGGGTGGCAGTTTTCATCGGCCTGCACGACGCTGGCGTCATAAGAGGCCGCGCGGATATGCGACAGCATCGTATGGGCCTGCAGGCTGGGGATCAGGGTCTTGGCATTGTCGTCGTGAAAGGCCGCTTTGGGCCGGTGATAAAGCAGCGGCGCGTCGGGTTTCAGCAGATGCGCGCTCCAAGCGGCAAAGCCCCAACCGGCCAGTTGCAGGCTGGGGTGAAGTTCCGGATCAAGGCTCTGATTCAGCAGGCTGTTCTCAGGCGCAAGGAGCAGCGACTCGATTGGCAGTTCAGGTCCGATATAGGCGAGGAAGCGGCACATGGTTTTCCTTACTCTTGAGATATTTCAGCGGTTTCACGAAGGGTGTGAAGGGCTGAGATAGAGCGGTGCACGCGGAAATCGACAGGGGGGCCGAACAGGGGGGGCGACAGGGGGCTTGCAGGGGGCGAATGCCCCACCCTGTCGACGACAGGCGCCGCCAACTGGGCTGGGGCGCGGTGGCTTGACCAAAGAGCGCCGCGGGCGGCATCAGATGCGCGCCACCCGCAGTCTGACCTATGATCAAACGTCAGAGATATAGTCCGCCGAGACATAGCCCTGCACCTCTGGCGCATCGGCCAAGGACACCCGACACCAAAGCTGGCCAATCTCGGTCACGCAGTCGCGGCGGTTCAAGATGGTGCCATCGGGCAGCCCCATGATGACCCCAAAATCTAGCCCGGGCCCTGACCGCAGCTTCAAAAGCTCATCCGGTCCGGTGCGGTGGACCATCACCTGATCGGCGGCGATGCCCGCACAACCTGCGGCGAAAATAAGGGTGGAAACGGCTGCGAATGTGATCCTGCGCATGATCTGCCTCTCTTTTGTTTTCTCACGTCATAGATCGAAAACGGGGCTGATCCTAGCCGCCTTATCCCGTAGGCTCTTTGCACTGCTCCAAGGCGCGTTTCAAAGAATGCTCGTCATAGGGTTTCATCAAGCTGACATAGCGCGAGGGCTCGGTCTCGCCTTCGGCATATTCTCGCGGATCGGCCCCAGAGGCGATGATAACCGCGATCTCGGGGCATAGTTGCGTGACGTGCTGCACCAGATCCATGCCAGAGCCGTCGGGCAGGCCGAGATCGGTGAACATGATGTCGAACCGCTCGGCCTCAAGGCTGCGTTCGGCGGCGGCGACGCTGTCGGCTTCGGTCACGGCATAGCCCAGATCGGCAAGCATATCCGCGGTCGCCATGCTGATCAGCGCATCGTCTTCGACCAGCAA
Organism: Sulfitobacter sp. D7; assembly: GCF_003611275.1. Lineage (NCBI taxonomy): Bacteria > Pseudomonadati > Pseudomonadota > Alphaproteobacteria > Rhodobacterales > Roseobacteraceae > Sulfitobacter > Sulfitobacter sp. D7. Next base: position 1,122,266 of record NZ_CP020694.1, read on the forward strand.
AATTTTAGGTGCGTCATCGGGGGCGCTGTGCGCGTCTTCCTGCGCCCCTTGGGCGGCATCGCTGCCGAATTGGCGAGAGAGAATCTCATGAATTTTCAGGGCCAGCCGCTCGCGGGTGTAGGGTTTGCTCAGCAGATCGACCCCTTCGTCGAGCCGCCCGGCGTGGACAATCGCGTTCTGGGTATAGCCCGAAGTAAAGAGCACGCCGACATTCGGCAGATGCGCCTTGGTCTCGCGGGCAAGCTCGGGGCTGCGGATTTTGCCGGGCATGACCACATCGGTGAACAGCAGGTTGATCTTCACCCCGCTTTTGACGATTGCCAACGCGCTATCGGCATTCTCGGCGGTGAGCACGCCATAGCCAAGATCGCGCAGCTGATCGACGGCGGTCTCGCGCACGGCGGCGTCGTCTTCGACCACGAGGATCACCTCACCGCTGCCCGTGGGCGTTTCGGTGGTGGCAGGCAACGGGGCGCTTTCTTCCTGGCGCTGCGTGCGCGGCAGATAGACCCGCACGGTCGTGCCTTGGTTCTCTTCGCTGTAGAGTTTGATATGCCCGCCGGACTGTTTGATGAAGCCGTAAACCATGCTGAGGCCAAGCCCCGTGCCTTCGCCCGTGTCTTTGGTGGTGAAGAAGGGATCAAAGACCTTTTCCATGATCTCCGGTGCGATGCCTGCGCCGGTATCGGTGATCGCCAGCATGACATATTGGCCGGGGGCCACATTCGGGTGACTTTGGGCATAGGCGTCGTCAAGGGCGGCGTTGCCCACTTCGATTGTCAGCTTGCCATGGTGGGCCATCGCGTCGCGCGCATTGATCGCAAGGTTCAGGATCACGTTTTCCAACTGCGCCGGATCGACAAGACAGTTCCACAGCCCGCCCGAGATCACCGTCTCGACCTCGATCCCTTCGCCAAGGGTGCGGCGCAACATGTCGTCCATGCCCCGCACCAATCGGCCAAGGTTTTGCGGCTTCGGCTCCAAGGGTTGCTGCCGCCCAAAGGCGAGCAGTTGCGCGGTCAGCTTTGCGCCGCGCGACACCCCCGCCATGGCGTTGTCGACAAACCGCCGCTTGGCGTCGACCTCGGCCAGTTCCTTTGACAAAAGCTGAAGGTTGCTGCCCACCACCTGAAGCAGGTTGTTGAAATCATGCGCGATGCCGCCAGTGAGTTGGCCCACGGCTTCCATCTTTTGCGCCTGTACCAACTGCGCCTCAAGCCGGTCCCGTTCGGCCATGGCCTCTTCGACCTTGGTTTTCAGCGCGTTGCTGAACTCAAGCTCCGCATTGCGCGCGCGCAGTTCTTCGCGCAGATCGCGGACCTCAATCACTGTGCCCACGGTCTTTCCCGTCTCGTCTTTCATTGGCGAGGCGGTGAACCCTACGGGATAGAAGCTGCCGTCCTTATGGACAAAGGTTTCCTCACCCTGCGTCTGGTGGTTTTCCGGAAAAGCGCGGTCGATGGCGCAGTCTTCGATCGGGAAATGCCGCCCGTCGGGGTGGGTGTGGTGGATCACGTCATGCAGCGGTCTGTTGACGGTTTCCTCGAATTTATAGCCGGTCAACTCTTCGGCTGCGCGGTTCATAAAGACGCATTGCTGTTTGTCGTCCATCATGAAGATGGCCATCGTGGTGTTGCTCAGGATCGCGTCCAGCCGGGCCGAGACTTTGGTCAGCGCCGCGTTGGTCTCTTTCTGTTTGGTGATGTCCTGAATGGCCGCATAAAGGACCTTTTCGCCTTCGGTTGAGATCAGCTGCAAATGGGTCAGAACGCAATACCGCGAGCCGTCCTTGCGCTGGTGGACCGTCTCATATTCAATCGTTGTCGTCTTGCCGTTGATCAGCGGCTCGACGAGGTCCAGAAACGCCTCGCGCGTCAGTTCGGGCTTGATGTCCCACGCCGCCATGCCGCGCAGCTCTTCCATCGAATAGCCAAGGTTCTCCCGCGCGCCGCGATTGGCGAGGGTGAAGGTAAAGTCTTCGACTGAAAACAGGTAAACTTCGCTTGCCGCGTCTTCGACGATCTGCCCAAGGCGATCGCTCGCCAATCTCAATGCTTCTTGCACCATTTTCCTCAAGCTTGTCGGTCGTTGGACCCGGCTAAATTCAACCTGCAAGTTGCAGGGTATATGTAACCTAGTCTTATGAAGCGGCAAGACGAGCGCAAGAAGCACATTCTTTCAAGGGGCGGGTTTTTGCGCAGAAAAACGCGGGCCAGCACCCGCCAAGATTGGCGGATGCCGGAGAGGATGAGAGGCTACGCGACGCGGTGGCCCATGGCATAGACCGACCGCAGGATCGGCGCATCTTTCATCACCTCGAACAGGATCAGATCGGCCCGCGCACCCAAGGCGATCTCGCCCCGGTCGGTCAGGCCTACGTGATGCGCGGGCGTGCGGGTGACGGTCGCCAGCCCCCGCGCCATATCGCCCCAAAGATTGCCCAGTTGCACCGCCCCCAACAGCAGGGCCGCGGGGACATAGTCAGACGACAGAATATCGAGCAGATCCAGTTCCGCCAATTCCTTTGCCGCCACATTGCCCGAATGCGACCCGCCGCGCACGAGGTTCGGCGCGCCCATGATCGTTGCGATGTCTTGGGCGTGACAGGCCTCTGCCGCCGCGCGGGTGGTGGGGAATTCGGCCAAGCGCACGCCGTGGGCGTGGCTGGTCGCGACCTGCTCGGCTGTGGTGTCATCGTGGCTCGCCAGTGCGGCGCCATAATGCGCGGCGGCTGCCACGGCTGCCGCCTCATGTTTCGCGCCCAGCCGTTCTTGCAGCCCATGTAGGAAGGTGACGTAATCGCCGAAATCCTCACGCGGCAGACCGTTTTTGCCGCAGACGTAATCCTCGAATTTTTGCACATCGCGGAATTGCCGCTGGCCGGGGGTGTGGTCCATCAGGCTGACAATGCCGACTTTGTCGTCGGGGCCAAACTCGGCCAGTTCTTCCTCCAGCGTTTCCGAACAGATCTCGGCCCGCAGGTGAATATGGTGGCTGATCGCCAGCGCCCCGCTGTCGCGCATCATCAGGATTTCATCGGCCATGTCGCGGGCATATTTGCCATAGCGCTTGCGTCCCGCGTCCGACAGGATCGACCCCACCCGGATCGCGTCGAAAACCGTGGTGATCCCGGTGCCCGCCAACTCGCGGTCATGGGCGATGATCGCCGCGCGGTGCGGCCAGTCGACCTTGGGGCGCGGTTTCATATGGCGCTCAAGGTTGTCGGTGTGCAGTTCCACCAGACCGGGGGCGAGGTAGCGGCCTGCGCAATCGACCGCCCCCTGTGGCACGGCGGTGCCTTCGGCGATATCGGCGATCACCCCGTCGCGCAGCACCACGCTGCCGGGGATTACCGCATCGGGCAGAATGATTTTGGCATTGGCGAGAATGGTTTCTTTTGTCATGTGAACGTCACGCTTGTTGCGCATCCATGGATGCAGGGAGAAGATGAATGAAGTTCCACCGCTACGCGATCTATTACACGCCGCAGGGCAGTTTGGCCGAAGCCGGAGCCGCTTGGCTGGGCTGGGATGTGGCGCGCGGGCAGGCCGTGGCGCATCCTGAAGTGGCCGCGCTGGACGTGGCCGCCGTGACCGAAACACCGCGCAAATACGGGCTGCATGCGACGATCAAACCGCCCTTTGTTTTGGCCGAAGGCACATCGGCTGACGGCCTGCAATCCGCGTTCGAGACAGTTTGTGCGCAGCTTGCCCCCGTCACGCTGGACGGTCTGACCCTGACCCCGCTGGGCCGCTTTCTGGCGCTGACGCCTGAAGGGGACGCCGCCGCGCTCAATGCCATGGCCGCCGAGGTGGTGCGCGGGCTCGATGCCTTTCGCGCACCCCCGGCAGGGGCGGATTTGGCCCGCCGCCGCCAAGCCAACCTGACCCCGGCGCAAGAGGCGAACCTGACGAAATGGGGCTATCCTTACGTGATGGAGGCGTTTCGCTTTCACCTCACACTGACCGGCAAGCTCCCGAAAAGCGATCTGCCACAGGTCACCGCGGCGCTGGCCCCCTATATCGCGCCGCACCTGCCGCAGCCCTTCACGCTGGGCAGTCTGACGCTGGTGGGGCAGGCCGAAGACGGTATGTTCCACGAGGTTCACCGCGCCGCCCTCTCGGGATAGAGCGCCGCCAACGCCTGAGCCACGGTCTGCTTGAGCGGGCCGGAGTTGTCGATCTCTATCGCTGCGATATGGTCGGGCAGGGCGCGGTCGGCCCGGGCCAACCGGGCGGAGATTTCCGCCTCGGTTTCGCGCCCACGGCCCCGCAGCCGGTCTGCCAATACGTCGGGCGAAGCGGTCAGCGACAGCACTTCGAACCGCGCAAACCGCAGCTTTGCCTCGGTCAGCATGCTGCGAGAGAGGTTCGCCAGCACGTCGCGCCCCTCGGCTAGGGCCGTCTCCACCGCGATGGGGATGCCATAGCGCAACCCATGCGCGGCCCAACTCAAGGCAAAGGCGCCATCTGCCTCCAACCGCAGGAACGCGGCCTCATCGATCCCGTCAAAGTCTTCGCCCCCCGCAGCACTTGGGCGGGTGATGGCGCGGCGGGCGAGGAACAAATCGGGCTGCGCTTCCGCCAGCGCCGCCATCACGCTGTCCTTGCCCACACCCGACGGGCCGACCACCGCGATAAAACGCCCGCTCATGCGGCCAGTCCGGGGGTGAAACGGGTCACGTCCACTTCGCGGTCACAGATCTGGTCGCGGGCGGCCTCATCATGGAAGATGCCCAAGATCGCCGTGCCGCGGGCCTTGGCTTCTTCGATCAGCGCCAGCACCGTGGCGCGGTTGATGGCATCAAGGCTCGCCGTCGGCTCATCCAGCAGCAAGACGGGGTAGGGGTGCGCAAAGCCGCGCGCGATGTTCACCCGCTGCTGCTCGCCGCCTGAAAAGGTCGTGGGGCTGAGCTGCCAAAGCCGCTGCGGGATGTTGAGCTGCGCCAGCAGTTCTCCGGCCCGCGCCCGTGCCTCGGCTTCGTTGCTGCCCACCGCGCGAAGCGGTTCGGCCACCACATCAAGCGTCGCCACCCGCGGCACGACGCGCAAAAACTGGCTGACATAGCCCAGCACGTTGCGGCGCAGGTCCAGAATCTCACGCGGGGCGGCGCAGGCGACATCCAGATCGCCCACCATGATCCGGCCCGAGGCGGTCAGATAGTTGCCATAGATCATCCGCATCAGCGTTGATTTCCCGGCCCCCGAGGCCCCGGTCAGCGCCACGCATTCGCCGCGTGCCACGGTCAATTCACCGCCGCGCATCACCGGGATCACCGCCGCACCCTGATTGTGCAGGGTGAAGGATTTACTTACATTTTCCACGCGTATCATGGGTTCAGCCTTGTTTAACCTATTGTTAACGTTTGTCCTTTGTTTCGCGTGCGAAACATTTCCCTGCACCGTCAAACCTGTAGCACGCTAGAGACCAAAAGCTGCGTATAGCCATGCTGCGGGTCGTCCAACACCTGATCGGTTAGCCCGGTTTCCACCACATGGCCGTCCTTCATCACCATCAGCCGGTCCGCCAGCAGCCGCACCACCGCCAGATCATGGGTCACGATGATTGCGCTCAGCCCCATCTCGCGCACCAAGCCGCGCAGGAGGTCGAGCAGCCGTGCTTGCACGCTCACATCCAGCCCGCCGGTGGGTTCGTCCATGAAGACCAGCCGCGGCCCGGTCACGAGGTTGCGGGCAATCTGCAAACGCTGCTGCATCCCGCCCGAGAAGGCCGAAGGCCGGTCATCGATCCGATCTTCGTTGATCTCCACTCGGCCCAGCCAATCGGTGGCGCTGGCGCGGATGTCGCCGTAATGCCGTGCGCCCACGGCCATCAGCCGCTCGCCCACATTGCCGCCCGCGCTCACATTCATGCGCAGCCCGTCGCGGGCGTGCTGGTGGACAAAGGCCCAATCGGTGCGCGACAACATGCGGCGCTCCGGCTCGCTCATCGTCACCGTGTCGCGCAGGCCATCGGCGCGGGTGTCGAAACGCACCGCCCCGCGATCCGGTGTCAGATGCCCCGCCAGTGTGTTCAGCAGCGTGGATTTGCCCGAGCCGCTTTCGCCGACGATGCCCATCACCTCACCGGGGTAGAGGTCAAAGCTGACATCGGTGCAGCCGATCCGCGCACCATAGAATTTCGCGATGTTTTCAACTTGCAATAAAGGGGTCATGCCACGCTCTCCAACACAGGGGCCGCTTCCGCGCCGCGATGTCCGGCGGCCTGACGGGCCGCGCAATAATCGGTGTCGGAGCACATGAACAAGCGCCCGCCTGCGTCATCGACGATCAACTCATCCAGATAGCTGTCCTCGGCCCCGCAAAGCCCGCAGGGGTGGTCTGCCTTGCTGGCCTCAAAGGGGTAGTCCTCAAAATCTAGCGACACGACCTGCGTATAGGGCGGCAGCGCATAGATCCGCTGCTCGCGCCCTGCGCCGAAGAGTTGGATCGCGGCCATTTCCAGTTTCGGATTGTCGAATTTCGGGATCGGCGAGGGGTCCATCACATAGCGCCCCTCGACCTTGACCGGATAGGCATAGGCCGTGGCAATCGCGCCGTGTTGGGCGATGTCTTCGTAAAGTTTTACATGCATCAGCCCGTATTCCTCCAGCGCGTGCATTTTGCGGGTCTCGACTTCCGAAGGTTCAAGAAAGCGCAGCGGTTCGGGGATCGGCACCTGATAGACCAGCACCTGATCTTCGCGCAGCGCGGCTTCGGGAATGCGGTGGCGGGTCTGGATGACGCTGGCCTCGGTCGTGGCTTCGGTCACCGCGACCCCGGCGGTCTTCTGGAAAAAGCGGCGGATCGAGACGGCGTTGGTCGTGTCATCCGCGCCTTGGTCGATCACCTTGAAAGTATCCTCGGGCGTCAGCACGGCGGCAGACACCTGCACCCCGCCCGTGCCCCAGCCGTAGGGCATCGGCATTTCGCGGCTGGCAAAGGGCACCTGATAGCCCGGGATCGCCAGCCCTTTCAGGATCGCGCGGCGGATCATCCGTTTGGTCTGCTCATCCAGATAGGCAAAGTTGTAGTCGTTCATGCCCCGGTCCTCATTCGTGTATTGTTCGCTCGGTGTCATGGCGGGGCTCATTCTGCGGCCTCCCGCGGCGCGTCTTGGGCCGCCGTTGCCTCGCGGCGCAGCTTGCGGATCAGTTCAAGTTCGGATTGGAAATCGACGTAATGGGGCAGTTTGATATGCTCCAAGAACCCCGTCGCTTGGATGTTATCCGCATGATAAAGCACGAATTCCGCATCCTGCGCAGGCGCGCCGAGGTTGTCTTCGCCCAGTTCCTCCCAACGCAATGCCCGGTCCACCAGCGCCATGGAGATCGCCTTGCGCTCGGACATGCCGAAGACCAGCCCATAGCCACGGGTGAACTGCGGCGGCTCGGACTTGGAGCCCGTGAATTGGTTCACCGTTTCGCATTCGGTCAGCTCAACCTCGCCGATCTCGATGGCGAAACCCAGTTCGGGAATGTCCATCTCGACCGCCACTTTGCCGATGCGCAGTTCCGCGACGAAAGCGTGGTTGCGCGCATAGCCGCGCTGGGTGGAGTAGGCCATGCCAAGCACGAAACCTTCGTCGCCGCGGGTCAGCGCTTGCAGGCGCAGGTCGCGGGTGGCGGGCAGTTCCAGCGGCTCGCGGGTCAGATCGCGCGGCGGGGTGCTGGTATCCGTGTCGCGCTGCATCAGCCCTTCGCGGTCGAGGAATTCCATGATGTGCGGCGTGTCTTTAGAAGGCTCGGCATCGGCCACTTCGGGCGCGGACGGCACCTCACCATCGGCGGCCAGTTTGAAATCAAGCAGCCGGTGCGTGTAGTCGAAGGTCGGCCCCAAGACCTGCCCGCCCGGCGCATCCTTGAAGGTGGCCGAGACGCGGCGGTCGCAGGCCATTAAGCCAGTCTCCATCGGGCGCGAGGCGCCAAACCGGGGCAGGGTGGTGCGATAGGCGCGGATCAAGAACACCGCTTCGATCAGATCGCCCCGCGCCTGTTTGATCGCCAGCGCGGCGAGGTCAGGGTCATAGAGCGAGCCTTCGGCCATCACCCGGTTCACCGCCAGCGTCATCTGTTCACGAATTTGCGCAACGCTCAGGTCCGGCACGCTTGCGTCACCGCGCCGCTCCTCGGCAAGCCATGCGTGGGCGTTGTCGATCGCCCGCTCGCCGCCTTTTACCGCTACATACATCAGGACACCTTTGTGCTTCGGGGCAGCGCCGCCAGACGGTCGCCGCAGGTGAAAATGAAATCCAAACCGCGCGGGAAGAGCGCCGCGTTTTGTTGGAAGGCCGCGCGGTCGGGCAGCGACAGCGCGGTGCGGCCTTTGATGCCGGGGCCGGTGAGGGTTGCGCCGTTGGCCTGTAGATCATCCACCTCGACGATCAGCGTTGCGGAACGGTCGGGGTAGGCGGCGGTCCCGAGGGGGAAGTCGCTGAGGGGCAGTTCTGCCCAAGTGCCCAAGGCGAATTGAGCGGCGCTGGCCGGGACGAAGGGCGCGCCGGTGTGGAAGGTAATCCAGTCGCGAAGCTCGGGCCGGTCGAGGCTGGGGGCGAGGTAGAGTGGCGTTTCGGGATCGCAGAGCGTCAGCAGCACGACCCCGGCGGCGATGGAGAGGCCCGCAGGCGGTTCGGCCCCGGTCACGCTGTTGATCTCACCCGGTTTGGCCATGGCGTTCATCACCGCGCGAAAGGCGAAAGCGGCGTCTTTCGGCGCGTCGCGAAACCCGCCTGTCAGCGATAGGGTCTGCATCAGTCTTCTCCTCTGACCATGGTGAAAAAATCGACCTTTGTGGCGGCGGCTTTGGCGGCGCGGCGGGCGCGGCGTTGGCCCTCGATCTCGGCCAGTGGGTCGAGCAGATTGCTGCGGACCTCATTGGCGGCATCGCTCTGCATCAAGGCATCAACGAGGGCGGCTTGCAGCGCCTTGTCGCGGCTGCGGCCTTGGACATAGGCGTGGCCGTCAGGCCCATCCGCAAGCCGCACCGAACAGCGCGTGACCGACATTTCGCCCATGTTAAAGGCATCGCCCACGGCGCCCATCCGGCCCCGCAGCATGACGCCACCGATCTCTGGCGCGCGGAGCAGGTCATGGGCTGGAACCGCGCCGTAGCGCGCCCAGAGCTGGGCCAGATCAGCGGCCTCGGCCCGCGCGAGCAGGCCCATCCAAGCCTGCCGATCGCGGGTCTTTTCTTTGATTTCAACCGTCATCTAGACACCTTGTGCATTTGTCTAATTTACTATACAACTAGACAAGTATTAGCCGCTGGCCTCCCGCTGGCGCAAGCTTGGATATGTGAAACTTCTACGACATGGCCCGAACTGCGATCTGGAAAACCATCACCGCCACGCTGACCCATGACATCGCCACGGGGAAATACGCCCCCGGCGACCGGCTCTCGACCGAGGCGCAATTGGCGGCGCGGTTTGGGGTCAACCGTCACACGGTGCGCCGGGCGATCAGCGAAATGAACGAGAGCGGGCTGACCTACAGCCGTCGCGGAGCGGGGGTCTTCGTGGCGCAGCGGCCCACGGATTACCCCATCGGCAAGAGGGTGCGGTTTCACCAGAACCTTGCTGCGGCGGGACGGGTGCCAGCGAAGGAGATTTTGACGTTGGAGACGCGCGCAGCCTCAGCTCATGAGGCCGAGCAGCTTGGGCTGGAGGGAGAGGCGCTCGTGCATGTCTATGAGGGGCTGTCGCTGGCCGATGACCAGCCCATCGCGATTTTCCGCAGCCTGTTTCCTGCCGCGCGGTTCCCTGATCTGTTAAAAGCGCTTGAGACCAGCCGCTCGGTCACCTCGGCCTTGGCGCAGGGCGGGGTGGCAGATTACACCCGCGCTTCGACCCGGCTGACGGCGAAACTGGCCAATGCCACGCAGGCGCTGCATTTGCGGCTGACCGAAGGCGCGCCGATCTTGCGGTCTGCCGGGATTAACGTGGACCCGGAGTGTGTGCCGGTGGAATATGGGGTGACATGGTTCGCCGGGGACCGCGTGACGCTGACGCTCAACCCCGGCGACTAGCTGTACTTTTCTAGAAACGCTTCGGCGGGCAGGGTTTGGAAGTCCTTCAATGATGCGTGCAGCCGTTCATGGGGCCAATCCCACCAGGCCAATTCCTCCATCCGCGCAGCGATGCTTTCGGAAAAGCGGCGGCGCAGCGGTTTGGCGTGGATGCCAGCAACGATCATATAGGGCGCCACATCGCGGGTGACGATGGCCCCGCCCGCCACCACCGCGCCATTGCCGATGGTCACCTCGGGCCGGACCTGCGCGCCGTGGCCCAACCATGTGTCATGGCCGATTACCGTGCGGCGACTGCGGCGCAGGGCGAACCAATCGGCGTCATCCTCGGCCCCGTCAAAGTAATCCCCGGCGCGGTAGTGGAAGTGGTGCAGGCTGGCCTTTTCCATCGGGTGATCCGTGGCCCCGATGCGCACGCTGGCGGCGATATTGCTGAACTTGCCGACTTGGGTGTTGGCGATGTCGCACCAGCGGTCGCAATAGGAGTAATCGCCGATTTCGGAATGGGCGAGGCGCGTGGCGCGCCCGATCTCGACATAGCGCCCGAACTGCGTGTCGGTCACTTCGCAGTCCGGGTGGAGGAAGGGCGCATCGGGTTTGAGACGCGCCATCAGTGACCCGCCTCGGTGCCTGCGATCAGCTTGCGGCGCAGCCAGCCCGAGAAGCTGTCCATCGCCACGACCATCAGGATGATCAGCGCGATGTAATAGCTGACTTCCTCCCAATCTTTCTGGGTGATGATCGCTTGGGTTAGCAGCAGGCCAATGCCGCCGCCGGTGATCGCGCCGATGATGGTGGCTGAACGGGTGTTGGATTCCAGATAGTAGAGCACTTGGCTCAGCAGCACCGGGGTGATCTGCGGGATGACGCCAAAGCGGTAGCGTTGCACAGGTGCTGCCCCGGTGGAGGCGATGCCCTCGATCTGCTTGTCGTCCACATTCTCCAGCGCTTCTGAGAAGATTTTGCCGAAGGTGCCGGTATCCGTCAGCAGGATCGCCAGCGACCCGGTCAGCGGGCCGGGGCCAAAGGCGCGGGAGAGAACGATGGTCCAGATCAGCCCGTCGACCCCGCGCAGGAAGTCGAACAACCGCCGCGCGGCAAAGCGCAGACCGCCTAAGGGGGAGAAGTTCTTGGCCGCGAGGAACCCCAGCGGCAGGGCAATCATCGCCGCGCCAAAGGTACCGAGAAAGGCCATGAGAATGGTCTCAACCAGCGCCCAAGCGACATCGCCGTGACGCCACATTTTGTTGGTCCAGAAATCCTGCCAGATCGCGCCGTATTCACCGCTGCGCAGCAGCTCTAGCGGGGACATGCCATGGTAGGGGCTGTCGAGCGTGAAGAAGAACAGCTCCCAGCCGTTGAAATAGCGAAAGACCTCGGCACGGTTGCGGGTGATCGTCAGGCGGCCCGCGTCCGTGGTGATCGCAAGGCGGTTTTTAGAGGCGTTGATCCACTCGGGCAGGGGGCCGTCGGGCAGGGTGGCATTGACGCCGCTGCGCCCCGGCGTGGCGGTGATCAGGCCGTAGCCCGGCACGTCATAGCGCACCTCCGGCCCCAGTTCGACGGTATGGCCGTTGCCAAGCTCGACAAGCGTCGTCTCGCCCAAGGTGACCCAATCGGGGGCGGTGCCCGGCGCATAGCGGCCCTTGCGCTCGCCTTCGATGGCGATCTCCATCTCGCCGTTGCGGTTGTCGCGGGCGACATGGGTTTTGTAGCTATAGCTGTCGGCCACCAGCGTCTTCATGTTCGACACGTTGATGCGATCACCTAGCCCGGCCACGTCGAAGGCGAAGAAGACATAGGTGAGGTAGACAAGGATCAGCACCGGCGCGGCGAGGCTCGCCATACGCTTGCGGCGGAAGCTGCGGCTGGCGACCTGCTGGGCAGGGAGGGTGGAAGCGGTAAGGTCGGTCACAGGATGGCTCCCTTGTCCTTATAGGCGCGGCCATGGGTCAGCCGGTCGCGGAAATGGCTCGAGACTTGGTCAACGATGATGATAGTGCCGAAGAGCAGCAGAAAGATCGCCGCTGCTTCGTCGAATTTGCCTTGGCCCCAAGACATCGTGTTGCGCAGGTCATAGCCGATGCCGCCTGCGCCGACGAAACCAAGGATGGCCGAGGCGCGAATGTTGATCTCAAACCGCAGCAGCGCGTAGGAGAGATAGTTGGGCGCGACCTGTGGCACGACGCCCAAGACCATCCGTTGCAGCCAGCCCGCCCCGACAGAGGCAAGCCCATCGACGGGCTTGAGCGACGCGTTCTCGTTCACCTCAGAGAAGAGCTTGCCAAGCGCGCCCACGGTATGCAGCGCGATGGCGATCATCGCAGGCACCGGGCCACCACCGAGCAAAAAGATCAGCACGAGGGCGACGACAATTTCAGGCACGGCGCGCAGCACGTCTAGCAGGCGGCGCAGGGGGCCGACGAGCCATGGCGCGGGGGCAAGGCCGCGTGTGGCCAGAAGGGCGGCGAAAAACGCGAAAAGCGCACCGATCAGCGTCGCGGCCCCGGCGATGTTCACCGTCTCGATGAGAGAGGGGAGGTATTTCACGAAATAGCCGGGCAGCAGATGGACGCGCTCCCATGCCTCGCTCAGCACATCGGCGGGGAAATCAAAAACATTGGGCAGCCCGTTCCAGAACCCGCCAGCGTTGCGGGCATTGGCGGTGCCGAAGCCGCCGATCAGCAGGGCCACGAAAACGACCAGCAGGATCATATTCATCACCCGCTTTTGTCGGGTATGGGCAAGGTAATCCGCCGTGATATCAGGCGCGGTGGTGGTCTGTTGCATCTGTCGTCCCCCTATGACGACAGGCCCCGACAATCGTTGCCGGGACCTGCCAGATGTCTTTTGTCCCTTAGGATCAGTTAGATTTCGCCTTGCGCGCTTCGACGATCGAGACATAGGCGTCATGGGCAATCGGATCGAAGCCGAGGCTTTCGCCCGCGGCCACACCATAGGCGCAGTCGGCGTCCATCTCGTGCAGCTCATCCACCAGTGCGGTCATGGTCGTCTTGACCTCTTCGGGCAGGTCTTTGCGCAGCACGACCGGGCCTTCGGGGATCGGCTTGGAGCGCCAGATTTCCACCAGATCGTTCATGTCGATCAGGCCCGCATCCACGGCTTTGCGCAGCGCGCCGGAGTTGTAGCCGTCTTCCCAATTGCCCTGACCGTCGGCCCATGTCACGCCGCCCGCGACATCACCGTTGTTGACCGCGACGATGGTCTGCTCATGCCCGCCGGTGAATTTCACTTCGCCGAAGTAGTCGCCGGATTCCATGGTGGCACCGGTTGTCTGGGGGATTTCGATGGAGGGGATCAGGTAGCCAGAGGTGGAGTTCGGATCGCCAAAGCCAAAGACTTTTCCCTGCATGTCTTCAAGCGTGTTGATGCCCGCATCTTTGCGTGCGAAGCCGATGGAGTGGTAGCCGTAGGAGCCATCGAGGTTGATCTTGACCAGCACCGGCTCAACCGCTTCGGGGTCTTGCAGGTGAACGGCGGCATAGGCCGAGGCACCGAGCCACGCCATGTCGAGCGTGCCGCCCAGCAGACCTTGGATCACGCCGTTATAGTCGGCAGGGGCGAAGAGTTTGGCCGGAACGCCAAGGCGCTCTTCGGTGTAGCCGCGTAGACATTCGTAGGAGTTCATCCGGTCCTGCGCGTTTTCCCCGCCAAGGATGCCGATGCGAAATTCGGTGACATCTGCGGATTGAGCCAGTGCAGCGCCGGTCAGGGCCGTGGTTGCCAGTGCGGCGGCGATGAGCTTCTTCATTTTGTCGTCTCCAGTTTGAAAATATGCCCATTGGGGCGGGTCGTGTCAGGCTGGCACCTTGTCCAGCGTTTCGATCTCGGTTGAGGTGGCGGCTTCGGAGAAGCTGCTGTCTGCACCGTAGATTTCGCGGGCCATGCTGGTGGTCAGTTGCTCGGGCGTGCCGTCAAAGACGATTTTCCCGTCGCGCATTCCCACCACGCGGTCGCAATAGCGGCGCGCGGTATCCAGCGTGTGAAGGTTGGCGATGACCATACGGCCGTCTTCCTCGTGAATGCGACGCAGCGATTGCATCACCACCTGCGCGTTCATCGGGTCGAGGCTGGCGATCGGCTCATCCGCCAGAATGATCTGCGGGTCTTGCATCAGGGCGCGGGCGATGGCGACGCGCTGCTGCTGGCCACCCGAGAGCGCCTCGGCCCGTTTGGGCGCATGTTGCGCGATGCCCAGACGGTCGAGGATTTCAATCGCGCGGGTGATGTCAGCATCGGGGTAGAGGTTGAAGATGCTGCTGAGCGTCGAGCGGCGGTTGAGCGTGCCGTGCAGCACGTTCGACACCACATCCATTCGCGGGACGAGGTTGAACTGTTGAAAGATCATCGCGCATTCTGCCTGCCAGCCGCGCCGGGCCGCGCCGCGCAGGGCGGTCACATCGCGCCCTTGAAACAGGATCTGCCCAGAGGAGGCATCGGTCAGTCGATTTAACATCCGCAGCAGCGTGGACTTCCCCGCGCCAGAGCGGCCGATGATCCCGATCATCTGCGGCTTGTCGACCTGCAGATTAGCGCGGGCCACCGCTGTGTTCGCGCCGAATGTTTTGGTCAGTTCAGATATGACGAGCATAAGTCCCCCGGGGTTTGCGGGGCGAGCTATCGCAGCGGTGAATGTCACGAATGTTTAAGTTTGACGAAGCTTTTGTAACGCGCGGTTTTTTCGGGAACGGCTGTCTGGGGGCAGGCGTTTGTGCTTGCTTTATAGGCGGTTGGGCGGCGCGGCTGCCCCCGCGCGGAGCAGTCCGTAGGCTGGGGGATTTGCGGCGCGAAGGCCAGCCAACCTCAATAGAACAAGGGCCAGTCAAATAGAGCTTGCGGAACAAAGCCCCCGGATTAATGCTTTCTCTTACAGGGCGGTTCGGATAGGGCCGCATCGGGTCAGACCGCGCAGCCCCGCGCGGCGTACCGTAATATCTTTGGCCGGATCACCGGTCGCGCAGTGCCACCCCGCCGCGCCCCCTTCGGTGATACAGGCCCCCGACAAGCATCTAAAGGAGCGCGTTTATGGACGCCCAGATTATCGCATTTTTGATTCTGTTGCCGATCACATTGGTTTTTGTCTACGCAGGCATCCACGAATTCCGGCGCTACAAAAGCGAGGGCAAGGCGAACTATGGGCTGGTTTTCGATGAAGAAAGCGGCACCACCCATGTCAGCGGCATCGCCGAAGACGAAGACCCCTTCGACCCCGACGATTTTGACCCCAACGACTATAACGATCCCGAACTGAAAACCGACACGGATGAGCGCAAATCGTGAGCGGTAAGACCCGCAGGGCCGCTTTGCTGCTCTGGCTCGCGCTGCCCGCGGGCGCCGACCCCCTCGCCGAGATCGTGATTTTGGGGGAGGTGCATGACAACCCCCATGCCCATCTCGAACAGGCCGCCGCGCTGGAGACGCTGCGCCCCACTGCTGTGGTGTTCGAGATGCTCACCGCCGCGCAGGGGGCGAAAGCCGATGCCGATCGCAGCCAGATTGCGCAGGCTTGGGCGGCAAGTGGTTGGCAGGATTTCGACATCTACGCGCCGATCTTCGATGCTTTGGGTGAAGCCCGGATCATCGGTGCCGCCGCCCCCCGCGAGGCGGTGCGCAGTGTGTATCTTGAAGGCGCAGCCGCGCTTTTCGGGCCGGAAGCGGCGCGCTTTGGCCTTGATCAACCGCTGCCCGACGATCAGCTGGCGGCCCGCATCGAGGTGCAGTTCGCCGCTCATTGCCGGGCCATGCCGCGCGACATGATGGGGGGCATGGTCGCCGTGCAACGCTACCGCGACGCCACATTCGCGCGCGCGGCGCTCAAGGCGCTTGAGACCTATGGCCCGCCCGTGGCCGTGATCACCGGCAACGGCCATGCCCGCACCGATTGGGGCATTCCCGCGCTGATCGCGCAAGCGGCCCCCGAGGTCACGACCCATGCCATCGGCTTTGTCGAAAAACAGACAGAGATGCCATTTGACGAGACCCGCCTGATCCCGCCCACCAAGCGCGAAGACCCCTGTAACGCCCTGACCAAGAATTAAAGGACCCGCCCATGTACCTTGCCATGAACCGTTTCACCGTACTGCCCGAGAATGCCGCCGCATTCGAAGAGCTTTGGCTGAACCGCGAAAGCCATCTGAAAGAGACGGAGGGGTTCGTGTCCTTCCACATGCTCAAAGGGCCAGAGGAGGAGGGGACGATCCTCTATGCCTCGCACACCATTTGGGAAAGCGAAGCGCATTTTCGGGCATGGACCACCAGCGACGCCTTTCGCGCGGCGCATGCGCGGGCGGGGCAAACCCGCAAGCTGCACGAAGGCGCGCCGCGGTTCGAGGGCTTTCAGACTATTCAGCAAATCGAAGCAGTCTGACGCGGGGCAGGCGGGACTTTCTATACTTGACTAAAATAATCGGATTAAGTAGCCGTTATAAGAGCCCGGTATTTTGGCCGGGGTATGAACGACTTTACGCCGAAACCGTCCAAGCCACCGCGCGTCGGAAGCCCGGATGTCAATGGAAAGGAGCCCGCCCCCGTGAGGACACCCGTGACCACGCCCGAGCCAATGGCCCATGCCCGGCTACAGACGCAATCCAACAACAGCTGGCGCGATATCGCGCTTGGCAGCAACGATACCGCGCCCTGCGATGGCCTTGGCCTTGAGCACCTCATCGATCTGCAACGCGCCCGCCAGATGGGGGACGCAGGATGAGCCTGATGCAAAAGCTGCCCGATCCCTCGCCCGCAGGCCAACCGGTCGAAGACGCCGTGCATGATGCGCGTGCCTTGGTGCCCAATGGCTCGACGGCCAATATCGTGCTGGACGGCCAAACCTATACGCTGCGCATCACACGGGCAGGGAAATTGATCCTGACGAAGTAGGCCGCGCGGCTGCCCAACTGCGGCGCGGAACGCCTAAGGCGCGGCTGCGGCTTGCCCTCACGCCACGGCGTCTTTACTGACGCGGCATGCCCGGCCTTTTCGCCTTTTCCGTCCTTCGCCGCTGACATGCTGGCCCTGCTGAGCCTGTTCTTCGCGGCGCTGCTGGCGGCGACGCTGATCCCCGCGCAATCCGAAGCGGTGCTTTTGGGGCTGATGTGGTCGGGTGCCCATGCCACGGCGTTGTTGTGGCTGGTGGCGACGCTGGGGAATGTGCTGGGCTCGCTGCTGAATTGGCTGCTCGGGCGCTACCTCAGCCATTTTGCCGATCACCGCTGGTTTCCTTTCTCGGCGCGGCAGATGGGGCGGGCCTCTGGCTGGTATCAACGCTGGGGGTATTGGAGCCTGCTGGCCAGTTGGGTGCCGATCATCGGCGATCCGCTGACCTTGGCCGCGGGCATGATGCGCGAACCGCTTTGGCGCTTCTTGCTGATTGTCACCCTTGCCAAAGGCGGGCGCTATCTGGTGCTGATCCTGCTCGCGCGCGGGGTTCTGTGACGCTCAGAGCGGGGTGATCCCTTCGAGCGGCGGCAGCGGGCTGGGCGTGGTCACGAGGGCCGGACGGCGCTTTTCGTAAAAGGCATTGCCGCCTGCGGTCACCACGTAATGCATGTTGTTGTAATTGGCATTGTACCACGCGGCGTGGAAGAATTTCGCGCGGGTGACCTTGGGGTGACGCTCACCTTGAAGCACCGCCAGCGCGGTGGCGCGGGCCAGCGGGGCCCCGCGATCGCTCATCGGTTTCGTCATCACGCCCGGTGCGAACTGATTGCGCTGGCCGACCACCCCGCAGACCGTATCGGGGAAGGCTTCGGAATGGACGCGGTTCAACACCACCGTGCCCACGGCGACCATCCCGTCGCGGCTGGAGCGGTTGGATTCGAAATACATCGCCCGCGCCATACACTCCACCTCACCCACCGGGACCGCGACCACTTCGGTCTGCTTACCGCCACAAGCGGCGAGCAGGCCAAGGCCCAGCATCAAAGCGGCGGTGCGGATTTTCGGGGGCTGAACGCGCATGGGCGGCCTTTCTGGGTGAGGGGGCAGGTGGCGCGTAATTTTCCAGCAAACGCGGGGCGAGGCAAGACCCGCGCCCGCGCTCAGGCGGTTTCTCTCCGGGTGGGGCGCGCGGGGGCGCTTGGGCTGACGATTGATCTAGTGTAATGCTTGATAAAACAGTCATGAACCCAGCAGGGCCGTTCTTATGAAAGTCACCTACCGGGATGTGAAAACCGACATCCTGTCAAAGATCACCAAGGGGGAATGGCCTCTGGGTAGTCTTGTGCCCAATGAGGTCGATCTGGCCGAGACCTATGGCTGCGCCCGCGCGACGGTCAACCGTGCCATGCGCGAATTGGCCGACGAAGGGTTTATCGAGCGCCGCCGCAAAGCCGGGACGCGGGTGCGCATGGCCCCGGTGCGGCAGGCGCGCTTCGACATTCCGCTGGTCCGGGCCGAGATCGAAGAGAAGGGCGCTGATTATCGCTATTCGCTGGTGAGCCACGCGGTTGAGCCTGCGCCGGACTGGTTGCGCGCGCGGCTGAAACTGACCGCAGGCAGCGAGGCGCTGCATCTGGTCTGCATGCATTACGCCGATGGCGATCCCTATCAATATGAAGACCGCTGGATCAACCTTGCGACCCTGCCGCAGGCGCGGGAGGAGGATTTTGCAGAGGTGGGGCCGAACGAATGGCTGATCTCGGCAATACCTTTTTCGGATGTTGAGATCAGCCTCTCCGCCGGACTGGCCGATCAGCGGCTGAGTGAGTATCTCGCCTGCGCCTTGGGTGATCCGGTTTTCACGGTCGAGCGTTCGACATGGTGGGAGGGGCAGGCGGTGACCTATGTGCGCTTGTCGCATCGCCCCGGTCACCGGCTGACGACCCGCTATTGATGCGCCGCCACGTGAGGGCGGCGGCGCGTGGTGCTCAAAGGATACCCGGCAGGTCCAGCCCATGCGCGCGGGCGCAATCAAGCGCCTCGTCATAGCCCGCATCCGCATGGCGCATCACGCCCGTCGCCGGATCGTTCCACAGAACCCGTTCGATGCGACGGTCAGCGTCTTCGGACCCGTCACAGCAGATCACCATGCCGGAGTGCTGCGAAAAGCCCATGCCAACCCCGCCACCGTGGTGCAGAGATACCCAAGTGGCCCCCGAGGCAGTGTTCAAAAGCGCGTTTAGCAGCGGCCAATCCGACACGGCATCAGAGCCGTCTTTCATCGCCTCTGTCTCGCGGTTGGGCGAGGCGACGGAACCACTGTCGAGGTGGTCGCGCCCGATCACGATGGGCGCGCTTAGCTCGCCAGTGCGGACCATTTCGTTGAAGGCGAGACCGAGCTTGTGGCGCACACCCAGACCCACCCAGCAGATCCGTGCGGGCAGACCTTGGAAGGAAATACGCTCGCGGGCCATATCGAGCCAGTTGTGCAGGTGCGTATCTTCGGAGAGGATTTCTTTCACCTTGGCATCGGTCTTGTAAATATCCTCCGGATCGCCTGACAGCGCCGCCCAGCGGAACGGCCCCACGCCCCGGCAGAACAGCGGACGAATGTAGGCGGGGACAAAGCCGGGGAAATCAAAGGCGTTGTCTAACCCTTCCTCCAGCGCCATCTGGCGGATGTTGTTGCCATAGTCGACCGTGGGGATGCCCGCCGCGTGAAAATCGACCATCGCTTTGACTTGTACCTTCATTGAGGCGCGGGCGGCGCGTTCGACCGCCTTGGGGGCACTCTCGCGCTTCTCGCGCCAGTCGGCCATGCTCCAACCCTGCGGCAGATAGCCGTTCACCGGGTCATGGGCGCTGGTCTGATCGGTCACGATATCGGGGCGCACGCCGCGTTTCACCAGTTCGGGAAAGACATCGGCGGCATTGCCCAAGAGGGCCACGGATTTCGCTTCTCCGGCAGCGGTCCAACGCTCGATCATCTCCAGCGCTTCGTCGAGCGTTTCGGCTTTTTCATCGACGTATTTTGTGCGCAGACGGAAATCGATGCTGTCGGGATTGCACTCGACCGCGAGGCAACAAGCCCCGGCCATCACCGCCGCCAAAGGCTGCGCGCCGCCCATGCCGCCAAGCCCGCCGGTGAGGATCCATTTGCCGGTCAGATCGCCGCCATGATGCTGGCGGCCCGCCTCGACAAATGTCTCATAGGTGCCCTGCACGATGCCTTGGGAACCGATGTAGATCCACGAGCCCGCGGTCATCTGGCCGTACATCGCCAGACCCTTTTTATCGAGCTCGTTGAAGTGGTCCCAATTCGCCCAATGCGGCACGAGGTTTGAGTTCGCGATCAGCACGCGCGGGGCGTCTTTGTGGGTCTTGAATACACCGACAGGCTTGCCCGATTGCACCAGCAGCGTTTGGTCGTCTTCGAGCGCGCGGAGCGAGGCGACGATCTGGTCGTAATCTTTCCACGTCCGCGCCGCACGGCCGATGCCACCATAGACGACGAGCTCATGCGGGTTCTCGGCCACGTCTGGGTGCAGGTTGTTCATCAGCATCCGCAGTGGCGCTTCGGTGAGCCAGCTTTTCGCCGAAAGCTCGGTGCCGGTGGCGGGATAGACGTCACGGGTGTTCTTGCGCGGATCGCTCATGCTGTGCCTTTCAGGGTCGGGGCCATCGCGGCCAGAGTTGTCAGAATGTCGGTCAGGTGCCTGCGCAGGCGCGCAGACTTTTCGGGATCACAGGGCCAGGGCGGGGCTTCGGCGCTGAGGTAGCTGCTCTGCGCCAGTTCCATCTGGATTGCGTGAAACCCTTCGGCGGGGCGGCCATAGTGGCGAGTGGTCCAGCCGCCTTTGAAACGGCCATTGATGACAGAGGTATAGCCGGGGGCGGCGGCGCAGATATCCGCGACGGCGGCTTCGATCTCAGGCGCGCAGGTGGTGCCGAGGTTCGTGCCGATGTTGAAATCGGGCAGCGGGCCGTCAAAGAGGAAGGGGATCAGCGAGCGGATCGAGTGGCAGTCATAGAGGATCGCCACGCCATGCAACGCGCGGACGCGGGCCAATTCCGCCTCAAGCGCCGCGTGATAGGGGGCGTGGAATGCCAGGCGGCGGGCCTCGATCTCGGCTTCTTCGGGCGGGGTTGTCCAAATGTCCTGCCCGTCGAAATCGGTCAGCGGCACCAGCCCGGTGGTGTTTTGGCCGGGGTAGAGCGATGCGCCCGAAGGGTCGCGGTTGGCGTCGATCACATAGCGGTGGAAGGTCGCGCGCACGGTGGTCGCGCCGGGCAGTAACCCTTGGTAAAGTCGGTGAATATGCCAGTCGGTGTCCGCCAGTTCGAGCCCGCGCGGGTTCAGATCGCGGCGCACTGTGTCGGGCAGATCGGTGCCGGTATGCGGCAGGCCAAGCACGATGGGGCTGTCGCCGCGGGTGATCTCAACCGGGGTCATGCGGAAAGCTCCGGCATCTCGATAGAGGCTGCGCGGGTGATCTCTCCCTGCGCCACCATCTGTGCGGCGCGTTCCAGATCGGGGGCGAGGTAGCGGTCCTCGTCCAGCGTCGCCACGTCCTTGCGCACCCGCGTCACCACATGCTGCAACGGCTCGCTGGTGGTCAGCGGGGCGCGGAAATCAATGCCCTGCGCCGCGCAGAGCAACTCGACCCCAAGGATACGGTTTAGGTTGTCGATCATCTGCCCCAGCCGCCGCGCACCATGGGCGGCCATGCTGACGTGATCCTCTTGGTTGGCCGAGGTCGGCGTGCTGTCGGTGACGCACGGATTGGCGAGGTGCTTGTTCTCGCTCATAAGGGCGGCGGTGGTGACTTCGGCGATCATATAGCCGCTGTTGAGGCCGGGGTTTGGCGTGAGGAAGGGCGGCAGGTTGAAGCTGAGCACCGGGTCCACGATCAACGCCACGCGGCGCTGCGCGATGGCTCCGATTTCGGCCACGGCCAGTGCGATCATATCGGCGGCAAAACCCACCGGTTCGGCATGGAAATTCCCGCCTGAAACGATCAGGTCCGCGCCGACCAGCACCAGCGGGTTGTCGGTGGCGGCGTTGGCTTCGACTTCAAGCGTGCGGGCGGCCATGCGCAGCACATCCATCGCGGCCCCGGTCACCTGAGGCTGGCAGCGGATGCAGTAGGGGTCTTGCACGCGGGCATCGTTCGCCATGTGGCTCTCGCGGATTTCCGAGCCGTTGAGCAGGGCACGCATCGTCTCGCCCGCTTCGATCTGGCCTCGATGGCCGCGCAGGGCGTGGATTTCGGGTTGCAGCGGCGCGGTGGAGCCCATGATCGCGTCCGTCGACAGGGCCGAGATCACCAACGCCGAGTTTGCCGCCCGCCATGCGTCAAACAGCCCCGCCAGCGCGAAGGCGGTCGAAAACTGCGTGCCGTTGATCAGCGCCAGCCCTTCTTTCGGGCCGAACTCCAGCGGGGTGAGACCCGCGGCGGTCAGCGCCTCTCCGCCGGGCATGACGCGGCCCTCAATTTCCGCCTCGCCGTGGCCCATCATCGCAGCGGCCATATGGGCCAAGGGGGCCAGATCGCCTGAGGCACCGACCGATCCTTGCGCCGGGATCACCGGGGTCACGCCACGCTCCAGCATGGCTTCGATCAGATCGACGACCTCAAGCCGCACGCCTGAGGCGCCGCGCCCAAGGCTCAGCAGTTTGAGCGCCATCAAGAGCCGCGCATGGCCGCGCGGGATCGCCGGGCCGACGCCGCAGCAATGCGACAGGATCAGGTTGCGTTGCAGGGTGGCCGTGTCATCTGAGGCGATCTTGACCGAGGCGAGCTTGCCGAAACCGGTGTTCACGCCGTAGACGGCATCCTCGCCCGCCACCGCTTTGGCAATGCGCGCGTGGGCCAGTTCAATCGCTGGGCGGCAGGCGGGGTCGAGCCTCACCGATGCCTCTTCGCGGTAGATGCGGGCCAGATCGTCCAAGGTGGCCGCGCCGGGGGTGAGGGTCAGGGTGGTCACGATTGGCCTCCGAAAATGCGAGAGTGAAGCGGGTTGAAGCCGATGCGATAGGCAAGCTCGGCAGGGTGTTTGATATCCCAAACGGCGAGGTCGGCGCGCAGGCCGGGGCGGATCATGCCGCAGCCGTCCAGCCCAAGCGCGCGGGCGGCATGTTGCGTGGCACCGCGCAGCGCCTCTTCGGGCGTCATGCGGAACAGGGTGCAGCCCATGTTGAGCGTCAGCAGCAGGGAGTTCAGCGGCGACGACCCGGGGTTGATATCCGTCGCCAGCGCCATCGGCACGCCGTGTTTGCGCAGCAGATCAATCGGGGGCGCTTGGGTTTCGCGCAGGGTATAAAACGCGCCGGGGAGGATGACGGCGACGGTGCCCGCCTTGGCCATCGCTTTCACGCCGTCCGCGTCAAGGTACTCAATATGATCCGCCGACAGCGCGCCATAGGAGGCCGCGAGTTTCGCGCCGCCAAGGTTCGACAGTTGCTCGGCATGGAGTTTCACCGGCAGCCCCAATTCCCGCGCCACGTCAAAGACCCGCGCGATTTGGGCGGGCTGAAAGGCGATGCCCTCGCAGAACCCGTCGACCGCATCGACCAGCCCCTCGGCATGGGCGGCGCGCAGGGCGGGGAGGCAGACTTCGTCGATATAGGCGTCAGCGCGGCCTGCGTATTCGGTAGGCGTGGCATGGGCGCCGAGGAAGGTGGTGCGCACTCGGATCGGGCGCTGCTGGCCCACGGCGCGTGCGGTGCGGAGCATGCGCAGCTCGGTGTCGATATCCAGACCGTAACCGGATTTGATCTCGATCCCCGTGACGCCTTCGGCGATCAACACATCGACGCGGCGCAGGGCATCCGCCAGCAGATCGGCCTCACTGGCGGCGCGGGTGGCGGTGACGGTTGAGACGATGCCGCCCCCGGCGCGGGCGACGTCTTCGTAGCTGGCTCCTTCAAGGCGCATTTCGAACTCGCGCGCGCGGTCGCCTCCGTGGACGATATGGGTGTGGCAGTCGATCAGACCGGGGGTGACGAGGCGGTGGCCCAGTGATTCTGTCGGCTGGTGGCGGTAGGCCCGTGGCAGGTCAAGGCGCGGGCCGACCCATGCGATCTGGCTCCCGGCAATCGCAATCGCTGCATTCTCAATCATTCCATAGGGTTCTGCGCCGTCTAAGGTCGCGGCGGTGAGGTCGATCAAAACTCGGTCGTGCTCTGCCATCTCTATCGCCCCCTCCTGAGGTTTTACTTTTCTAACGCGGTTTTAATTGTTATATGTCTATACATAAAAAACCGAAAGGCCGTCAAATGATTTTCGCAAAACACGCAAGACTGCCGCAGGGCTGGGCGCGGGACGTTCGGATTACGGTTGCTGAGGGCCGCATCACGGCGGTGCAGACCGGACAAACGCCCCATCCTGACGACAGCCGCGTCGATACCCTGCTGCCTGCGCTGGCCAACCTGCACAGCCACAGCTTTCAACGCGCCATGGCCGGGATGACCGAGGTGCGGATGGCGGGGAAAGACAGTTTCTGGACGTGGCGGGACCTGATGTACCGCTTTACCGCCCATCTCACGCCCGCGCATATTGAGGCCATCGCCGCCTTTGTTTTCCTTGAGATGCAAGAGGCGGGTTTTGCCAGCGTGGGCGAGTTTCATTACCTGCATCACCAGCCCGACGGCACGCCCTATGATGATCTGGGTGAGCTTTCGGCCCGGATCGCGGCGGCGGCGGCGGAGACGGGGATCGGGCTAACCCATCTGCCGGTGCTCTATACCTACGGTGGCGCGGGGCAGGTGCCCTTACAGCCGGGTCAGGCGCGTTTTGGCAATGGGGTGGCGCAGTTCAATGCGCTGGTGGAGCGGGCGAAACGGGCGGTGGCTGATCTCCCCCCAGACTGTCGTGTGGGCATCGCGCCGCATTCGCTGCGTGCCACCGCCCCGGCGGAACTGGCCGAGGTGCTGGCCGCGCATCCCGAGGTGTCGACCCATATCCACATCGCCGAACAGCCCAAGGAGGTCGCAGACATCTCGGACTGGCTCGGCGCACGGCCGGTGGACTGGTTGCTGGCGAACGCTGAGGTGACGGAGAACTGGTGCCTGATCCATGCGACCCACATGACCGAAGCAGAGACGGCAGCCTTGGCCCGGACCGGCGCGGTGGCGGGGCTCTGCCCGGTGACAGAGGCGAATTTGGGCGATGGGCCGTTCAACGGGCCGGGCTACCTCGCTGCCGGGGGGCGGTTTGGCATTGGGTCGGATTCCAATGTGCTGATTTCGTTGACCGAAGAGTTGCGCACTTTGGAGTATTCCCAACGCCTGCGCGATCTGGCGCGCAACGTGATGGTGCCGGGCGAAGGCTCGGTCGGGGAGACGCTGTATACCGGGGCCGCGCGCGGTGGTGCGCAGGCGCTTGGCCGGGGAACGGGCGAGATTGCAGTGGGCGCATGGGCCGATCTGATGGCGATCGACAGCCAAGACCCGGCACTTTGTGCACTGCGGCCCGCGCAACTGCTCGACGGTCTGGTCTTTGCGGCGAAGGATCGGGTGGTGACGGACCTGTGGTCGGCGGGGCGCCATGCGGTGACGGGCGGGCGGCACCGGCAGCGTGACCGGATCGTGGCGGGCTACCGGCGCGCCATGGCAGAGTTGACGGCGCTTTTGTGAAACCTTCCAGCTTCCGGGAACTTTGCCGCGGCCTGCCGGGTTTGCCCCCTAACAAGGGCCGCGCGCGGCGTGGTGTTGCGCGGCATAGCCCGAAGCCAGCGAAAGGGAGCGGATCATGAGTCCACCAGACACAAATCTGAAAAAGCAGGAAAGCCGTCACAAGTGGCCCTTGATCGGCATGGCGATTGTCGTGGTCTTTGGCATCGGCATCATTGTCTTTTGGACGGGCGAGGAAGTCGCCACCGCCCCCGGTACCGAAGACGAGGTCATCGTCGACGAGGGCAACGCGATTGAGGGCGATGATACGGCAACCGTGCCTGTCGCACCCGATTGACCCCCAGTCAACAGCGTTGACCGCCAAGACCCGGAAGCCTTTGCTTCCGGGTTTTTTGTTGTTTGACCTCTGCCGTGCGAGCGGGCCATCTTGCACCGGAAACAAGGGTAACGGGGCAGACATATGTGGAATCTTGTAGGGGACATTGGCGGCACCAACCTGCGGCTTGCGGCGGTGGACCCGGCAGGCGCGGTGGTGCGGCGCTGCACGCATCGCACCGATGGGCTGACCACATTGCCAGACGCCTGTGCGGCGCTTTGTAGCGAGATGGGCGGCGCGCCCGAGGGGGTCGCGATGGCGGTGGCCGGGGTGGTTGTCGACGGGCAGGTGCGCATGACCAACGCCGCGCGCAGCATCTCGCGCGATGATTTGGCGCGGGCCTGCGATGTGGCGCCCGGCAAGGTACTGCTGCTCAATGATTTCGAGGCGGCGGCCTGGTCCTTGGCCACGCTGGACGCGGCAAAGGTGAGCTTTCTCCAGGGCGGCCCTGCGCCGCAACCGGGCGCGCGGGTGATTGTCGGGCCGGGAACGGGCTTGGGCGTGGGGTCTTTGGTCTGGCAAGGGGCGCGGCCCACGGCGGTGCCGGGCGAAGGCGGGCATCTGCGGCTGACCCCTCATAGCGCCGAGGAAGTGGCCTATTTTGAAGCCCTGATCGCGCTTTGGCCCGAGGTCCAGATGGGCGACGCGCTGGCGGTCGAGGCCGAGGCGATCCTGTCGGGCACCGGCATCCCCTATTGGTACCGCGCCATCGCAACCGCCCGCGGCGAGGCGGCGCATCTGGAGGGGGCGGCGGCGATCTTTGCCGCGGCCAAGGTTGGGGAGGACACGAGTGCCTGCCGGGCGGTGGCCTTGATGGCGCGATATCTTGGCGGGGTTGCGGGGGACTTGGGGCTGGTCTTGGGTGCGCGCGGTGGGGTTTTCATCACGGGGGGCGTGGCGCAGCAGAACCCTTGGATGTTGGATGAGGCCTTCCTCGCTGCCTTCAACGCGGGCGGGCGGCACAGCAAATGGCGCGCGGCGCTGCCCTTGGGCCTGTGCAATGACCCCGATTTTGGCCTCATGGGTGCGCGCAACTGTCTGTTTGTGCAGCACGAACGCCCCCTGCCGGATTGACAGCAGGCAGCGGGCCGCCATGATCGCCACAGCAGCCGGAGTGCCCTATGTCCAACCTCAATGATCCGAAACGCCAGTTCTTGGCCAACCTGTTCGACACCGCCGTCGCCGCCGCCGATCCGCGGCTGATCTTGAAGGACAGGCTGCCGCCGCCCCCCAAGGGCCGCACGGTGGTGATCGGCGCGGGCAAAGGGGCGGCGCAATTGGCGCAGGCGTTCGAGGCGCTCTGGCCGCATCCCTATGACGGTGTCGTGGTCACCCGCTATGGCTATGGCGCGCCCTGCCAGCGCATCAAGGTGTTGGAGGCCGCCCATCCGGTGCCAGATCAGGCCGGGATCGAGGCCGCCCGCGCCTTGCAGGATGCGCTGCGCGGGCTGGGGCCGGAGGATCAGGTGATCGCGCTGATCTGCGGCGGCGGGTCGTCGCTTTTGCCCGCCCCACCCGAGGGGCTGACGCTAGAGGATTTGCAGGCGTTGAACTCGGCGCTTCTGGCCTCAGGCGCGCCAATCTCGGTGATGAATGACATCCGCAAACAGTTCAGCACGGTGAACGGCGGGCGTCTGGCGGAACTGGCCTATCCCGCGCAGGTGGTGAGCCTTGTCGTCTCGGATGTGCCGGGGGATGATCCGGGGGCCGTGGCCTCTGGCCCTACGGTGCCGGGGCGACGGGCCGCGGCGAAGGTGTTGGAGGAGGTGGCCGCGCGGGGGCTGGAACTGCCGCCTCGTTGCATGGCTTTTCTGCAAGAGGCCGCGCAGCAGCCTGCGCAAGACGCGCCCAGCAAGACGGTCACGCATGTTATTGCCTCTGCGGGTCTGTCCCTCACCGCGGCGGCCAAGGCGGCACAGGCGCGGGGGGTGACCGCATGGATACTGTCGGACGCGATCGAAGGCGAGGCGCGCGAGGTGGCGCTGGTGCATGCCGCACTTGCCCGGCAGGCGCAACAAAGCGGTTTCCCGCATCCCGCGCCGCTGGTGCTGCTCTCAGGCGGAGAGACGACGGTCACCCTGCGCCACAAGGGGCGCGGCGGGCGCAACAGTGAATTCGCGCTGTCCTTGGCGCTGGCGCTCGACGGGCAGGAAGGCATCACCGCCTTGGCGGCGGACACCGACGGCATCGACGGGTCCGAGGACAACGCGGGCGCATTCGTCACGCCGGGCACGGCGGGCGCGATGCGCGCGGCAGGGGTGGACCCGCGCCGCGCCTTGCAACACAACGATGCCTACGGCGCGTTTGCGGCGGTAGACGCCCTGTTTCACACCGGCCCCACCGGGACCAATGTGAATGATTTCCGCGCCCTGCTGATCGGCGATCTACCCGAAAGCTGAGCCGGTTCTGGGTCCGCCTAGGTGCGGTCGAAGATAATCACGTTGCGCTTCGCAGCGCCGGTCTTGGTGTCGGCAATCGCCTCGTTGATCTGATCCAGCCGCCAGCGCCCGGAGATCAGGTTGTCGAGTTGCAAGCGGCCCTGAAGGTAAAGGTCGACCATCCACGGGATATCGCGCTGGATCACCACGTCGCCCATTTTGGAGCCGACCATACCTTGCCCCAAGGCGGCAAGGACCACCGGCTCATAGCTGGCCTCGGCCCCGCTGTGGGGCATGCCAACCATGATCACCCGGCCCCCGGCCGCAAGGTAGCGCGGCGCGGTTTCATAGGCGGGGATCGCGCCGACGGTGACGATCACGGCATCCGCCCCGCGCCCCATGGCCTTGAAGGCCGCGCGCCACGGTTTCGCCTCGGTCGCGAGCACGGTGTCGGTCGCGCCGAATTCGCGGGCGATGGCGAGTTTTTCTTCGGTCATGTCCACCGCCACGATCCGCCGTGCGCCCGCGATGCGCGCCCCTTGGATGGCATTAAGGCCGACCCCGCCCGCGCCGATCACCACCACATCTTGGCCTGCGCGCAGGCCCGCTGCATTGACCACGGCACCCACGCCGGTGATCACGCCGCAAGCGATCAGACAGGCGGCGTCTTTGGGGATGTCGTGTGAGATTTTCACGGCCTGCGAGCGGTCGACCACCACTTTTTCGGCGAAACCGCCGGTGTTCATGGCTTGAAAAAGCGGCGCCCCCTCTGCGGTCTGAAGCGGCCCTTCGGGCGCTTGCGGTGTTTCGCAGATCGTCGGCTGACCCGAGGCACAGTTGGGGCAGCTGCCGCAGGCGCGGATCAGGGTGACCACCACGCTGTCGCCCTCGACCAGCCCCTGTACATTCGGCCCTACGGCGCTGACCCGGCCTGCGGCCTCATGGCCATAGACGGCAGGCAGGGTGCCGCCCCAGCCGCCTTCGGCAAACAGGATGTCGGAGTGGCAGATCGCCACGGCATCCAAGGTCACTTCGACCTCGCCGGATTGTGGTGCCTGCAGGCGGATGTCTTCGACGCTCAGCGGGCTGTCAAAGGCATGGCAGACGGCGGCTTTGATGGTTTGCAATGGCCTGTCCTTTTCACTTGGTTTTCGCCAGCCTGACGCGGAAGGGCCGGTGGCGCAAGGCGGGGAACGGGCCTAATGCGGCGAAGTGCCGGTTTGTGACGTGAGGGGAGGGCGGCTGGCAAAGATCACCAGCCCGCCGAGGGTCAGAAACAGCGCCAGCAGGAAGGGCGCGCCGGGCAGGTAGAGCGCGGTATCGGGGGCCGTGAAATACGCAAAGACCGCGGTCATCGCCAAGGGAGAGATGATCATCGCTAGCGCGGTGGAGGAACTGAGCGCGCCGTGCAGCTCGCCTTGGGCATCAGCGCTGACGCGGGCCGACATGATGCCTTGAAGCGCCGGGGGGATGACCCCGGCAAGGGCGGCAAGCGGGGTCATGATCAGCGCCCAAGTGCCTGAGGTCAGCACGGTCAGCGCGGCAAAGGCGGCAAGGGCAAAGACATGGCCCAAGATCACCGTGGCACGGGCGCCCAAGCGGCGGATCACGGGGCCGATCAGCGCGCCTTGGACAAGGGCCATCTGCACGCCAAAAAGACCCAGTGACAGGCCGATCATCGTAGGGGACCAGCCGAAACGCTCAACCCCGAAATAGGCCCAGACTGCCGGATAGGCGGCAAAGCCCACGTGGTAGATGAAATAGACCGCCAGAAGCCTGCCGATCTCGGGCAGGCGGCCAAGGGCACGCAACGCACCCAGCGGATTGGCCCGCCGCCAATCAAAGGCGCGGCGTTGCGTCTGGGGCAGGGTTTCGCGCAGCACAGCCCAGCCGAGGGCCGCATTGCCCGCCGCCAGCACCGCCGCCGCCCAAAACGGCGCGCGGGTGCCATATTCGCCCAAGATGCCGCCCATCAGCGGCCCCAGAACAAAGCCCGCGCCAAAGGCTGCGCCGATCAGCCCGAAACGCGCCGCGCGGTCCTGCGCCGGAGAGATGTCGGCCATATAGGCCGAGGCCGTGGCATGGGTTGCCGCCGTCACACCGCCCACCAGCCGCCCGATCAGCAGCAGCCAGACACTGCCCGCCAGTGCCATGACGCCGTAATCCACCGTCATCACGACCAGTGCCAGCAGCAAGACCGGACGGCGGCCAAAACGGTCGGACAGGCCACCCAAAACCGGGCCGAAGAGGAATTGCATCGCGGCAAACCCCGTGGCCAGCACGCCGCCCCAAAGGGCCGCATCACTCAGCCCCCCGCCGCGCACTTCGCGGATCAGGTCCGGCATCACGGGCAGGATCAGACCGACGCCCATGGCATCGATCATCACCGTCACAAGGATAAAGATCAGTGGCAGCGGCATTCGGTCAGATGTGGTCCGCGTGAGGGGCAAAGGCAAGGGCGCCCGGTGCAAGGTGACGCGGCTGCGCATCGGTCTGGGCGCGGTCGGGGCCAGTCGGCTGCGCGCAATTTGCCTGCCCGGCGCGGAAAGCAGGGGTGTCGTGATCGCATGGCACCATGCTCAGCCCTGCGCCTTGGGGATATGCCCGACGTTGGCGAGGAATTCGTTCAGCACTTCGGCGTATTCTTGCGGCTGCTCGGCACAAGGCAGGTGCCCCGCGCGGCGGATCAGTTTGAATTTCGAGGCGGGGATCAGGTCCATCAACTCGCGCACCAGGTCGGGCGGGGTGGAGCCGTCCTCGGACCCTGCGATGCCAAGCGCGGGCAGGCGCAGGCCGGAGGTGGGGGTCATGAAATCGCTGTGCGAGATCGCCGCCGAACAGCCCGCATAGCCCGCGTCTGGCTGGCGGGTGAGCATGTTGCGCCAAAGCGCCAGTTCTGGCGTGGCGCGGAACTGGGCAGAGAACCAGCGTTCCATCACGGCATCAGCGAGGCTCTCGATGCCGCCCTGTTCCACGGCAGCAATGCGCTCGGCCCAAATGTCGCGGTTGCCGATCTTGGTGGCGGTGTTGCTGAGCACCACCGCGCGGATCATATCGAGGCGTTTGACGGCCAGCCCCTGCGCGATCATGCCGCCGATCGAGAGCCCGACGAAGACGCAGTTGCGCACCTGCAGGTGATCGAGCAGCCGTTCGGTATCGGTAATGAGCGACCCCATCGAATAGGGCGCGGGCGGGCAGGATGAGAGGCCATGGCCGCGTTTATCAAAACGGATGATGCGCAGACCGGGGGCGAGGAGCGGTAGGATCGGATCCCACAGGCGCATATCGGTGCCGAGCGAATTGGCAAAGACCACAGGCGCGCCGTCTTCGGGGCCATCGACGCGGTAGTGAAGTTGGACGTCACCGATATCGAATATCTGCATGGGGGGTCTCCTGTGAGCGGCGGTGGTGGCCAGCATATAGCGCGCGCGGCGCAGGTCAAAGGCGGGACAGATCAGAAATGCCCCGCCCTAGGGCGGGGCTGCCCTTGTCTTTACCCCAACGTCTGCAATGCGCGCGCGAACATATCCGCATCCACATTCCCGCCAGAGATGGTGACGATCACATCGTCGCCCTCAATCTCTGCCCCACGGAACAGTGCCGCCGCCAGCGCCACGGCACCGCCCGGCTCGGCCACAACCTTCAGCCGGTTAAAGGCATGGCCCATCGCCTTCAGCGCCTCGTCGTCGCTCACCACCAGCCCCGGCCCGACAAGCCGTTGCATGATCGGAAAAGTCAGCTCGCCCGGCGCGGGTGTGACGATGGCGTCGCATATTGATCCCAAAGCGCTTGGGTTCTGCTCGATCTTGCCAGAGGCCAGTGACCGGGCCGCATCGTCAAAGCCTTCCGGCTCTGCCGGGCGCACGCGGAGGGCGGGGGCCTCGGCCTCCAACGCCAAGGCGATGCCAGAGGTTAGGCCACCGCCGCCGCAGCAGACGATGACTTCGGCAGAGTGGATCCCCGCCTCGGCTGCCTGCTGTGCAATCTCCAGCCCCGTGGTGCCTTGGCCCGCGATCACCTGCGGCTCGTCATAGGGTTTGATCAGCGTGAGGCCGCGTTCTTCGGCCAGTCGCGCGCCGATCTCCTCGCGGCTCTCATTCGCGCGGTGATAGAGCACGACCTCGGCCCCATAGGCGCGGGTGTTGGCGATTTTCTGCCGCGGGCTGTCTTTGGGCATGACGATCACGGCGGGGGCACCGTGCATTTTCGACGCCAGCGCCACGCCCTGCGCGTGGTTGCCGCTGGAATAGGCGATGACACCCTTCGCCCGCGCGTCAGGATCCAGCGATGACAGCGCCGACCACGCACCGCGAAACTTGAAACTGCCGGTATGTTGCAAGCACTCTGGCTTGACCCAAATGCGACGGCCCGCGATCTCGTCCAGAAAGGGCGAGTTCAACAGGGGCGTGCGCCGCACATGGCCCTCTGCCCGGGCGGCGGCGGCGCGGATCATGTCGATGTTCATTGCAATTGTCCTATCCATTCGTGCAACGCGGCCAGCGCCTCGGGTTCGTCGAGAAACGGCACATGGCCGCGATCCGGCACCTCGGCCACGATCATATCCGGCCGCCGCGCCTGCATCTGCATCAGCGTTTCGCGGCTGAGCAGGGTCGAATTGGCCCCCCGGATCGCCGCGAGCGGCATGCCCTGAAGCGCGTCGAAAAACGGCCAGAGGTCGGGCGTCGGCTGCCCTGCTGTGGCGATGGCATCGCGCAGATGCGGGTCATAGGTGATTTTCAGCCCGTCGTCGGTGGCTGTGTAATGGCGCTGCACCTCTTCCAGCCAACGGCCTTCCGGCACGCCGCGAAATTCGGGAAAGGCCCGGGCCATGGCGGCGGCGGCCTCTTCATAGGTCTTGGCGGCGGGGTTGCGGCCCAGATATCCCATGATGAACTCGATCCCCTTGGCGTCCAGTTCTGGCCCGACATCATTCAGCGCCACGCCCAGCAGGTGATCATGGGCGATCATCGCTAGTCCCATCGCATTAAGCCCGCCGCGCGAGGTGCCGATGATGGCGACCTTGTCCAACCCCAGATGCGCCAGCAGTTCCAGCACATCACGGCATTCCACCGGCAGCGTGTAGTTCTGCCAATTCTGGTCAAAATCCGAACGCCCTCGGCCCCGGTAATCCATGCGGATCAGGCGATGATCCGCCAGATGCGGGGCCAGATAGTCGAAATCCGCCCCGGTGCGGGTGAGGCCAGCAAGGCAGAGGATCGGCAGGCCGGAGCCGTCGTCCGTGTAGTGCAGTGACAGCCCGTCGGAGGTGGTGAACCGGGCCATCAAAGGCCCGCCAATGCAGGGATGCCGCTGAGGTCTCGCAACTGATGCGCCGGTTTCCATGGCAGCCGGTCCACCGGATCGCCGCCCCGGTTCACCCATGCGGTCGTGAAACCATAGCCCGTCGCCGCCGCCGCGTCCCAGCCGTTGGAGGAGACGAACAGCACCTCGTCTTTGGCGCAGCCGTAGTGCTGCCCGACAAGATCATAGACCGATACATGGGGTTTGAAGACCCCAACACTTTCGACCGAGAGCGACACATCCAAAAGGTCACTGATTCCCGCAGATTGCACCGCTCCGTCCAGCATCGCGGGCGAGCCGTTGGATAAGATCGCGGTGTTCAGGCCGCCGTCTTTCAGCGCGCGCAGCATGGCGGGAACCTCCGCAAAAGCCTGAAGCTCCCAATAAAGCGCTAAGAGGCGCTCGCGTAGGGCAGGGTCGTCAGCGACGCCCATCTTCTCCAACGACCAGTCCAGACCCTCTTGGGTGACCTGCCAGAAATCGTCATGCGCCCCGGTCACGGCGCGCAGCCATGAATACTGCAACTGCTTGAGGCGCCAGTGTTCTGCCAGCTGCGGCCAAGTCTCGGCGATGGCGGCAAAGGCGGGCTCCCGCGCGGCCTCGCGGGCGGCGGCGGCCACGTCGAACAGGGTTCCGTAAGCGTCGAAAACGCAGGTTGTGATGGGCAT
Source organism: Sulfitobacter sp. D7 (assembly GCF_003611275.1). Taxonomy (NCBI): domain Bacteria; kingdom Pseudomonadati; phylum Pseudomonadota; class Alphaproteobacteria; order Rhodobacterales; family Roseobacteraceae; genus Sulfitobacter; species Sulfitobacter sp. D7. Next base: position 1,156,543 of record NZ_CP020694.1, read on the forward strand.
CTGACAGGCTCTCCCTTTCCGTGTCGCGGCAGAGTGGCACGCGGACGCAGCGGCGGAAAGGGGCGAATTCCCCAATCGGCCGGGACTGGGGGTTTACTCTCGGGATCACAATCTTCATGCTGTCGCGGAATTTGGAGCACCCGCGCAGATACGCGGCCTCCTTCCCTTTTTCCCCTGACAAATTGGAGACAACAATGGCTGAGGTCAAATCCGGCGACACAGTACAGATTCACTATACCGGCACGCTGCAGGACGGCACCACATTTGATAGCTCTGAGGGTCGTGACCCGTTGGAGTTCGTTGTGGGTTCGGGTCAGATCATTCCCGGCCTCGACAGCGCGCTGCCCGGCATGACCGAAGGCGACAAGAAGGTCGTTCAGGTGCCCAGCGAAGAAGCTTATGGCCCGGTGAACCCCGAGATGCGCCAATCGGTGCCGCGCGAAGGCATTCCGGCGGACATCCCGCTTGATCCCGGCACGCAGTTGCAGATGCAGACCCCCGAAGGTCAGGCGCTGCCGGTGACGGTGGTGGAAGTGGACGAGACCACCGTGACCCTCGACGCCAACCACCCGCTGGCGGGCAAAGACCTGCAGTTCGACATCGAACTGGTCAAAATCGCCTAAGCGATCTGACACTGCCTGCCGGGGGGATGTCTCTCCGGTGGGCCTACAAGGCGCGATGCGCGTCTTTTTCCCCTCGCACCGCAGCGCGCAGGCGCTTATGCAGGGGCCATGGATACCCCAGATACATTCGAGATTTTCCTTGTTTGCCCGCCCGGGCTTGAGGATTTGCTCTGCGCCGAGGTGCAGGAAAAAGGTTTTGCCGAAGCGCAGGCGCAGCCCGGCGGCGTGACTGTGCAGGGCGGCTGGCCCGAGGTTTGGCGCGCGAACCTAGAGCTGCGCGGGGCAGGTCGCGTGCTGGCGCGGATCGGCGGGTTTATGGCCTTCCATCTGGCGCAGTTGGACAAGCGCTGCCGCAAGTTTCCCTTTGGTGACGTGCTGCGTGCCGATGTGCCGGTGAAGGTGCAGGTGACGTGCAAGGCGTCGAAGATTTACCATGCCGGGGCCGCGCAGCAGCGGGTTGAGACGGCGCTGCATGAAAGCCATGGCATCACGGTGGATGCCGAGGCAGCATTGGTGCTCAAGGTGCGCATCCACGACAATGCGGTGCAATTCAGCCTCGATACCTCTGGCGAGGCGCTGCACAAACGCGGGCATAAAGAGGCCGTGGGCAAGGCGCCGATGCGCGAGAATATGGCGGCGCTGATGTTGCGGTCATGTGGGTACACGCCGGGCGAGCCGGTGGTGGATCCGATGTGCGGCTCGGGGACGTTTCTGATCGAAGCGGCAGAGATTGCGGCGGGGGTGAAACCGGGGCGCAGCCGAAGCTTTGCCTTTGAGGATTTGGCGAGTTTCGATGCCGGGGTTTGGGAGGAGATGCGCAGCGGTGGGGCGGTGGCCGAACCTGCGGCGCGGTTCTACGGCTCGGACCGGGACGCAGGCGCGATCCGCATGAGCACGGCCAATGCCGAGCGTGCGGGTGTGGGTGCGTGGTGTCATTTCGCCTGCCACGGGGCAGGGGAGGTGCAGCCGCCAGAGGGTCCGCCGGGGCTGGTGATCGTGAACCCGCCTTATGGGGGGCGGATTGGGAATAAGAAGCTGCTGTATCCTTTGTATGGGACGCTGGGCGAGACGCTGAAGACGCGGTTCCGCGGCTGGCGCGTGGGGCTGGTAACGTCAGAGCCGCCTCTGGCGCGGGCGACAGGGCTGCCATGGAAACCGCAGGGGCCAGCGATAGCGCATGGGGGGATGAAGATCTGGCTCTGGCAGACGGATGTGCTGCGGTAGAACCTACCACCTGAGCCCGGAATCAAGCCGCAGGCGCCGGGCCATCGCCTGCCCGCCCCCCCGGGTAGGCGATTTGGTGAGGCTAGACGCGACTTGGCGAAGTCACGTCACGGCTGAACCATAAAGTGGCAAGGTCCAGCCGTTGCATCGCCGACCCGCGGGCAGGCGATGGCCCTCAGTGCGTGTTTAAAGATGCTCCGCCTGCGGCATCCCCAGCACATGAAAGCCCCCATCGACCCGGACAATCTCGCCCGTGGTGCAGGCCCCCGCATCCGATGCCAGATAAACCGCCGTGCCACCAACAGCCTCCAACGTCGCATTCGACCGCAGCGGCGCGTTTTGATCCGTGTGCTTATAGGTCTTGCGCGCGCCACCGATGGCAGCCCCCGCCAGTGTCTTCATCGGCCCCGGTGAAATCGCGTTTACGCGGATGCCTTCCGGCCCCAGATCATTCGCCAGATAGCGCGTGGCGCTTTCCAACGCCGCCTTGGCCACACCCATCACGTTGTAATTCGGCGTCACGCGGTTCGACCCCATGTAGGTCAGCGTCATCAGCGTGCCGCCGTTCTCGACCATCAGCGGATGCGCGCGGCGCGCGACGTCGATGAATGAATAGGCCGAGATGTCCATCGAGTTCTTGAAGTTCGCCCGACTGGTGTTCAGAAACCGGCCCGTTAACTCGGATTTATCTGAGAAAGCAATGGCATGCACGACGAAGTCAATCGTCGGCCAGCGCGCGCCCAGCTCATCAAAAGCACGGTCGAGCGAGGCGTCATCGGTCACATCGACATCGACCATGAAGTCCGATCCGACGCTCTGCGCCAGCGGCTCAAGGCGTTTGCCAAAGGCTTCGCCCTGATAGGTAAAGGCCAGTTCGGCCCCGGCCTCGGACATCGCTTTCGCGATGCCCCAAGCGATAGACCGTTCGTTGGCCACGCCCATGATAAGGCCGCGTTTTCCTGCAAGCATTCCTGACATATCGCGCCCTCAGCCCTTATACTTTGACAGGATCATCGACCCATTGGTGCCACCAAACCCGAAGGAGTTGGTCATCACGGAATCGAGGCCCGCGTTGTCGACGCGCTCCAGCGCAATCTCCGAAGGATCGAGCGCGGGGTCGAGGTTTTGCACATTGATCGACCGGGCGATGAAATCGTTGTCGAGCATCAGCAGGCTGAAGATCGCCTCCAGTGCGCCCGCAGCGCCCTGCGCGTGGCCGGTCATCGACTTGGTCGAGCTTACTGGCGGCGTGCTGCCTTGGCCAAAGACCCGGCGGACGGCTTCGATTTCGCCCACGTCGCCGACGGGCGTCGAGGTGCCGTGCGCGTTGATATAGCCGACCTTGCGGCCTTCGGGCAGGGTGTCGAGCGCCAGACGCATCGCACGCTCGCCGCCTTCACCGCTGGGGGCCACCATGTCGTGGCCGTCGCTGGTGGCGGCATAGCCGGTCACTTCGGCATAGATTTTCGCACCGCGCGCCAGCGCGTGGTCGAGGTCTTCGAGCACGAGCATACCGCCGCCGCCGGAGATCACGAAACCGTCGCGGTCGGCGTCGAAGGCGCGGCTCGCCGTTTCGGGCGCGTCATTGTACTTGGACGACATCGCGCCCATCGCGTCGAAGAGGCACGACAGCGTCCAGTCCAACTCTTCGCCGCCACCGGCAAACATCACGTCTTGCTTGCCCAGCATGATCTGCTCGGCCGCGTTGCCGATGCAATGCAGCGAGGTGGAACAGGCGGAGGTGATGGAATAGTTAATTCCCTTAATCTTGAACGCGGTCGAAAGGTTCGCGCTGACAGTCGAAGACATGCATTTCGGCACGGCAAAAGGCCCGATGCGCTTGGTCGCCCCGGTGTCTTTGACGATGTTATGCGCGGCGAACATGGCGCTGGTCGACGGCCCGCCGGAGCCTGCCACCAGACCGGTGCGCGGGTTGCTGATCTGATCTTCACTCAGCCCGGCATCCTTGATCGCCTGATCCATCGCGACATAGGCATAACCCGCGCCCGGCCCCATGAAGCGCAGGGTGCGCTTGTCGATATGATCGGCCAGATTGATCTTGAGCGTGCCGGCGACGCGGCTGCGGAACCCGTGTTCGGCCATCTCCGGGCTGGCTTCGATCCCGGATGTGCCGTTCTTGAGTGCATCGAGCACTTCTTCGGCGTTATTTCCGATGGATGAGACAATCCCCAATCCTGTGACGACGACGCGGCGCATGCGCAGCACTCCTTTGTTTTGGCAGCCCCGGTGTATGCCAGCACGCCCATACGGCGCAAGCGGTTTGCCGGTCCTGCGGGCGCGAAGTTCGCGGTCAAGGTTCTGTGATGGAACGCGCGCTGGACGGGCGGTGTTTGCACAGCGAGACATAAAGGAGAACAGAATGCCCGAGATCAAGACGGTAAACCCCGCCACCGAAGAGGTACTGAACACCTACAACGTCATGTCCGAAGCCGAGGCGCTCCGCGCGGTCGAAGCCACGCATGAGGCCTTTAAGGATTGGCGCAAGCTCTCCCATACTGAGCGCGCGCCCTATTTGAAAAAGATTGCTGAAAAGCTGCGCGATAATAAAGAGGAACTGGCTGAGTTGATGACCCGCGAGGTGGGTAAGCTCTATCAAGACAGCCTTGACGAAGTTGACCTCTGCGCCGCGATCTTCGACTGGACCGCCGATGCGGGCCCGGAAAAGCTCAAGGACGAGACCCGCGAGTTGATGGATGGCAAGAAAAACGGCGTGGTGACCTATCAGCCGATAGGCGTGATCTATTCGGTCCAGCCTTGGAACTTCCCCTTTTACCAGCCGGTCCGCGTTTTGGCGGCAAACCTGATGGCAGGCAATGGTAACGTCCTGAAACATGCCCAGATTTGTACCGGCAGCGCGCTGCGTCTTAAGGAAATTTGCGAAGAGGCGGGCCTGCCGAAAGACCTGTTTAACGTCGTCATCATCGACCATGACACCAGCGACAAGCTGATCGCCCATGATCTGGTGCGCGGCGTGACCATGACAGGCTCTGACAAGGCGGGCAGCCACATTGGGTCGCTGGCGGCAAAGCATCTCAAGAAATCGGTGCTGGAGCTGGGCTCGAACGATGCCTTCATCGTGTTGGATGACGCGGATATCGACACGGCGGTGAAATTCTCTGCTGCTGGTCGGATTTACAACAACGGCCAGACCTGCATTTCGGCGAAACGCTTTATCGTGACCGACAAAAACTACGATGCCTTCGTGAAAGCTTTTGTCGAGCAGATGAAATCGATCGAGATGGGCGACCCGATGGACAAAAGCACCGGCCTTGGCCCGTTGTCGAGCCAAGAGCAGTTCGAAACAGTGCGCGATCAGGTTAAGGAAAGCGTCGAGAAAGGCTGCGAACTGCTCTGCGGTGGCGAAGTGCCTGATCGTACCGGTGCCTACTATCCATCGACCGTGTTGGGCAATGTGAAGCCCGGCTCGCCCGCCTATGACGATGAAATCTTCGGCCCTGTCGCCTCGGTGATCCGCGCGAAGGACGATGAAGATGCGATGCGCATTGCCAATGACAGCCGCTATGGTCTTGGCGGCGGTATCTTCTCGAAAGACGAAGACCGCGCACTTGAGTTGGCTCGGGCCGAGTTTGACACCGGGATGATCCGGATCAACGGTTTTGGGTTGGCGGATCCGAATATGCCCTTCGGCGGGGTCAAGAACTCCGGTTATGGACGTGAACATGGCGGTTTTGGCATGAGCGAATTCGTCAACGCCAAGGCGATTTTTCTGCCGTCCTAAATGGCAAAGGGCGGGCGGTGCTGCATGCCGCTCGCCGATTTGAACGATAGATTGCAAGAGGTTCTAGATGACTATGAAAGTACTTGTCGCCGGTGCGACCGGCAAAACCGGGCGTTTGCTCGTCAGTGAACTGAAAGACCGAGGGGCCGAGCCCATCGCGCTGGTGCGCGACGGTTCAGACACATCGGTTTTGCCGGAGGGCACCGAGCAGCGGAAGGGTGATTTGACCAATCTGCAGGCGGGCGTCTGTGATGGCGTCGATGCGGTGGTCTTTGCTGCCGGATCTGGCGGGAGCACAGGGCCAGAGATGACCGAGAAGGTCGACCGCGAGGGCGCGCAACATCTGGTCGATCTGGCGCGCGAGGCCGATGTTGAGCGTTTCGTCATGCTGAGCTCTGTCGGTGCCGACAATCCGCCGGAGGACAATGAGATGACCCATTACCTGAAGGCGAAGCAGGCAGCAGACGCGCACCTGCAAGCCTCTGGGTTGACCCATTCGATCCTGCGGCCTGTGGCGCTGACCGATGACCCCAAGACCAATGCGATCAATCTCGGCGAAGGTGTCGATCAGAAAGGCAAGGCACATCGCGCTGATGTCGCCGCCGTTTTGGCCGAGGCGGCAGTTACCGGGCGCCACGATGGCAAGGTGCAAGAGATGCAGACGCTCTGAACGGGTGATGCAAACGCAAAAGGGGGCCACGCGGGCCCCCTTTTTTCTTGTCGGAATGTCGCTTTGGCTCAGCTTTCGCTCAGCGCGACTTTCATGTCTTTCACCTGATAGATCACCTCGCCATCGGCTTCGACGATGCCATCGGCCACGCCCATGGTCAGGCGGCGGGTCTGGATCGCCTTGGTGAAATCAATCTTATAGGTCAGCATCTTGCGCTCAGGGCGCACCATGCCCGTCAGCTTTACTTCGCCCACGCCAAGCGCATAGCCGCGCCCCTGCCAGCCGCGCCAGCCGAGGTTGAAACCGGTCAATTGCCACAGACCGTCAAGGCCCAGACAGCCGGGCATGATCGGGTTGCCGGGGAAGTGACATTCGAAAAACCACAGGTCGGGCGTGATGTCGAACTCGGCGATGATATGGCCCTTGCCATGGGCGCCGCCATCGGCCGAGACATCGGTGATCCGGTCCATCATGAGCATCGGCGGGGCGGGAAGCTGTGCGTTCCCGGGGCCGAAAAGCTCGCCGCGGGCGCATTTCAGCAGATCTTCCTTGTCGAAACTCGTGGGGTAGTCGGCCATCCTGCGGCTCTCCTGCTGCTCTGTTATAACATCGGCCCCGTTTAACATCGCGTTCCGGCATGCTGCAAGGCCCGCGCGCGGGGGGCTGCGACGATTGGCTTGAGGTTTTCAATTGAAAACCGGGGATTTCCTCCTTTATATGACCCTGAAAGGCAGGGAACTGATGTCCGAACAGGAACAAGAGGTCGGAACGCGCTGGCTGGCTCAGGCCGGGCTGCGCCCTACGCGCCAACGTGTCACGCTGGCGAGCCTTCTGGTGGGCGATGGCCAAGATCGCCACGTCACCGCTGAAAGCCTGTTTGAGGCCGCAAAGGGGCAGGGCGAGGCCGTGTCGCTGGCCACGGTCTACAACACGCTGCGCGCTTTTTGTGATGCGGGGCTGTTGCAGGAAGTGACCGTGGATGGCTCGAAAAGCTATTTCGACACCAACACCCACGACCACCCGCATTTCTTTTGGGAAGACGACAGCAAGCTGACCGACGCGCCTTCTGAGCAATTGGTGATCGCGCAGCTTCCCGATGCGCCCGATGGGGCCGAGATTGCCTCGGTCGATGTGGTGATCCGCCTGCGCCGGAAATCCTGAACGGGCGGGGCGCGCCCCGCCGCGTGAGCGATCAGCCGCGTTTGCGCAGCACCAGAAACGTCATCATGCCCATTGGCGGCAAGGCGCGTTCGTCTTCGACCTGCAGCGCGTCTTGTTGCAACACGGTCTCCATCTCGAAATCCGAATGCCAGCCAAGCGTATTGGCGAAGGGGGCCGAGACCTTTTCAAGAAAGCCCAGCACGCCGGTGGTCCGCATGAAGTGGTTGGCGATGACCACCTGACCGCCGGGTTTGAGCACGCGGGCGATCTCTTCCATGACGCGCTCAGGTTCGGGCACGACCGAGAGGACATGCATGGCGGCGATGGTGTCAAAGCTGGCGTCGGGAAAATCAAGGTCGCGGGCATCCATCTGGCGCAGGTCGGCTACATGCGTCAGCCCTTCGCGCGCGACGCGCTCGCGGGCTTTGGCAAGCATCTCATCGCTGAAATCCATACCTGTGACTGAAAGATGTGACGCGTAATGCGGCAGCGACAATCCGGTGCCGACGCCGACTTCGAGCACTGTGCCGCCGCCCTTGTTGATATGGGTAACCACATGGCGACGGCCACCGCTGGTCAGCGCGCCAAAGGTCTTGTCGTAGATCGGCGCCCAGCGGGCATAAGAAGTCTCGACCGCCTTGATATCCATTTTAATTCCTTTTGGGTTTATTCAGTCTCTTGCCCCGCAGTAGGCCCCAGATCACCATGCCGATATAGGCCAGGCAGAGGACTACCAGTGTGGTCCAAGCGTAGGTCGCCAGCGCTGCGGCAAAAATTGCCACACCGACGAGCAGGTATTTCACATGGCGGCGCGAAATCTTGGTGGTTTTGAAAGACCATGTGGGGATGCGGCTGATCATCAGAAACCCGATCAGCACCATATGCAGCGCAATGATCCAGTCCGGCAGAATGGGCCGGTTGTGGAAAGCAAAGGACAGCGTCATCGGCAACAACACCAGCAGGGCCCCTGCGGGCGAGGGGATGCCGGTAAAGTAGGAGCCGGATTCCCCGACCGCGTCGCCATTCTTGGCTTTCTCGGCTTCGGCCTTGTCGTTCACATTGAACCGGGCCAGCCTCACCACACAGCAAACTGCGTAGATCAGCACCGCAATCCAAGCCGCGCCGCCCATGTCTTGCAAGGCCCAAAAGTAGAGGATCAGCGGCGGCACCACGCCAAAGTTCAGGAAATCGGCCAGCGAATCCAGTTCCGCGCCCATCGGGCTGGACGACCGCAAGAGCCGCGCCAGACGCCCGTCCAACCCATCCAGCACGCAGGCCAGCAGGATCAGTTGCACCGCCAGCACATAGTTGCCATTCACGCCAAAGCGGATCGCCGAAAGGCCCGCGCAGATCGCGGTGATGGTCAGGGCGTTTGGCAGCAATTGGATCAGCGCAAGGTCTGCGCCGGACTTTTCAGAAGAGGGGCGCATGCAGCAATCCTAGACGGGGGTGGACTGGGCCACCGGCGGTTTCAACTCGGCCAGCACGGTTTCCCCGGCGACCATGGTTTGCCCGATGCGCACCATCGGGTCGACCCCTTCGGGCAGGTAAACATCTAGCCGCGAACCAAAGCGGATCAAGCCAAAGCGTTCGCCGGTTTCCAGCCCGTCGCCGGATTTGACGAAACAAACGATGCGCCGCGCCACAAGACCCGCGATCTGCACCACGGCCAGATCGCGCCCGTCGTCCATACGGATGCACAGGCTATTACGCTCATTGTCGGCGCTGGCCTTGTCGAGCGAGGCGTTGAAGAATTTGCCCGGGCGGTAGGCCACGGCCTGCACCTTGCCCGCGACGGGGGCGCGGTTGATGTGGCAGTTGAACACGCTCATGAAGACGCTGACGCGGGTCAGCGGCACATCCGGCATGCCCAGTTCGGCGGGCGGCACCGCAGGCTCGATGAGCGAAACGATGCCGTCGGCAGGGCTGACGATCAGGTCGGGCCTATCCGGCGTGACACGCTCTGGGTCGCGGAAAAAGTAGTAGCACCAGATGGTGAGACCGACGCCGATCCAGCCCAGCACCTCTTCGATGGCGAAGAGCACCAGTGTGACGGCGGCGAAGATCGCCACGAATTTGATGCCCTCGCGGTGCATCGGTTTGATGAATGTGTCGAGCAAGTTGACGGACATCGGACCCTCCCGTTCAGGCTGTCTTCCGTCATAGGTGCATGGCGGGTGAGTGCAAGGAGGTTTTGATCTTGGGGACGGCATCGGCGGGTCGGTGCAAGGGGGAATGCTGAGGGCATCGCCCTCCCTGGTGGGCGATCGATGGTCACGTGGCGCGGGGCGGGAGTTCTTGGACCTAGCGTGTCTCGTTGGTGAAGCGTTGCGAAATCGCCCTCCGGGGGGAGGGACGGCGATGCCCGGTGTGCCATCGGGCGGTGTGGTGGCGAAGGAAGCTTTTCAAAACCACTGCCCCGGCTCCATCAGACCCAAATCCATCAACTGCCGGGAATGCCACTCGAACGGCTCGGAATTATGCCACTGGAATGTCGGGATATCATAGCGGCTGCCGGGATTGCTTTTCAGCGCCTTGGCCGTGCGGAAAGAGCAGACCGCCGCGGTGACATTGTGGTGCCACGCGCAGGCGTAGGTATTGTATTCCTCGTTGTTGAACGTGTGATCGCCGCGCAGCAGCAGCCCCGGTTTGGCGCGAAACAGGGGGATGCGGTCGATCTTGCGGCTCTGCGGTGGCACATGTTCCTCAAACCGCCAACGCAGCCCGCCAAAGAAATCAAGCTGCCGTTCCTTGGGATGCCCCTGCCGCGATGGATCCTTGCGCGCCAGCGCGTAATAGCCCGACCGGTCCAGATGCGCCTGATCGAGTGAGACGGCATCGGGATGCATTTGGAGGTCCGGCGCATAGAGGTCGACCACATAGGCCAGCATGGCATCGCGCCGCTCTTCTCCGTGAAAGGCCAGCAATTCCTTGACGTTGCGCGTCTCGCTGAAGGGGTGGAACAGATATTCGGCGTTGTAGCAATAATAAAGCCATTGCCCCGGCACCGCGGCGATCATGCGGTTCACGGCCCCTTCCAGCGCGGCTTCGGCGGTGGTGTCATAGTCCACCCGCAGCACGCTTTGCTGCAAGTCGCGGGGCAGGTCAAAAGCGGGGGGCATCAGCGCCACCACACTGTCAAAGCCCGCTTGCTGGTGGTGGCGCAGGGTGGTGTCGACCTCGACCTCATCCTCGACCAAGATCATGGCGATGGGGCCTGCCTCCGGCGCCGGGCGGGCCTCTTTGATAAGATGATCTAGATCGCGATACCGCATAGGCCCCCGCTGGTATTTCCGTGCCGCAAGGTCGGTCAATTCCGGGTCCATTGCAAGACGCGGCCACCGCTGTTAGACGACGCCATCTGCCCGAAATCCGTCAAAACCCTTGGATGCCCGCCATGACACAACCGAAAAAGCTGTTCATCAAGACCTATGGTTGCCAGATGAACGTCTATGACAGCGAACGCATGGCCGAAAGCCTTGGCGGTCAGGGCTATGTCACGACCGACCGGGCCGATGATGCGGATATGATCCTGCTCAACACCTGCCACATCCGCGAAAAGGCCGCAGAGAAGGTCTATTCCGAACTGGGCCGCCTGAAGCCGTTGAAAGACGCGCGCCCCGATCTGAAGATCGGCGTGGCGGGCTGCGTGGCACAGGCCGAGGGCGAAGAGATCATGCGCCGCCAGCCGGCTGTCGATCTGGTGGTCGGCCCGCAAAGCTACCACCGTTTGCCAGAGATGGAGGCGAAGGTGCAGAGCGGGCAAAGCGCGCTCGACACTGATTTCCCGGCCGAAGACAAATTCGACCACCTCAAGGGCCGCCCCAAGATGAAACGCGCGCCCGCGGCCTTCCTCACCGTGCAAGAGGGCTGCGACAAGTTCTGCGCCTTCTGCGTGGTGCCCTATACGCGGGGGGCCGAAGTCTCTCGCCCCGCCGAGAAGGTGCTGGAAGAAGCCCGCGATCTGGTCGAGCGCGGCGTGCGCGAAGTCACTCTGCTGGGCCAGAACGTAAACGCTTACCACGGCGGCATGACGCTGGCCGGTCTGATCCGCGCGCTGGCCAAGGTCGACGGGTTGGAGCGTATCCGCTACACCACCAGCCACCCCAACGACATGGGCGACGATCTGATTGCGGCCCATGGTGAGGTGCCCGAGTTGATGCCTTACCTGCACCTGCCGGTGCAGTCGGGCAGTGATCACATCTTGAAACGGATGAACCGCAGCCACACCGCCGAGAGCTATCTGAAGCTGCTCGAACGCATCCGCGAGGCGCGGCCTGATATTGTGCTGTCAGGCGATTTCATCGTCGGCTTCCCCGAGGAAAGCGATGCCGACTTTGAGGCCACGATGGAGCTCGTCCGGCAGGTGCGCTACGGCTATGCCTATTCGTTCAAATATTCCACCCGCCCCGGCACCCCGGCGGCCGAACGCCCGCTGGTCGATGCAGCCGTGGCCGACGATCGCTTGCAGCGCCTGCAAGGGTTAATCACCCAGCACCAACAAGAGATCCAGCAGTCGATGGTGGGCCGCGAGGTGTCGGTTCTGGTTGAGAAGAAGGGCCGTTTGCCCGGTCAGATGCTTGGCAAGTCAGAGTATCTGCACGCGGTTCATATCGAGAACTGCACGGCGCAGATCGGTGACATTCAGCGCGTAAGGGTGACCGAAGCCAAGACAAACTCTTTGGCGGCTGTCTTGGTCTAACGGGCCGCCACTAGGGCCGTTGCGGGTGCGCGTTGCCGCGCACCCTAAGCTTGTCAGTAGTTGTGCTTGCGATGCGAAGCGGCATCCGCAAAGATCCGTTTCATCGTCGCTTTCAGCCCCTCAGGGTTGCCCACCAGCGTGTGATCCCGGCAGACACGCTCGGCCACGGCATGGGCGGTGGAGAAGTCATAGCCGACGGCCACGAGGCTATCCACGAAGACCGAGTTTGGCCGGTCCCAGATCACATCATTCCACGGGCCGCGGTAGCAGCTGACGTGGATCACATTGCCCGTTGGATGCGCCTTGCCCTGGTTGTGGTAGGCGTATTTCACACCCCCGGCAAAAGCAGGCATGGCAAGCAGGCCGGTGACGGCGGTGGCGAGTAGCATTTTCATCATGAGTTGGTCCCCCAGTTATCATTGCAGCAATCAAGATCGGCAAAGCCGCGCGAAGTCCCACCCTCGCGATCCGATGGATAGAGGTTTAGGTCTAAAGGTGCGTGTTTCAAGAAGATTCGAAGGCACTGTCAGGGGGTTGAGAACAATCTCAAGGGCTTGCCCGGGATTGTCGCCAAGGCATAGGCAATAGGGTAATTTCAGTCTTTCCGGTGAACAGAAAACGGCCGCCGCAGTCATCGGTTTCACCGTTATTGCGCGAAGGATTCGTTGTAATCGGTCAAGGCTCGGCCACAAAATGTTGATTTCACAGCTTCACAGCAGGGCAGTTTTTACCTAACCTAACCCTATACTAACAAGGCGCGGGTCCGGGGAGGGGTCGCATTTGCCAAAAATAAGAATCAATATTTAGAATAGGACAAAAGCTGTGGGACCCACTATTTCCAAAGCACTGCGCGCCATGGCCATCCTGACGATGGCGGCGGCGCTGACTGTGGCCAGCACGTCGGCCGATGCGCAGACACCCTCGCAACAGGGCCGTGACAAGGGCGTCTACACGCCGACCATCTGGGTTGATCCCGATGGGTGCGAACATTGGGTCATGGATGACGGGGCCGAGGGTTATATGACCCCGCATACGACCCGTCAGGGCATCCCGGTATGCCGCCGTGGCGATGTCTGCGGTGTGATGGAAGCGGACCAGTTCTTTGCCACCGACAAATACAACATCTCGGCCCAGGGTCGCGCGCGTCTGGCGAATTTCTTCCAGTCGACCGGCGCGGTGTCCTACATCATCACCGGCCATACCGACAGCCGTGCCTCGGATGCCTATAACATGCGTCTGTCCTACAACCGCGCAAACTCGGTGGCGCGTGTCGCCAACCAAGTCGGGGCCAAGATCGCTGATGTGCGTGGCTATGGTGAACGGATGCCTGCCGTGCCGAACAATTCCGCTGCGAACATGGCCAAAAACCGCCGTGTCGAAATTATCTGCATTCGCTGAAGGGACCGTAAAAGTGATTAAGACGAAACTTCTCATGGTCACCGCCTGTGCCGTCGGCCTGTCGGCCTGTACCGATTACGAAGGCGGTCTGGGCCGGGGGTATCCTTCGGACAAGACCGTTGACCGCGGCATCGACACAAAGCACCTCAGCACCCTTCAAGCGGGCATCTGGGTTGATCCAAACGGCTGCGACCACTGGATCATCGATGACGGGGTCGAGGGCTATCTCTCGGCGCGGCTTGATAAATTCGGCAAGCCGGTCTGCTCGGGCGTGGCGCCGCCGACACATACCGCGGGCCACTTCAAAGGTGGCTCCAAGATCAAAGACCCGAACTGACCTTGGCGGGCCATATCAAACACACCGGGCCGGAGCGCGTTGCGCTTCGGCCCTTTTTGTCGCTACGGGTTGGTAAATCCTGCCCGCCTGACTATCTCACCATTTAGTGCTTCACAAAGGATACGCGCATTGCCTTCAACTGATCTGATGACACCGGAAACCGCGGCCGAACGGGTGGTGGAGTTTCCCGATAACCGCCTTTTGATCGACCTCTGCGGCGCCTATGACGCGCATCTGGCTGCCATCGAGAAATCGCTCGAGGTGCAGATCATCCGGCGCGGCAATCACCTGCAGATCTTGGGTGAGGGCGAGGCCGTCGAGAAAGCAGAAAGCCTGCTCAACGCGCTTTATGTGCGGCTGGAAAGCGGGCGCTCGGTTGAGCCTGCGGATGTGGACGGCATGTTGCGCATGGGCAATTCCAGCGCGGGCACTGGCGTGCGTCAGGGCGACCAGTTGGAAATGCCGATGGGCGACGCGATTGAGATCCAGACCCGCAAGAAACGGGTCGAGCCGCGCACCGATGCGCAAAAAGCCTATGTGCAGTCGCTGTTCGACAATGAACTGGCCTTTGGCATCGGCCCTGCGGGCACCGGCAAAACCTATCTGGCGGTGGCGGTGGGCGTGTCGATGTTCATCGGCGGCCATGTGGACCGGATCATCCTTTCCCGCCCTGCGGTCGAAGCGGGAGAGAAGCTGGGCTATCTGCCGGGTGACATGAAGGACAAAGTCGATCCCTACATGCAGCCGCTCTATGACGCGCTGAATGACTTCCTGCCGGGCAAGCAACTGGCGAAACTGCTAGAGGAAAAGCGCATCGAGATCGCGCCGCTGGCCTTTATGCGGGGGCGGACGCTGTCGAATGCTTTTGTCGTGTTGGATGAGGCGCAGAACGCCACGTCGATGCAAATGAAGATGTTCCTGACACGTCTGGGGCAAAATTCCCGCATGGTAATTACTGGCGACCGCACACAGATCGACCTGCCGCGCGGGGTGCAGTCGGGGCTTCAGGATGCCGAACGTTTGCTGAAAACGATCCCGAGTATCAGCTTCAACTACTTCACCTCCAAGGACGTTGTGCGCCACCCGCTGGTTGCGGCGATTATCGAGGCTTATGAGGCGGATAGCGGTGCCGCTTGATGTGATACTAGAGGATTTCGACATCGTGATTGAGGACGACCGCTGGAACGCGGTCGACCTTGAACCGCTCGCCCATGCCGCAGCACGCGCCACTCTGGGGCATCTCGGCCTCGACGCCGAGGCGACAGAGATGACCCTACTGGCCTGCGATGATGCGCGCATTGCTGTGCTGAACGAAGATTTTCGTGGCAAGGCGCGTGCCACCAATGTGCTCAGCTGGCCTGCGGAAGAGCGCGGCGCGGCCATACCGGGCGGCGATCCGCTGCCCGTCGCCCCCGGCATTGACGGAATGCTTGAACTGGGCGACATCGCCATGGCTTATGAGACATGTGCCGCCGAGGCCAATGCGGCGGCCAAGCCTTTGAATGCGCATGTGACCCATCTCATCGTACATGGGCTGTTGCATCTTCTGGGCTATGACCACGAAAATGACCC
Source organism: Sulfitobacter sp. D7 (assembly GCF_003611275.1). Classification (NCBI taxonomy): domain Bacteria; kingdom Pseudomonadati; phylum Pseudomonadota; class Alphaproteobacteria; order Rhodobacterales; family Roseobacteraceae; genus Sulfitobacter; species Sulfitobacter sp. D7. The sequence continues at coordinate 1,171,990 of NZ_CP020694.1, forward strand.
CGACGCCATGTTGATGGAGGGGTTAGAGCGCGAAATACTTGGCAAAATGGGTTATGATGACCCATATAAGGAAAATGGCCCTTAGGGGGCTTGTAACACAGACGGGACCCAATGGGCGATACAGACGGATCATCTGAGGCGGCGCAGAGCGCGCTTGCGGATGAAGATAGACATGAGCTGCCGGACGATAGCGCAATGCGCACCGGCAATTTCTTTTCTCGGGTCTTCGAGGCATTAAGCCCATCGGACAGCGAGGATGACACCCCCGAGGCATCGGCAGAGACCGAGCGGCCCACCGGGCATGGCATGATCAACCTGCGCCGAATGCGGGTTGATGATGTGGCGGTGCCTAAGGCTGATATCACCGCTGTGCCGGTCAGCGCCACGTTGGATGAGCTGGTAGCCGTCTTCAAGGAAAGCGGTATGACACGGCTGCCCGTCTATGACGGCACGCTGGACACGCCCGTGGGCATGGTCCACCTGAAAGACCTTGCGCTGAACCACGGTTTTAACGGCAAAAACACCAAATTTGATCTGCGCGCCATGCTGCGCCCCTTGGTCTATGTGCCGCCGTCGATGACCATCGGCGTGCTGCTGACCAAGATGCAGGCGGAGCGGCGCCATATGGCCTTGGTGATTGATGAATATGGCGGCGTTGACGGGCTTGTCACCATCGAAGACCTGATCGAACAGGTCATAGGCGAAATCGAAGACGAACATGACGTCGACGAGGGCACCTATTGGACGGTCGAGAAACCCGGTACCTATCTGGCGCTCGCCAAGACACCATTGGGTGATTTCGAGGCTGAGATTGGCCATTCGCTGACCGATCATGAGACCGTCGACGAGGAGGAGATCGACACCCTTGGTGGTTTGGTCTTTATGCTGTCGGGCCGGGTTCCGGCGCGCGGCGAAGTGGTTTTGCACCCCGATGGCCCTGAGTTCGAAGTGATCGACGCCGATCCACGCCGCATCAAAAGGTTGCGGGTCCGCACCCAAGGGGCCGGGGGATGAGGCAACGGCTGGCGATGCGGGGCCGGATGTTGCTGGCTCCGATCGCCGGCGCCGTCGCAGCCTTCGGGCAAGCACCCTATGAACTGCCGCTTATGCTCTTTGCCGGGCTGGTGGCGGCGTTTTGGCTGTACCGTGCGCAATCTGGCGGCCCGTTTCGCGCGGCGCTGTTGGGTTGGGGCTTTGGCTTTGGCTATTTCCTGCACGCGCTGCAATGGATCGTGTCGCCCTTCTTGGTCGATGTGGCCCGCCACGGCTGGATGGCGCCCTTTGCGCTGATCCTGCTGGCGGCGGGCATGGCGCTGTTTTGGGGGCTGGCCTTTGGTCTGGCCCGCTGGGTTGCGCCACGGCGCGGGCTGGCCTTGGCGCTGGCTTGGGCGGCGGTGGAACTGCTGCGCGCCTATATTTTCACCGGTTTCCCATGGGCCATGCCCGCGCAGGCGCTGGTCGGCGTGATGGCCGGGCAGGGGTTGGCTTGGGTTGGACCCTATGCGCTGAACCTCTGGCTCTTTGCCATCGCCGCGATCTTGCTGCTGCGCGGCCCTTTGGCGCTGCGATTGGTGCAGGGGACGCTGGCGCTGTCGACCGTTCTGCTCTTGCTGCTGCCACCGCAAGCGCCGCCAGCGGTTCTGACTGATCATGTGGTGCGGCTGGTGCAGCCCAATGCGACCCAGCGAGAGAAGTGGAACGCCGACAAATTCGAATTCTTTTTCACACGGCAACTCGACTATACCGCCACCGCGCCGCAAGACGGGGGCCAAGCGCCTGATCTGGTAATCTGGCCCGAAACCGCGATCCCATGGGCGCTGGATATGGCGGGCAGTGCGCTGGCCGAGATTGGAGCCGCCTCTGACGTGCCGGTGGCTCTGGGCGTGCAGCGCCGGTCGAACATGCGCTATTACAATTCGCTGGTGGTGCTGGATGCCGATGGAGCGGTCGGACAGGTCTATGACAAACACCATCTCGTGCCCTTTGGCGAATATATGCCGCTGGGCGATCTGATGGCGCGTTTCGGGATACACGGGCTTGCGGCGCAGGAGGGCAACGGCTTTTCCAGCGGGCCGGGCGCGCAGCTTTTGGATATCGGACCGCTCGGCGCGGCATTGCCGCTGATCTGCTATGAGGCCGTCTTTGCCCATGACGTGAACGCCGCCCCGGCGCGGCCCGCGTTTCTGATGCAGGTCACCAACGATGCATGGTTCGGCAAGGCCGCAGGGCCGCGCCAACACCTTGCCCAAGCGCGGATGCGGGCGATTGAGCAGGGGCTGCCGATGGCCCGTGCGGCCAACACTGGGATCTCGGCGATGATCGACCCGCAGGGGCGTGTGACCGCATCGCTGGCGCTGAACACCGAAGGGTTCATCGACGCGCCACTGCCCGCGCCCTTGCCGCCCACACTCTATAGCCGGAGCGGAGATTTGCCGCTTTCTGTGCTCTTGGCGCTGTGCCTTGCGGGGCTTGCCGTGGCCCGCCGCCGCAGCCCCGGGAATGCCGATTGACCATCCACCAGCGGTTGTCTAAGCCATTGGCAGAGCACCACAACGGCTTCCTGACGTGGTGCGTAATTTTTATTGGAGCACTACATGTCCCGTCAGAACTACACTTTCACTTCGGAATCCGTTTCCGAGGGGCACCCGGATAAGGTCTGCGACCGGATTTCCGATGCGATCCTCGACGCTTTCATCAGCGAGGAACCCGAAGCGCGGGTCGCCGCCGAGACCTTTGCCACCACCAACCGCGTCGTGATTGGCGGTGAGGTCGGTCTGGCCAACAAGGCCAAGCTTGACGAATATCTGGCCGGTGTCGAAGACATCGCCCGCGCCTGCATCAAAGACATCGGCTATGAGCAGGATGAGTTCCACCACGCGACATGTGAGATCACCAACCTGCTGCACCCCCAATCCGCCCATATCGCCCAAGGCGTTGATGCGTCGGGTGAAAAGGAAGAGGGCGCAGGCGATCAAGGCATCATGTTCGGTTTCGCCACCGACGAGACGCCCGAGCTGATGCCCGCTCCGATCCACTACGCCCATGCGGTGCTGCGGCGTCTGGCCGAAGTGCGCAAGGACGGCACCGAGCCCACCCTGCGGCCCGACGCCAAAAGCCAGCTTTCGGTGCGCTATGAAAACGGCAAACCAGTGGGGGTCAGCTCCATCGTGCTCTCGACCCAGCATGAGAGCGAACGCCAGACCAGCGCCGATATCCGCGACATCGTTGAGCCTTACATCCGCGAAGTGCTGCCCGAGGGCTGGATCGACGATGACACCGTCTGGCACGTGAACCCCACGGGCGTTTTCGTCATCGGCGGGCCGGATGGCGACGCGGGCCTCACGGGTCGTAAGATCATCGTCGACACCTATGGCGGAGCCGCGCCCCATGGCGGCGGTGCGTTCTCAGGCAAGGACCCGACCAAGGTTGACCGCTCAGCCGCCTATGTGGCGCGCTATTTGGCCAAAAACGTCGTGGCAGCGGGGATGGCCAAGAAATGCACCATTCAGCTTAGCTATGCGATTGGCGTGAGCGAGCCGCTGTCGATCTATTGCGACACCCATGGCACCGGCGATGTGCATGACGCGGCGATTGAAAAGGCGATCCGTCAGATCATCGACCTGACCCCGCGCGGCATTCGCGAGCATCTGCAGTTGAACAAGCCGATTTACCAGCGCACGGCGGCCTATGGCCACTTTGGCCGCGCGCCTGATGCGGATGGCGGTTTCAGCTGGGAGCGCCGCGATCTGGTCGATCAGCTTAAGGCGGCAGTATAACGATATCGGGGTGGGCGGTCGCGCCCACCCCCTAGGCTTCGCGGCGTTTAGCCCCGCTCGGCCTGTTTGGCCTCAATGAGAGCGACCGCAGCGGCCACCGCATCTTCAATCGCCATCTCAGTCGTGTCGATCTGCTTGGCATCGTCGGCCGGTTTCAGCGGCGCTTGGTCGCGGCTCATGTCGCGAAGGTCGCGCTGTTTGACGTCTTCCAACACGGTTTCATAGGTGATCTCAATCCCCTTGCCCGCAAGCTCTGCAAAGCGGCGCTGCGCGCGCACTTCGGGGCTGGCGGTGATAAAGAGTTTTACCGGCGCATCGGGGCAGATCACCGTGCCGATGTCGCGCCCGTCCAGTACGGCACCGCCCGCGCGGGTGGCAAAGCTGCGCTGGAACCGCACGAGGGCAGCCCGCACCGCTGGGATCACCGCCACTTTGCTGGCCTCTTGTGCCACGTCGGGGTTGCGCAGGCTGGGGTCTTCGAGATCGACAGGGGCGAGGGTTTGCGCGGCCTCTTCGGCGTCCATCCCGGTAAGGGTTTTCGCGGCCACCGCGCGGTACAAAAGCCCGGTGTCGAGATGCGCAAAGCCGAAATGCGCCGCGACAGCCTTGGCGACCGTGCCTTTGCCCGCCGCTGCGGGGCCGTCGATGGCGACGGTCATGCCGCCGCTGGTGTTCTTCGTCATTGCAGGTTCCTTTCGTTGCGCGCCCGTAGACCAAGCAGCAGGGCTGCTCCGAAACAGGCCGCCAGTATCATCCATTTCGCCTGCGTAAACAGGCTGGCGGTCGCGACCGCTTGTGCCGTCAGCCGTTCTGGCCCCAGTTCAATGAGCCGCCCTATCAGCATGTTCTCGGTGTAATCCGCCCCGAGGTAGAGCGCGACGGCCAGCGTCAGGGCCAGCCGAAGCCCGCCCGCCGACCAACGCCGAAACCAGAGCAACAGCGCCAGCGCCAAAAGCGCAGGAAAGGCCGTGTCGGCCAGCCGGAACTGGCCGAGGTAGAGTGCGGTCTGCCTCGGGTCGAGAGCGACAAGATAGGCGCGTGCCTCGGCCAGATCATAGCCCAGAAGCCGCCCATCCAAGACCCCCATGCCCCCCGCGCGCAGGTAGGTTTCGGCAAAGCCCGCAAGTGCTGCAAAGGCCAATGCGGCGCAGAGGCTGAGCCAGATGAGCCGGTCGCCTATCACGCAGGCAGCCGTTCGACCTGCGCCCCCAAGGACGCCATCAGCGGTTCGAAAATCGGGAAAGACGTGGCAATGGGCCCGCCGTCATCCACCTGCACCGGGTTTTGCGCGACCATGCCGAGGATCAGGAACGACATGGCGATGCGGTGGTCGAGATGGCTTTGGCAGGTCGCGCCTCCGGGAATATTGCCGTGGCCCAGCCCTTTGACGATCCACCAATCCGGCCCGTCTTCGACCTCAACCCCATTCGCGCGCAGCCCGCTGGCCATGGCCTCAATCCGGTCGCTTTCCTTGACGCGCAGTTCCTTGACGCCGCGCATCACCGTTTCGCCGGTTGCACAGGCCGCCACGACCGAGAGCACGGGGTATTCGTCGATCATGCTCGCCGCCCGCGCGGGCGGCACTTCGATGCCATGAAGATTGGGGGAGAATTTCGCGCGCAGGTCGGCGACAGGCTCGCCGCCTTCGGTGCGCTCGTTTTCATAGGTCAGGTCCGCGCCCATCTCGCGCAGGGTGGTGAACAGGCCCGCTCGCGTGGGGTTCAGCCCAATGCCCGGCACTAACACATCCGATCCGGGTACGATCAGTGCGGCGCAAACGGGGAAGGCGGCGGAGGAGGGGTCGCGCGGCACGTCGATATGTTGCGGCTTCAACTCGGGCTGGCCAGTCAGGGTGATGATGCGGCCCTCGTCCGTGTCCTCAACCGTGATCTCGGCGCCAAAGCCTGCCAGCATCCGCTCGGTATGGTCGCGCGTGGCTTCCGCCTCAATCACGACGGTTTTGCCGGGGGCATTCAACCCGGCCAGCAGCACGGCGGATTTGACCTGCGCGGAAGGGACCGGGACAGTATAGCGCACCGGCACAGGTTCAGCCGCGCCCACCAATGTCATCGGCAGGCGGCCCCCGGCGCGGCCCACGGATTGCGTGCCGAACAGGGCCAGCGGATCGGTCACCCGGGCCATCGGGCGGCTGTTGAGGCTGGCATCGCCGGTGAATGTCACGCTGATCGGAGAGGTCGCCATCGCTCCCATCAAAAGCCGCACGCCGGTGCCGGAGTTGCCACAGTCGATGACATTTTCGGGCTCGGCAAAGCCGCCGACGCCGACGCCATGGACGGAGTAAGAGCCGCCGCCGTGGTCGATCACCTCGGCCCCGAAAGCCTGCATCGCTTTGGCGGTGTCGAGCACGTCTTGCCCCTCCAACAGCCCGGTGATCGTGGTCTCTCCCACGGCCATGGCGCCGAGGATCAGGCTGCGGTGGGAAATAGATTTATCACCGGGCACCTCGGCAGTGCCGCTAAGCGGCCCGCAAGCGCGCGATGACATGGGAATGGGGCTGCCGTGACTGGACATGAGGTACCTCTAATCTGCTTGAGGCCCCTATTATCGCAGGCGGGCGGCAGCGTCCATCGCCGCGCGTGCAATGGATTGTAATCAGGGTGGTATCAGGCGCTCGGGCTCAGCGTTTGCGGAAGGTCAGGTAATGCGGGGTGCGCCCTTCGCGCAGCGCCTTCTGCTCGTAGCGGGTCGAGATCCAATCATCCCAAGGCGCACGCCAGTCCTCCGGCCCTTCGGCCAGCCAGTCAAACCCGTGCTGCGGCACCTGTTCAAGGGTCTGGCGCACGTAGTCTTCGATATCCGTCGCCACGCGGAAAATCGCACCGGGTTTCAACACGCGAGCCAGAGGCTGCAGATGCTCAGGCGTGACAAAGCGGCGGCGGTGGTGGCGGGTTTTTGGCCAAGGGTCGGGATAGAGCAAAAAAGCCCGGTCGATGGAGGCTTCGGGCAGCACATCGAACATATCGCGCACGTCACCGGGATGGATGGCAAGGTTATCCACGCCCGCCCGCCGGATTTTGCCCAGCAGCATCGCAACACCGTTGATGTAAGGCTCGCAGCCGATGATGCCCACGCCGGGGTTTTGCCCCGCCTGATGCACCAGATGCTCACCACCGCCAAAGCCGATTTCCAGCCAGACCTTGCGCCCGTCAAACAGCGTGTCGAGGTCCAGCGGCGTGCGGTCGGGATTGTTCTCCCAATCGACGGCCCCCGGCGACAATGCGTCGAGATCCTCGTCGATATAGGTCTTTTGCGACTTCTTCAGGGATTTGCCTTTGAGGCGGCCATAGAAGTTGCGGCGGGGGCGTTCTGTTTCACTCATGGCGGCTCATGTAGCCGCCCCGCCGCGTCACCGCAACATTCCTCTGCAGGGGCGGTGGCGAATAGGTGGGGGTTAATCATTTATTAGGCTCCCTGCGCCTAGATGTCGGGGCAATGCAGGGGGACAGCTGATGAGCGTGGCAAGGCATGAGGCCGGCGCGGGCGATACGGCAGGCGGTACGACTACACCGGGAACTGTGGCGCGTATCCTGATCGTGGATGATCAGCGGTTTGATCGCATGCGGATCAAACGGCTTTGCGGTGGGCTCGACTTTCCCATCCGAATGTCCGAGGCGGAGAGTATCGCCGCCCTTGCCCAGCAGTTGGATGAGGGGGAGTTTGACCTGATCTTGCTGGATTACAACCTGCCCGATGGGGACGGGTTGCGCGGGCTGCAGATGATCCGGGCGCATCCGCAGAATGGTGCCGCGGCAACCGTGATGGTCACCGGGACGGATCAAACCGAGGTGGCGATCGAGGCGCTGCGCGGCGGGTGTAGCGATTACATCGCCAAGGATGAGCTTTCGCAAAGCACTTTGCGGCGCTCGGCTTTCAACGCCCTGCAAAAGACAGCACTGCAACTGGGCATCACCACGCAGGAGCAGAAACGCTCTCAGGTTCAGAGTGTTCTGCGGCGCTTTGCCGGGGAATGTGCGCAGGAGATAAAGCCGATGGTCGGCGACGTGATGCGCGACCTGCGCGCGCTCGACCGGTCGAACCCGGCGCTGGTGGAGGAAGAGCTGGCAAAGGTCGATTATACTTTCCTACGCCTGTGGGAGTTTGTAGAGGATCTGGCCAGCTTTCAAGGCAGCGAGCTTGCCGAAGGCGATCTTGCCGATCCGCCAAAACCGACACCGGGTCTGGGTGCCGGATGGGGTGGGGCAGTCGGGTGACGGGGCTGTCCACGGTGAGGCTGTTCGCGCGGGCATCGTAGGGCGCTTGGTGGCGCGTTGGCGTCGCGGGCCCCGCCTGCCTTTTCCGCTCGCGTGGATCGTGTCGAGTATCCCTGATTTTTGCCAGAGCCGACAGCGCCTCCACCCGGCAGACCCCCGCATATCACCCGCCAAACGTATGCATAGCCCTTGCAGGAGCGGCAAAATTGGCCTATACGCGCCCTGTCTAAAGGGCGGTTACAGCTTCGGGCGCGATATAACGGGCAGGGTCGGTACCAACCGGCCCTCTTTTGTTTGCGTTCGGCTGCGGGTTTACCGCTGTGCCTTTGCTTCGGAGCTTCTCCGGCGTGATCTGCACGGTGCCACCACGACGACCAATTGCAACTCCAGACCGGCGGAGACAACCGCGCGGCCAGAAACATTTGATAAGGATACGAAAAGCTACATGACTAAAGCAATGGACGAATTCGAAGCGCTTCTGAACGAAAGCTTCGAAATGGACACGCCCCAAGAGGGCACAGTCGTCAAAGGCAAGGTGATCGCTGTCGAAGCGGGCCAAGCCATCATCGACGTCGGCTACAAAATGGAAGGCCGCGTTGAGCTCAAAGAATTTGCTGATCCCGGCGAATCCCCCAAAATCGAAGTTGGCGACGAAGTCGAAGTTTTCCTTCGCCAAGTCGAAAACGCGCGTGGCGAAGCTGTCATCAGCCGCGAAATGGCCCGCCGTGAGGAAGCCTGGGATCGTCTGGAAAAAGCCTATGCTGCAGAAGAGCGTGTCGAAGGCGCGATCTTTGGCCGTGTCAAAGGTGGCTTCACCGTCGACCTCGGCGGCGCAGTTGCGTTCCTGCCCGGTTCGCAGGTCGATGTCCGCCCCGTGCGCGACGCGGGCCCGCTCATGGGTCTCAAGCAGCCGTTCCAAATCCTCAAGATGGACCGCCGTCGTGGCAACATCGTTGTATCGCGCCGTGCGATCCTCGAAGAGTCCCGCGCCGAACAGCGTGCCGAAGTCATTGGCAACCTGACCGAAGGTCAGACCGTCGATGGTGTGGTCAAGAACATCACCGAATACGGCGCGTTTGTTGACCTTGGCGGCGTTGATGGCCTGCTGCACGTCACCGACATGGCATGGCGCCGCGTGAACCACCCCTCTGAGATCCTGTCGATCGGCGAGACCATCAAGGTCCAGGTCATCAAGATCAACAAAGAGACGCACCGCATCAGCCTTGGCATGAAGCAGCTGCAAGAAGATCCGTGGGATCTGGTTGGCGCGAAATACCCGCTGTCCTCCGTGCACAGCGGTCGTGTGACCAACATCACCGATTACGGCGCATTTGTTGAGCTGGAGCCGGGCGTTGAAGGTCTGGTTCACGTGTCCGAGATGTCTTGGACCAAGAAGAACGTGCACCCCGGCAAGATCGTGTCCACTTCGCAAGAAGTCGAAGTCATGGTTCTGGAAATCGACAGCGCCAAGCGTCGTGTTTCCCTTGGTCTCAAGCAGACCATGCGCAACCCATGGGAAGTGTTCGCTGAAACACACCCCGAGGGCACCGAAGTCGAAGGCGAAGTCAAGAACATCACCGAATTCGGTCTGTTCGTTGGCCTGCCCGGCGACATCGACGGCATGGTTCACCTCTCCGACCTCAGCTGGGACCAGCGCGGCGAAGAAGCGATCCAAGACTACCGTAAAGGTGACGTGGTTCAGGCCGTCGTCTCCGAAGTCGACGTTGAGAAAGAGCGCATCTCGCTCTCAATCAAGAACGTTGGCGGTGACAAGTTCGCCGAAGCCGTTGGCGGCGTGAAGCGCGGCTCGATCGTGACCGTAACCGTGACTTCCATCGAAGAAGGTGGCATCGAAGTCGAATACGAAGGCATGAAGAGCTTCATCCGTCGTTCCGACCTCAGCCGTGACCGTGCCGAACAGCGCCCTGAGCGTTTCTCGGTCGGTGACAAGGTTGACGTGCGTATCACCAACGTTGATGCCAAGGCACACCGTCTGGGCGTCTCCATCAAGGCGCGCGAGATCGCAGAAGAGAAAGAGGCGGTACAGCAGTACGGTTCCTCCGACTCCGGCGCGAGCTTGGGCGACATCCTTGGTGCGGCGCTGAAAGGCGACGACGAGTAAGCACATTCCACGTTGAATGTGTGATCTTAGCGAAGGCCCCGCATGGCAACATGCGGGGCCTTTTTGCCTTCGCGCGCCGCAGTCGAATCGCAAAGCGGGATTAGGGATGTGCGCTCAATCCCTGTGCATCAGAGCCTTTGCGGGCAGTATGCGGCGGAAAAAAGCCGAAATAACAGGGGTTTCGCTGCGAAAAATCTATCGCAGCGCTGGTGGAACACCTTCCCGTGTGGGGCGTTATTTCCTATAGTCGGTTAAGACATCAATAAATTCTCGGGGGACGTGCCATGATCCGGTCGGAACTGATCCAGAAGATCGCTGACGACAATCCGCATCTTTATCAACGTGATGTTGAGCGGATCGTAAACACGGTCTTTGACGAGATCACGGGTGCCATGTCGCGTGGAGACCGGGTTGAACTGCGCGGCTTTGGCGCTTTTTCGGTCAAAAAGCGCGATGCCCGCGTGGGGCGCAACCCGCGCACCGGTGAGACAGTGAATGTCGAAGAAAAGCACGTGCCCTTCTTCAAGACCGGCAAGTTACTGCGCGACCGGCTGAACGGGAAAAGCTGATGCGTTACATTCGTTATGCCTGCATCGCGCTGTTCGCGGTGGCGCTGGTTTCCGTTGCCTTGGCGAACCGAAATATCGTGACACTTCAGGTGCTTCCAACCGAGATTTCAGGTTGGTTTGCGGTGAACCCATCCGTGGAACTGCCGCTCTTTATTGTAATCCTTGGCGGGATTATCGTGGGTCTCTTGGTTGGTTTTGTCTGGGAATGGATCCGAGAGCACGGCCACCGGGCAGAACTGGCGCGACAGGCCCGCGAGCGGCGTCGCCTAGAGCGCGAAGTGATCCGCCTTAAGGAAGAGAAGCATCAGGGCAAGGATGAGGTGCTGGCGCTGCTGGACGAAGCAGGCTAAACCCCACCCATGCCCGAGAATGTTAACGTAAAAATTTGCGGTTTGACCGACCCCGCGGATGTGCCCGCCGCCCTTTTGGCGGGCGCACGGACACTGGGCTTTGTCTTTTTCGAAAAATCCCCCCGCCATCTGTCACTTGAGGCCGCAGCCCATATGACGGAAGCGGTGCCAGATGGCATTTGCAAAGTCGCACTGACCGTCAACGCGGATGATGCAGCGCTTGATGCGCTGCTCGCGGCGGTGCCGTTTCTCGACATGCTACAGCTTCACGGCAGCGAAAGCCCCGCGCGGGTGGCCGAGGTCAAGGCCCGCTATGGGCTGCCGGTGATGAAGGCCATCGGCGTGGCGGACCGCGCTGATCTGGCGGTGCTGAACGACTATGTGACGGTCGCGGATCAGCTTTTGGTTGATGCCAAACCGCCGAAGGACGCGGTCCTGCCCGGTGGGAATGGTTTGGCATTTGACTGGCGGCTGATCGCAGGGCGGCGCTGGCCGAAGCCTTGGATGCTCGCCGGTGGTTTGAATGCAGACAACGTCGGAGAGGCGATTGCCCTTACCGGGTCGCGGCAGGTCGATGTGTCCTCTGGCGTTGAAAGTGCGCCGGGTGTGAAGGATGCGGAGCGTATTCGCGCCTTTTGCGAAGCGGCACTGAAGTAAGCCCTTTCAGATCAAAAGAAAAAAGGCCCGGTGGCAATGCCCCGGGCCTTTCTTATTCAAGTCGCCGAAGGGCCGGATCAGATCGATTGATCGTAGTCGCCGACGCCCGGCTCGGTCCGGATCACTGCGTCGATATCGGCAAAGATGGCGCGCATTTCGGCTTCGGATTCGGGGCTTTCGCAAACCACGACAAGGTTCGGCGTGTTGGACGACGCCCGCACGAGGCCCCAGCCGCCGTTGTCGAGCATGACGCGCGCGCCGTTCACGGTGATCACCTCGGCAATAGCGCGCCCGCCAATCTTGTCTCCGGCCTCTGCTTTGGCGACCAGCTTTTCAACCAGACGGTCGAGGATGTCGTATTTCTCGGTGTCCGCGGCGTAGGGCGACATGGTCGGCGTGGCCCAAGTCTGGGGCAGGGCGCGGCGTAGGTCAGACATGGACATGTCAGGGTTGCGGTCCATCAGCTTGCAGATTTCTATCGCGACGCGCATGCCGCAGTCATAGCCCCGGCCAATCGGCTCGGCCAAGAAATAGTGGCCGGATTTCTCAAAGCCCGCCAGCGCGCCCAGTTCTTTGACGCGGCGCTTCATGTGGCTGTGGCCGGTTTTCCAGTAGTCGGCCTTGGCCCCGTGTTTTTGTAACTCAGGGTCAGAGGCAAAGAGCCCGGTGGATTTAACATCCGCGACGAAGGTGCTGTTGGGGTAGAGTTTCACCAGATCGCGGGCCATGATGACGCCCATTTTGTCGGCGAAGATTTCTTCGCCCTCGTTGTCCACCACGCCGCAGCGGTCGCCGTCACCATCAAAACCAAGCGCCAGATCGGCGCCGGAGGCGCGCACGCTGTCGGCCATGTCGTGCAGCATTTCCATGGCTTCGGGGTTCGGGTTGTAATGGGGGAAAGTGTAGTCCAGCGTGTTGTGGCTATCGACAACCTCGACCCCCAGCCGGCGGAACAGCTCAGGCGCGAAGGCCGAGGCGGTGCCGTTGCCAGTGGCGCAGACGACCTTGAGCTTGCGGGTCATTTTGAAGTCTCCCACAAGGTCGTCGAGGTAGGCTTCGCGCACACCGTCGACGAATTCATAGGCACCGCCCGGACGCCGCTCGCCCCGGCCATTCAGGACGATGTCGCGCAGCTCGCCCATCTCATCGGGGCCGTGGGTCAGGGGGCGCTGGAAGCCCATTTTGACGCCGGTCCAGCCGTTCGGGTTGTGGCTGGCGGTGACCATGGCGACCGCCGGAGCATCAAGGTGGAACTGCGCGAAATAGGCCATGGGGGAAAGGGCGGGGCCGATATCCTTGACCGTGATCCCGGCCTGCATCAGCCCAAGCATCAGAGCATTTTTGATCGACAGCGAATAGTCGCGATAGTCATTGCCCACGGCGATGACAGGCTCGATCCCGCGCGCGTGCATTTGCGTGCCAAGGCCAAGGCCAAGCGCGGTGATGCCGGGCAGGTTGATGTCGTCGGGATATTTCCAACGCGCGTCATATTCGCGAAAGCCTGTCGGGGTGATCATCGCATCGCGGAGAAATTCCCAAGTGTTTGGGGTCACGGTGGAGGCCGGTTTACTCACGTCAAATACTCGCTTTTTGGGATAAATTTAAAAAGTCAGCGGATGGCTTTTTGCCAGCGCATCGAATTGCATCAACAGGTTGATCAGCCCCGGCATCTGGTTGAGGTAAATCATGTTGGGCCCATCGCTCGGGGCGCGATCAGGGTCTTCGTGCGTCTCCATAAAGATCGCGGCGACGCCGATGGATGCGGCGGCACGGGCCATGACGGGCGCAAATTCGCGCTGACCGCCCGAAGAGCCGCCCTTGCCGCCTGGCTGCGCGACGGAATGTGTCGCGTCCATCACCACCGGATAGCCGGTTTGGGCCATCTGCGGCAGGCTACGCATGTCGGCAACCAACGTGTTGTATCCAAAGGTCGTGCCGCGTTCGGTCAACAGGATATTCTTGTTGCCGGTGCTTTCGATCTTGTCGACGATATTTTGCATTTCCCAAGGGGCAAGGAACTGACCCTTTTTGACGTTGACGGCCTTGCCTGTTTCGCCCGCGGCCAGCAGGATGTCGGTTTGACGGCAGAGGAAGGCGGGGATTTGCAGCACATCGACCACTTCCCCGGCCTGCGCGCATTGCGCCTCGTTGTGCACATCCGTTAGCACTGGCACGTCATTGGCACGGGCCACAGATTGCAACACCTGAAGACCTTTTTCGATGCCCAAACCGCGCTTGCCCGAGAGGGACGTGCGGTTGGCCTTGTCGTAGCTGGCTTTGAAGATGAACTGCGCGCCAGCCGCGTCACAGGCTTCCTTCAGCACGCCCGCGATCATCTGCGCGTGATCTTCGCTCTCTAACTGGCAGGGGCCAGCGATCACGGTGAGAGGGCGGTCGTTGCCGACTGTCAGATTTCCGATGCGCAGCTGGGTCATGAAGTTACCTGTTCTCTTAGAATGGACGCCGTCAGGGACAGCATCAGGTAGATGCCTGCAAAGATAAGGAAAGCCAATATCGTGTTTTCGAACTTGCGGGGGTAGGTGGCCTCATCCGGGGCCACGGGATTGACCGCCACAGTGAGGTAGCGGACCTGCCGCCCGGCCTCGGTTCGGGCTTGATCCATTGCGGTTTGCGCGCTTTGCAGCACCATGTCAGCGGCGGCCAAATCGGCCTGTGCAAGCTGCGCGGTGACCGCCTGCTGCGCCAGCGAGTTTTCGCCTTCATTGGCAGCGGTCATCCGCTCGCGCAGCTTGGTCAGCTGTTCGCGCAGCCGGCGCACGTCGCCCCGCGCGCCGTCGACCTTGGCTTGGTTCGGGCGTTGGTTGTCGAGCAGGGCGGCGAGTTCGAGTTCCTTCTCAATCAGCAGTGTTTCGTAATTGGTAATCTGAGTGCGGATCGAAGCGATCATCGCCTCGGGGTCGACGTTGTTGTCAACCTGCAGCTTGATCAAAGCCTCCTGTGCCGCGCGGCGGTTCGCCAGAGCGGTTTCATAGCCTTCGCGCGCGTCACGCATGCCGTCTTCGCGCTTTTGCTTACTCAGGTCGTTGACCCGTTCCTCGGCATAGGTGAGCAGGCGTTTCGAAAATTCTTCCGAGATCTCCGGATCGGCGGCGATAACCTCCATCCGGATCACGCCTTCGGTTGGGTCATATCCGATTTTGACGTTTTCCTTGTAGGCTTTATAGGCCTCTTCGTTGGTCGGATTTTCGGTCAGGCGTTGGATCGGGTCAATCTCAGGGTCCGCAAAATGCGTGCGGAAACCGGCATCTTCATCAAGGCGTAGCATGGCATCCTTGGATTGCAGATAGGCCTGTGTGGCAATGCTGTCGGCGCTATTGGCGAATTGCGTGGGCAGCAGCCCGCCAAAGGGGCTGGAACCGCCGCCGCCTTCGTTCTGAATGATCAGGAACTGGCTGTCGGTGGCATACATCGGCGTGGCGATTTTGTAAAAGTAATAGCCCGCTGCGAAGGTCGGCAGCATGACAAAGAACGCCAACCGGACCAGCAGCATGGCCGCTTTGCGGCGGCGGCGGCGGGTGATGTCGCGCTGAATGTCCGAAATCTCGCGCTGGCGGCGCTCTGCGGGGCTCACATCGGTCGAGGGCAGGCCGCGGGGGCCGCGCGGAGTGGTCTGCGGCAGCTGCACCTTTGCGTCGCCGGGCTGCCCACGGGTGGCGGGCAGATCGCTGCCGCCCTGATCTCCCGATTGCGGCACTACGAGTTCCAGCATGTTGGACCGCTGAAACGGGTCGATCCCCTTGGCGCGCAAAAGGCGCACGGCGTCGAAATCCGAGGTCGGTGCCAGCCCGTGTTTCTGCGCCACGCGGCGCGCCATGCGCAATTGGCGGCCCGTCAACCCTTCGCGGCGGATCGCGTCGATATCCTGCTCGGCCGACACTTCCTTGGCCGACGACACCTCTCCGCTGCGGGGGCTTTCAGGATCCGAGGTTTTGCCGCTGCGCGCGGCATGTTCCAAGGCTTCCTTGCTGTACGACGGTTCTACCTGCGTTGCATCGGCCACGGCGCGCAGCTCGGCCGTTCTCTCGGCCTTTTCGGCATCGGTCTGCGGTGCCTGCGCTTTCGCTGCACTGCTCGGCGATGCGCCGGAGGCGGCGGGCGGCGGTGCCTTGCGGATGCGGAATTTCCTAGCCTTGGGTTTCGTAGTCATAGAGCTGTTTCGCTTCTTCCAAGGTGTCGAACATATGTAATTTACCATCCAAAAGGACAGCGGCGGAGCGGGCGAACTTTTCAAGCGTATGGGCCTGATGCGAAACGATGATGATCGTCGTGGTTTGCAACCGTTCTTTCAGAATGTCGCCCGCCTTGCGGTTGAACTCTACGTCTGTCGTGCCGGGCATGCCTTCGTCAATCAGATAGATATCAAAATCCAGCGCCAACATCAGCGCGAAAGAGAACCGCGCCCGCATCCCTGCGGAATAGGTGCCAAGCGGTTGGTCGAAATATTCGCCCAAGCCGCACAGCCAGCGGCAAAAACTCTCGACGTAATCCGGGTCGAGCCCATAGAGCCGCGCGATATAGCGGGCGTTCTCCATGGCTGAGACTTTGTTGACGACGCCGCCCATAAAACCCAATGGAAACGAGATGTTACAGCTTCGCCTGATCTCACCGTCATCCGGTTTCTCAAGCCCGGCCATCATGTTGATCAGGGTGGTTTTGCCGGTGCCGTTGGGGGCCAGAATGCCCAAGGACTTGCCAAGTTCCACGCGAAAAGACACCCGGTCAAGGATGACCTTGTGCTGCGATCCCGTCCAAAAGGACTTGGACACATTTTCAAATTCCAGCATTCCCTGCTCCGGTTGGTGCTGAGCGCGGCCTCTCGGCGCCTCTTGTATCAGAGGTACCTTAACCGTTTATGCGCCGAATTTGACCACAATATGTCGAAATGCAGGCGATGGCCGCCGCAAGTCGCCGTGCGGGCAGGGCACGAGCAGCGCTGCGGCGGCTCAAACCGCCGCCTGTAGCGCGGTCGCTGGGCAAGCCGCCGGGGCGATGTCGGCTTGCCTATCTGCGCAGCGGTCGGTGCGGTGGTCAGTGCAGCGTGTGGGTGCTTTCGGTCGGGGTCATCTCGCCGATGTAGCTGACGTTCATCAAGGCCGCCTGCGTGCGGTCGCCGTCGATGTTTTGCACAGGGCCCACGGGCACGGCGCTCATCAGGCCAAGCCGGGTCATCCACCGGCTAAAGGTGGCAGGCACAATGCCCAAAACGTGGCTTGCGCCCATGGCATAGGCGGCACCGGCCATTTGGTTCATGAGCATACGTTGCACGGCAATGCGGCGCTGCGCGGGGACCGCGCTGGTCAGGAAAAGGCGGGTCGCTTCCCAAATGTCATCGCGGACGGGCGCTTTGAAAAACAGCACGTCCTGCGGAATGTCCGGCAGCATCCCGAGCTGCGCATCGCGCAGCATGTAGCTGTACTGCGCGCCGGTCGAGGTGGTGGGCATCAAACGCACACCGCCCATGACCTCTCCATACTCGTGCAGAACGATCCAGCGCGCGCGGGGCGTGTCGTACTGGTCAAACTCCATCCCATCAACCTGAGGGAGATCCCATTGCTTGTCATCGATAAAGATTCGGCGTCGGGCCCGGAGGAAATTGACGAATAATTCACCGTGCTGATGCATGTTCAAAAACGACAAAGTTGTGGCGCGCATGTACGGATTGGCCCGGGCGAGGGCCTCTGGGCTGTAGGGATCAGGTTCAGCCGCTTTGGGGCCAAGGAGTTTACGGGGAAAACGATTATTTTTAACTTCCAACGCTTTAGCGTCTTGTGGCGTCAGTTCGGGAAGAACATCCTGCCAAGATTTCCCACTGAAGCTCCGTCCTTGCAGACTCATGTTTGACCTCGAAAATTCGCTGTAAAAATAACTCTTATCAAGAGGCTAACCTCTAGTTGCATGAAATGGCCATACTTATGTCCCATTTCCGGGTGTAGAAGTGGGGAAGATCGCGTCTAACATGTGCGGCGATGCCGAAATGCAACATGTTAAGGGCGTTTGTCGGCAGAATGCTGACATTCGAGCAGCCGACCGAAGAAAACGAGAGCGATGTCGCAGGAAAAAGTAACATACGGGCCGATTCATACGCCGCATCTCGCTGACGCGACTAAGGTGCAGCAGATGCGGGATTATTCCCAAGTCGGCGTTAACCTGTTCTGGCAGCGGCAAATGATTTTTGCGGCGGCCATTTGCCTGTCCGCTTTCTACTACGAACTTTGGCTGTCGATCACGACGTTGATCTTTATCGCGATTTCCGAGACCTTTGACTACCTTCTCTTCTTGCGCATCACCCGGTGGCGCGGGCGCAGCCCCCGTTTGGCGCGGTTGTTCATGAACCGCATCTACCTCGGGACGGTGCTAAGCGCCGGGGTGATCAGCTATTTCGCGCTTGGGATTGCGCTTCAGCAGGGGGCGACGACCCATTTTCTGCCGCTGTTCTTCCTATTCGCGGCAGCGCTTTTTGCGTCGATGAACAACCATCATATCCTGCCAGTGTTGATGCTGCGGCTTGCGATCTATGGGGCGACATTCCTTTTCATTCCAATCTGGGACATCGTCCGCACCGGGGCGAGCATAGAGTCCGAGCTCTGGACCCAGTTGTTCACCGTGGTCTTCGTGCTTTATTTCATCGTCGATTGCTCGCGTATCTTCATGAAAATGTACCGCACCAACCTGCGCCAGTTGGAAGAGTTGAAAGCAGAGCATGAGAAAACCAAGATCGCGTTTAAGGTAAAAACCGAATTCGTTTCGACCATTAGCCACGAGCTGCGCACGCCGATGACATCGATCAAAGGGTCGCTCGATATGGCCTGCGCCGGGGTTCTGGGTGAAATGACCCCGCAGATGGAGAAGGTCTTGAAGATCGCGCAGCGCAATTCGGCGCGGCTCACGTCGATCATTAACGAGATTCTCGACCTGCAAAAGTTCGAGGCGGGCAAGGTGAGCTTTGATATCGAACCGCTTGAAGTGCAAACGATTATCGAAGACGCGATTGAGCTTAATCAGGCTTTTGCAGGCAACTTGGGCGTGACGCTGCGCTATGCCAAGCCTTCGGATGCGGCGGGCATTGCCACCGATGAAAAACGCCTGCAGCAGGTGATGTCCAACCTTCTGTCCAATGCGGCCAAATTCTCGCCCGCGGGGTCGACGGTGAAGGTCACCTCCGTCAAGCACGAGGATAAGGTGCGGATCAGCGTGATTGATGAGGGGATCGGCCTTGCGGAATCCGAGCGGGAGAAGGTCTTTGACGAATTCTCGCAGATCGACTCGTCTGACCAGCGCGCCGTGGGTGGCACCGGTCTGGGCATGAACATCTCCAAGCGGATCATCGAAGCCTTGGGCGGTCAGATCGACTACTTCAAAAACGCGGGCCCCGGCACGACGTTCTATATCGATATGCCGTTGGGCAATGGGTCCGGGCGCGAGTTGGCGCATGGGATACATGTCAAAGATATGGTCAACGGGGACGGGCCGATCGGCGATGAAGAGCCCCAGAAACCCTCCGGGGATCGGGCCGCGGCCTAGGTTCGCGGCTGCCCGGCCCGTCGTCAGTGGCCAATCACTTTCGTCTCGGCGCAGCTTTGTTGTGCGTCTTTCGTGGCCTGCGTGCCGTGGTGCGGGTCAAAGCGGTCTGCCAACACCGCTTTGACCTGATCGCGGATATGCGCAAGGGCGATGCCCGTGCCCCATTAGGCCACCAATTGCCAAGCCATGCCCGCGAAGATGGCTCCGACAAAGGCAAAGGTAAGATAGGCGGCAAAAACATGCGGTTTGACCAGCGCCCAGACAGCGATGGCCGCCGGGATGCAGCTGACCCCGCCTGCGATGACAAAGGACATGGCCGCGCCTTGGGTCATGCCTTGGGCCAACAGCGCGTCGATCAGTGGCACGGCGGCATAGCCGTTGAGATAGGCCGGTGCCCCCACTAAAGCGCCGAGGATAATGGGCATGATCCCGGTGCCGCCCAAGATATTGGCGATCCATTCTGCGGGCACGTAGGTCAGCATCAAGGCTTCGACCACATAGGCGAGTGTGAGCCATTTCACGAGGAACAGCGCGTTGGTCAGAGCCGTGTCGTTGAAACTTGCCCGGCGATCGGCGTCTTGCCAAAACTTCCAGACCGGTGCGCCGGAAAAGGGTTTGGCCGACGAACAGCAGCTGCTTTTCGCCGGCTGGGCGTGCAGCGGATCATTAAAGAGCGGGGTCCGCGATAGAGCCAATACGGTGAAGCCACCGAACATGCCGACGCCAAGTGCTGCGATGGTTTTCGCCACGGCGAAATCGAACCCCAGCGTGCCGGAGGTGATCGCGAACATGGCCGGATCCATCAAGGGGGAGGCAAGCCAGAAGGCCATAACCGCACCCAGCGGGGCGCCAACGGCGAGCAGGGCAGCGATAAAGGGGATCACCTCGCAGCTGCAAAAGGGCGACAGCCCGCCAAGGGCGGCGGCCATGATCACCATCCGGGCCGGATTGCCCTCAAATGCGCGGGCGAGCAGGCTCTCGGCGCCGCTGGCTTTGAGATAGGCCACGGCCAGCACGGCGAAGGCGATGAACGGGGCGGTGCCCAAAAGCGCCTCGGCGGTGAAGATAACGGTCGGCACGATTTGCGGGGGATCCAGCAGGGCGAGGAGGGCAAGAAGAGCCAAGGTGATGCCCCAAGCGCCTTTCAAGAACGCCAGTCGATGGAGCACGGGAGGGGATTGCGTGGTTTCAGCCATGGTCATGCTCCGTACATTCGTTGATTGCGTCTGCGCAGCATTCGGTGAGCAGGAAATTCGCCAGCGCCTGCACTTCTTCATAGGCGACGGCGGCGCAAATTGTGCTGCGGCCTTGCTTTTCTTGTTTCACCAATCCGGCAGAGGCCAAGAGTTTCAGGTGATGCGTCAGGGTCGAGCCGGTCACCCCAGTGCGTTCGCCCAGCGTGCCGATGCTCAGCCCCGCCGATCCGGCGCGCACCAAGGTGCGCAGCACCAAGAGGCGCTGTTCCGATCCAAGTGCTGCAAAGCTGCTGGCGGCGAGGGTGAGGGCGGGGGTTGCGGATTCTTGTTTCATGATTCTAGAAATATCGAAATGTCAGCCTTACGCAAGCTTTATTTCGATATTTGTCGAAGTGATCTGTTGCGGCCCTTTATCTTTCGGCCCTACCGCTTATCTCCTCCTCATGAAGGATATCCGAGATGATCTGGCGGCCTGCCGCCTTTGTGCCGAGCGTTTTGCCGTGACGGCGACCCAGCATTGCCCACGGCCCATCGTCTGGTTCAAACCCGGCGCGCGGCTGCTGATTGCCAGCCAAGCGCCCGGCAAACGGGTGCATGAGGCGGGCAAGCCGTTTTGGGACATGTCCGGCACCCGTCTGCGCGACTGGTTGGGCTTGGACGAGGCGACATTCTATGATCGCGACCGTGTTGCCATCGTGCCGATGGGCTTTTGCTTTCCGGGCTATGACGCCAAGGGCAGTGACCTGCCGCCGCCGCGTATCTGTGCCCAAACTTGGCGCAAGCCCGTACTTGAGATGCTGCCCGACCTGCGTCTGACGGTGCTGATCGGGGCCTATGCGATGAAGTATCACCTGCCCGGATTCCGCAATGTGACCGAGGCCGTCGCGGGGTGGCGGGATCATCCGCCGGGGGTCTTTGCCTTGCCTCATCCGTCTTGGCGCAATACCGGATGGTTGAACAAGAATCCCTGGTTCGCGGAAGAGGTCTTGCCCCGTCTGCGCGCCGCCGTGTCCGAGGTGATGAATGACCGACCGCCAAACTGACCCCCAAGCTGACCTTAAGACAGCCCGGTTGATTGAGCCGACCCCGCTGGACCAAGCCCATGCCGCGATGATGGCCGCCCCCGAGGATGACGCCGCCCGCCTGCGCTTTTACGAGCGTATCGCGGATGTTGAGCTTTTCATGTTGTTGGAGGATGAACCGCAGGGCGATCAGATCAGCCCGGTGCTGCTTGAGGACAGCTATGTCATGGTTTTCGACCGCGCCGCACGGCTGTCGGCCCATGTGGGGGAGGCGTCTCCCTATGTGGCGCTTTCGGGTCGGTCGATTGCCGCGATGTTGGAGGGCCAGCCGCTTGGCATGGCGGTGAACATCGGCGTGGCCCCGTCGGAAATCCTGTTGCCTGCCGAGGCGTTGGACTGGCTGCGCAGCACCTTGGCCCATGCCCCGGGTGAAGTGGAGGCGGGCATCGATCAGGTGTTCCCCCCGCAGGGGCTGCCAGAGACGCTGATCGCCGCGATCGACGCCAAGCTGGCAACAGCGACCGGCATGGCGGCAGGGGCCTTCCTCGTTGGGGTCGAATATACCGGCGGCGGGCGCGGGCATCTGCTGGCCTTCGTCGGCGCGATCCCCCGCGCGCAGGATGCGCTGGTGCGGGCAGCCTCAGAGGCGCTGACCTTTTCGGGGATCGAGGCAGGGGCGATGGATGTGGGCTTCTTTGGTCCCAACGATGCGGTGGTCGAAAAACTGGCCCGCGTTGGCCTGCGCTTTGACCTGCCGCAGATGGAGCCTTTGCAGAACACGCCCCGGATGGCCCCGGGCAGTGATCCGGCGAAACCGCCGAAACTGCGCTAATTTTGCCTTGAGGCAAAGAAAAGGCGGGCAGGGCAATCACGCCCGCCCGCCTTTTTCATTGCATCTTGCCAGTCTTAGCGGCGGCGGTCGCGCCGGGCGCTCATGGGTTGGAAAGCGACGCCGACGTGGGCCTCGCAATAGGGTTTGCCCTGTTGTACGGGCAGGCCGCAGAACCAGAAGTCATCGGTCGCGGGGTCGCCGACGGGCCATTTGCAGGTCCGCTCGGTCAGTTCCATCAGGCCGATCTTCTTGGCCTTCTTCTCGATTTCGCTGACCTTGGCGAGCGCCTCTGGGCTGATCTCATTGGCCGAAGGCTGCGGCGGCAGCGGTTGGCCTGCGGGGATGATCTGTTTGCGCGCGGGCAGGTTGGGCTTAGGCGCCGGGGCTGCGGCGGGCTCTTCGGCTTCGGGCGCAGGGGCGGCTTCGGCCTCGGGTTCCGCTGCTGGCTTGGCGGCGGGCTTTGGCTTGGCCTCGGCCTTGGGCGCTGCGGGCTTGGCCTTGGGCTCTGGCTTGGCAGCCGCTGCGGCGGCGGGTGCCCCGGCGGTGCGGTTCGACAGGCCCAGACGGTGCACCTTGCCAATCACGGCATTGCGCGTCACCCCGCCCAGTTCTTTTGCGATCTGGCTGGCGGACTGGCCTTCGCCCCACATCTTTTTAAGTGTCTCTACGCGCTCATCAGTCCAGGACATACGGGGTTCCCCAGTTAAAAAGCGGCCCCATAGCCCGGACCGCTTTGTCAGTGTATCGGCCCCCATTTTATCTTCTGGGGCCGCAGGTGCAAGCGCCGATGCCCCTTGAGGGCGGCGCGCTGCGATTGGGGCTTTACGTGGGGGATGAAGGGCGGCTATGCAAGGCCCATGATCAAATGTGCCACATATTCCATCCGACGACGCTTCGTTCGATAAACATGGCGCCCTTTAGGGGGCGGCGTGATGGCCTGATCTCGCAGCAGACATGCTGCACCCTTTCAAAAACAACCAAATCCCATTGACCCTGCGCCAGCCCCATGCCCTTTTACCGGCGTGACGCGGCCCTCTTTCAAGGACAAACAGATGATCCCTTCCGTTCTGCCAACCTACAATCGCGCCCCTTTGACCTTTGTCAAAGGCGAAGGCACATGGCTGATCGAGGCGGATGGGCGACGTTTTCTCGACCTTGGCGCGGGGATCGCAGTGAACGCGCTTGGTCATGCGCATCCAGCGCTGGTGAAGGCGCTGACGGATCAGGCCCAAGCGCTGTGGCACACGTCAAACCTTTACCACATCCCGCAGCAAGAGGCGCTGGCTGACCGGCTGGTGGCCGAGACTTTTGCCGACACGGCATTTTTCTGCAATTCAGGGACCGAGGCTTGCGAGTTGGCCGTGAAGATGGCGCGCAAGTATTTCTATGAAGCAGGCCAGCCCGAGCGGGTTGAGATCATCACTTTCAGCGGGTCGTTCCACGGCCGTTCATCTGCCGGGATTGCCGCGGCGGGGTCTGAGAAAATGACCAAAGGTTTCGGCCCGCTGCTGCCGGGTTTCGTACATCTCGATCTTGGCGACAGTGACGCGCTGGAGGCCGCCATCACCGATAAAACCGCCGCCATCATGGTGGAGCCGGTTCAGGGCGAAGGCGGCATCCGCGCCGTGCCAGATGCCGAGTTGCAGCAGATGCGCGCGCTTTGTGACCAACATGGGCTGTTGCTGATTATGGACGAGGTGCAATGCGGCGTTGGGAGGACCGGACGGCTCTTTGCCCATGAATGGGCCGGGGTGACACCCGACATCATGATGGTCGCCAAGGGCATCGGCGGGGGTTTTCCGTTGGGCGCGGTGCTGGCCAATGAAAAGGCCGCGTCGGGCATGACTGCTGGCACCCATGGGTCGACCTATGGCGGCAACCCGCTGGGCTGTGCCGTGGGCTGCGCCGTGCTGGATGTGGTCGCCGATGCGGGCTTTCTGGCAGAGGTGAACCGCAAAGCGGGGCTGATGCGTCAGCGCCTTGAGGGGCTGGTGGCAGAGCATCCGGGTGTCTTTGAAGAGGTCCGTGGCGCGGGGCTGATGCTGGGGCTGAAATGCAAAGTGGCGAATGCGGATGTGGTCGCCTCGGGCTATGACCATGACCTGATCACCGTACCCGCCGCGGACAATGTGATCCGCCTTCTGCCGCCGCTGACCATTTCCGACGATGAGATCGCCGAGGCCGTGACCCGCCTTGACGCCATCGCGCGTGCGCTGACCCCGGCCTGAACGCCATTCACCTAAAATATTCCTCGGGCACCGGAGGCCGTGGCCTTAAACCCGCAAGACAGAGACGACAGATGAACCATTTTCTTGATATCCACCAAACCGACCCCGCCGATTTGCGGCAGATCATCGACAACGCCGCCGCCATGAAGGCCGCGCGCCAAGGCCGCCCGCGCGGCGCGCCGGATGAAGATCAGCCGCTGAAAGACCACATGGTCGCGCTGATCTTTGAAAAACCTTCGACCCGCACGCGCGTGTCTTTCGACGTGGGCGTGCGTCAGATGGGCGGGCAGACCATGGTCCTTTCGGGGGCGGACATGCAGCTTGGCCATGGAGAGACCATCGCCGACACCGCCCGCGTGCTGTCACGCTATGTGGACATGATCATGATCCGCACCTTCGAAGAGCAGACCCTGCTTGATATGGCCGAACATGCTACCGTGCCGGTGATCAACGGGCTGACCAACCGCACGCACCCCTGCCAGATCATGGCCGACATCCAGACGTTTGAGGAACACCGCGGCCCGATCAAGGGGCGCAAGGTGGTCTGGTCGGGCGACGGCAACAATGTCTTTGCCAGCTTTGCCCATGCGGCGAAACAGTTCGACTTTGATCTCGTCTTTACCGGCCCCGAGCCGCTGGACCCTGAAGCGGCGCTCGACGGGCTTTATACCGTCGAACGCAATCCGCAAAAGGCTGTCGAGGGCGCCGATCTGGTGGTGACCGACACATGGGTCAGCATGCATGATCCGCAATCGGCCCGCGAACGGCGGCACAACCAGCTGCGTGGCTATCAGGTGAACGACGCGCTGATGGCGCTGGCGAAACCTGACGCGCTCTTCATGCATTGCCTGCCCGCCCACCGCGATGATGAGGCGACAAGCTCGGTCATGGATGGCCCGCATTCGGTGATCTTTGATGAGGCCGAAAACCGTCTGCACGCCCAAAAAGCCGTCATGCGCTGGTGTCTGGGGGCATGAGCGACGGCCCCCGCATCGTTGTGGCGGGCGCGGGGGCGATCGGTTGTTTCATCGGCGGATTGCTGGCCGGGGCCGGGCATTCCGTAACCCTGCTGGCCCGGCCTCGTATTCAGGCCGAGATCCGCACCCACGGGCTGACGTTGACCGATTTTGGCGGCATGGCCCGCTACCTCTCGGCGGATGATCTGACCCTTGCGGGTGATGAGACCTGCCTGCGCGATGCCGATATCGTGCTGGTCACGGTTAAATCGCGCGACACCGAAAACATCGCCCGGCAAATCGCCCGCCACAGCGCGCAGGGCGTGCAGGTTATCAGCCTGCAAAACGGCATGGGCAACCGGGCGATTTTGGCGCAGCATCTGCCGCAGCATGATCTGCGCGCCGGGCTGGTGCCCTTCAACGTCGTGGCCATGGGACAGGGGTGCTACCACCGGGCAAGCTCGGGCGATCTGGTGATCGAGGGCGGACCGGCGGATCTGGCGGCGCGGCTGTCGTTGCCGGATCTGAAGGTGGTGGAACACGCGGATATCACGGCCCTGCAATGGGGTAAGTTCCTGATGAACCTCAACAACGCGCTGAACGCGCTAAGCGGGTTGCCGTTGCAAGCCCAGTTGCAGGATCGGGCGTGGCGGCGTCTGATGGCCGATCAATGGGCCGAGGCGCTTGCCATTCTGCGGGCAGAGAAGATCCGCCCTGCTATGACCACGCCAATCCCGGCGCGGCTGGTCCCGGCTCTGTTGCGCCTGCCGACACCGCTGTTCTCACGCATCGCCTCGGCCATGTTGCAGATTGATCCGCAGGCGCGGACCTCCATGGCGCAGGACCTTGCCGCCCTCCGCCCGACCGAGATCGACGCGTTGCAAGGCGAGGTGCAGCGCCGCGGGCAGGCGCTTGGCCGGGCGACACCGGTAACGGATATGGTCTTGCGGGTGATGGGCTGGGCAGAGCTTGCAGGCGAGGGGCTGCCGCATTTGCCGGTCACCGCCCTGGGGGCCGAGATGGCAGCAGGGCAGGACCAGCAAGAGGGGTAAGGCGCGGACGCGCCTGACCTCAGTTCACGAGGGTGTTGAGCACCCAAAAGACCATGGCAGAGAGCAGGGCCGCGGCGGGCACGGTAATTACCCAAGCCGCGACGATGGTCATGAAATGCGACCGGCGCACCAGCTTGCGGCGGCGGCGCTCTTCCTTGGCGATGCGTTTCACTTCGCTGGTTTGGCCGCCGATCCGGCGCAGGCGCCGCTCCATATGCCATTCGCGGTAAAAGCCCACGCCAAATACCCCGCCCACAGCGATATGGGTGGAGGACACAGGCAGGCCCAGCCAGCTTGCCACGATCACGGTGATCGCCGCCGAAAGGGCCACGCAATAGGCGCGCATCGGGTTCAGCTTGGTGATCTGGCTGCCGACCATGCGGATCAGTTTCGGCCCAAAAAGGAACAGACCAAAGGAGATGCCGAAGGCGCCGATGATCATGACCCATGTCGGGATGCTGACCTTATCCTCAAAGCCGCCGAACTCTGTCGCATGTACGATCGCCGCCAGCGGCCCCACCGCATTGGCCACGTCATTGGCCCCATGCGCAAAGCTGAGAAGGGCGGCAGACAGCACCAGCGGCAGGCCAAAAAGCGTTTTGACCGAGCGGTTGCGGTTCTCCATCCCCTCGGACGCGCGGCGGATCAACGGGGCGGAGATGGCATAGACCACCAGCCCCGTCACCAGCCCGATGATCAAGGCCATGGGCATGTCGATACTGATGATTTTCTTGAGGCCCTTCAGCGCCAAATAGGCCGCAAAGACCCCGGCCATCAGACCCACGAGCACCGGCACCCATGTGCGCGCGGCGGCGATTTTGTCGTCTTGGTACAGGATCCGTGCCTTGATGAACGCAAGGAACATCGCCGCCACGGCACCGCCCAACACGGGAGAGATCACCCAGCTTGCGGCGATCATGCTCATCGAGCTCCAGTTGACCGCGCCAAGGCCCGCAGCTGCGATGCCCGCGCCCATGACACCGCCCACGACCGAATGGGTCGTCGACACCGGCGCGCCGACCCATGTGGCAAGGTTTACCCAAAGCGCGGAAGACACCAGCGCTGCCATCATCGCCCAGACAAAGATGCGCGTGTCGGCCACGCTGGCCGGGTCGATGATGCCCTTGGAAATGGTCGAGACGACATCGCCCCCCGCCAGCAAGGCACCGGCGGATTCGCACAAGGCCGCAATCACGATCGCTCCGCCCATGGTCAGCGCATTGGCGCCCACGGCGGGGCCCATGTTGTTGGCCACGTCGTTCGCGCCGATATTCACCGCCATATAGGCGCCGAAGATCGCCGCCGCGATCACGACAAAGCTAGAGGGCTGATGCCCGAAGAAGACCGCCGCAACGGCACCTGCCACCACGATAAAGGCCAGCGCAATGCCCGGCGCCACGAGGGGGCGGGCGACATAGGTCGCGGCCAGTTCGACTTGCGAAATGCGGTTGAGGTCCTTGTCCAGCGTCTTCCACTGGCTGCCCTGCGGTTCCGTTGCCATTCCTGTATGATCTCCCAACGATCCTAACGTTCAGCGGGGGGTGACATAAGGCTATCGAGGGCGCAAGTCACCCTGTCACAAAATTGTAACATTCGGCGGAGGGCGGCATTGGCTGTTGGGGAAGGGCAATGGGGCACCGGGCCGAGACCCGATGCCATTAGGCTTTAGTGAAAGGCAGATAAGATTGCTTTAAGATCAGGCTCATCCACCAGTTCCGCCGCCTCTTGGGGCGTGAACCACGCGCGCTTGCGCATGCCCGCTTCGGGGTATTCCTCGCTTAAATCGCGCACGCGAGTGAGATAGACCTGTGTGGTCACGGGCACGGTCAAGCCTTCGCCGAGACCCTTGTCATAGTCGAAAATGCCCATCGGATCGGATTCGATGTCGGCTTTTGTCACCCCGGCCTCTTCCCATGCTTCTTGCAAGGCGGCTCCGGCACCGTCCAACCCGTCGATCGGCCAGCCCTTGGGCAAAATCCAGCGGCCCGTGTCACGGCTGGTGATCAGCAGCACCTTTTTGCCTGCCTCGGACTCGCGGTAGCAAAGGGCCGCCACCTGCACGCGGCGGGGACGTTTGAAAATAGGAAGGACCATATCCTCCCAAGCGCGTCTAAATACTTGTGTCATTACAGAACTATGCCTCGGTCGGGTGTTTTTCTTGTTATCCCCGCATTATATAGTGTTCCCGAACGCAAATCAAACTGCGGCGCGCCGGATCGGCGGGCTTGGCAGTATGACCGGCTAGAAATGAGGCATGATCGTTATGGCAACTGGCACGCAGGCGGACGGGGGCGCGGCACGGGGGGCAGGCGCCGATATCGGGGTATACGGGCTGGGCACCATGGGCTCGGCTCTGGCGCTGAACTTGGCCGACAACGGCTTTACCGTGGCGGTGAGCAATCGTGAGGCAGAGTGGATCGCGCCTTTCCTTAACGAAGCCGGCCCGCTGGCCGAGCGTCTGATCGGGGCCGAACGGCTGGAAGATTTCGTCGCCGCCATCGCCCGCCCGCGCAGCATCTTGTTCATGATCCCCTCTGGCGCACCGGTCGATGCGATGATCGAGACGATCAAACCGCTGCTGGATGAGGGCGACACCTTGATCGACGGCGGCAACGCCGATTTCCACGACACCCGCCGCCGCAGTGCCGCATTGGACGGCACCGGTCTGCATTTCGTCGGCATGGGCGTGTCGGGCGGAGAGGCCGGGGCGCGCAATGGCCCGTCGATGATGGTGGGCGGCAGCGAACATTCGTGGACCCAGTTCAAACCGATGGCCGAGACGATTGCCGCCCATTTCGAAGGCTCCCCCTGCGTGGCGCATCTGGGCCCCGACGGGGCGGGGCATTTCGTCAAGACGGTGCATAACGGTATCGAATATGCCGACATGCAGATGATCGCCGAAGTCTACGGCCTGCTGCGGGATGCAGGCGGGCAGGGCGCGGTGGAGATCGGCAACCTTTTCGCCGACTGGCGCAAGGGGCCGCTGAATTCCTATCTGATCGAAGTGTCGGCGGCCGCGCTTTTGTCGGTCGATGCCCAAAGCGGCACGCCGATGGTCGACGTGATCCGCGATCAGGCGGGGCAGAAGGGCACCGGGCGCTGGACCTTGATCGAAGCGCTCAAGATGGGGCAATCGGCCAATACCATCGAAGCCGCCGTCGGCGCGCGTGGCTGGTCGAGCGAAAAGGCCGTGCGCGAGATGGCCGAACCGTTGCTGGCCGAAGGCGTGCAAGACGCGCCACTGCCTGAGGTGGACGATCTGGAAATGGCGCTTTTGGCGGGGCGGATCATCGGCCACGCGCAGGGCTTTCGCATTCTTTCTGCGGCCTCGGAGGAGTTCGACTGGTCCCTCGACATGGCGCGGATTTCCGAGATTTGGCGGGCGGGCTGCATCATCCGCTCGGCGCTGTTGGACGAGTTTGCCGACGCCTTCCGGGGTGAGTTGCCGGGCGGGCATCTGATCCTTGCCCCCGCCATGCGCAAACGGCTGGAAGAGAGCGTTCCCGCGTTGCGGCGTGTGGTGGCGGCGGGCGCGCTGCTCGGCGTGGCGCTGCCTGCGCTGTCGGCGGCGCTCGCGTGGTATGATAGCATGCGCCGGGCGCGCGGCACGGCCAATATGATCCAAGCTCAGCGCGATTTCTTCGGCGCGCATGGGTTCGAGCGGATAAGCGAAGAGGGCAAGTTCCACGGGACGTGGACGCCTTTGCCGTAAGGGGGCTTACGGGTCCGGAAACAAGCCGAAGGCGCCGGACCATCGCCTGCCCGCCCGGTCGGGGAGGCGATTTAGCAACGGGCGGAACACGACGAAAAGCCCACCCATGGTTGCGCCATAAAGTGGCATGAAATTAGCGTAGCATCGCCACCCCGCGGGGAGGCGATGGACCTCGTTAGGCTTTGGCAAACGGGTCCACCGGATAGCTCACATGCGCCAGATAAAGCCCCTGCGGCGGGCAGACCGGCCCACAGGCCGCACGGTCCTTTGCCGCAAGCGCCGTCCCCATATCCGCCACGCTCCAAGAGCCCGCGCCGACACGCTCCAGCGAGCCGACGAAGCTGCGCACCTGATTGTGCAGGAAAGACCGCGCGCGGACGTCGAAATGATATTCCGTCCCGGCCATGGTCTCGACCTGAGAGACCTGCAAGCGGTCTAGTGTTTTCACCGGGCTTTCCGCCTGACAGACGGTTGAGCGGAAGGTGGTGAAATCATGTTTACCCACCAAAAGATCCGCCGCCGCCTGCATCGCCTCTACATCCAAGCCATGTTTGATCTGCCAAACCAACCCCGCCTGATGCACCGCCGGGGCACGCCGGCTGAGGATGCGGAAATGATAGCGGCGCTCAAGCGCCGAGAAACGGGCATGGAAGTCCTCGGGGGCCAGTACGCAATCGGTGATCGCAATGGGCTGCGGTTTCAGATGATAATTCAGCGCTTCGCCCAGACGAAAGGGCCGCCAGTCGCGGGCCATGTCGCAATGGGCAACCTGCCCCAGCCCATGCACGCCGGTATCGGTGCGCCCGGCGGCGGCGATGGTATGCGCGCCCGGCTCCAACTTGGCCAAGGCGGCCTCGATCGCGCCTTGTACCGTGGGTTGGTCAACCTGACGTTGCCACCCATTGAAGGGCGCACCGTGGTATTCGATTTTCAAGGCATATCTGGGCATGAACGGGGCCTTAGCGCGGGCGGGCGCTTCTGGCAATCCCCGGCTGCCGACCCTATGTTAACGGCAAAGACAAGGGGACGGGCGCAGCTTTGGGTATCACAGGCATTGCCGACGGCATTTGGCGGCAGTTTGAGAATGTCACCGACACGGTGGGAGAGACGTTTTTCGAGCCGGTGATCCGGCTTGGGGTCACGGGTCTTGCGCGCTCGGGCAAGACGGTTTTCATCACCTCGCTGGTGGCGAACCTGCTGGACCGGGGGCGGATGCCGGGGCTGTTGGCGGCCTCCGAAGGGCGGATAGAGGCGGCGTTTTTGCAGCCACAGCCCGACGATACCGTGCCGCGTTTTGACTATGAGAACCACCTCGCCGCGCTGACCGGCAAGACGCCGCATTGGCCGGAAAGCACGCGGGCGATTTCGGAACTGCGGCTGTCGCTCAAGGTGCGGCCCAATGGGCTGCTGGCGGGGCTGCAAGGGCCGCGCACGCTGCATCTGGATATCGTGGATTACCCCGGCGAATGGCTGCTTGATCTGGCGCTGATGGATGTCTCCTACGCCGAATGGTCCGCGCAGGTGATTGAGCGTATCGCCTCGCGTGAGGAGGCGGCGGGCTACCGCGCGTTGGCCGAGCAGACCGACCCCCATGCCGAGTTGGAAGAAACCACCGCCCGCAGGCTTGCCGACAGCTTTGCCGATTATCTGCAAACCGCCCGCGCCAATGGCTATTCCGACTGTACGCCGGGGCGGTTTCTGCTGCCCGGTGACCTTGCAGGCTCACCGGTGTTGACCTTCGCGCCGCTGCCGGGCTCAGACGGGGCACCGCGTAAGTCGCTGATCCGCGAAATGGCGCGGCGGTTCGAGGCCTATAAGAAACAGGTGGTGCAGCCCTTCTTCCGGGATCATTTTTCTAGGATCGACAGGCAGGTGGTGCTGGTCGACGCGCTTGGCGCGATCCACCAAGGGCCGCGGGCGGTCGAAGACCTGCGCGGCGCGATGGCCGATATTCTGGGCGCCTTCCGTCCGGGGACAAACAACTTCCTGACCAGCCTGCTGCGCGGCAAGCGGGTTGAGAAAATCCTGTTTGCGGCCACCAAGGCCGACCACCTGCACCACAGCCAGCACCCACGGTTGAGCGGCATCATGCAGGCGCTGATCCGTGACGCGCGGGACCGGGCTCAATACGCAGGCGCGGGCACGCGGGCGATGGCCATCGCCAGCCTGCGCGCCACGACCGAAGACGTGATGACCCATGGTGGAGAGCCGCTCGACGTGGTGCGCGGCACGCTTTTGAACGACGATGAAACACGCGGGCGGCAGGCGGCATTCTACCCCGGAGAGTTGCCCGAAGACCCGGCGCATTTGCTGACCCCCGCCCGGCAGGGCGCGCAGGAATGGCTGGGCGCGGATTACCAGATCATGCGCTTTGCCCCAGCGGTGTTGGACCTGCGCCCCGGCGACGGCCCGCCCCATATTCGGCTCGACCGCGCGGCTGAATTTCTGATCGGGGACCGGCTATGACCGCGGTGCTGACCCGCCCCGCCACCCTGCGCCTCGCGCAACCCCTCGACGCTGGCGCGGTGGGCGGCATCATGAGCGATTTTGCCCGCGATACCAATTGGTTGCCGCGCATTCATACGGCGGCTGAGGATATTGCCCACGCTGACGCAATGATCGCCCGCGGCTGGGTCACGGTGGCCGAGCAGTCAGGCCGGATCGCCGGTTTCGCGGCCTGTGAGGGCGGCGAGTTGGATGCGCTTTATGTGTCGCAGGCGGCGCGGGGACGGGGCATTGGCTCGGCCTTGTTGAAAAGGTTAAAGACGCGCCATAAGGCACTGACTTGCTGGACATTTCAGGCCAATGCAGAGGCCATCGCTTTTTACCGCCACCACGGGTTTGCCGAAACCGCACGCGGCGATGGCAGCGCCAATGACGAAGGGCTGCCCGATCTAACATTGCACTGGCAAAGGGAGGCCGCCTGATGGCCCGGGGACCGATCCTGTTCGACCTAGAAGAAGACGCCAAGCCCCAGCCCTCGGTCGCCGACGCGCCTGCTGTGCCAGAGTTGGACGTGGAAGCGCCGCCGCCCAAGGGCCAAGCGATGCAGATCGCCGCACGGCTCGCCGCGCGCAAACCCTCGCGGCTGGTGCGGATGTTCTGGGCGCTGGCCGGGGCGCTGGTGACGGCGCTGGTGTCGATCGCGGCTTGGACCTTCGTTATCGACCTGATGGCGCGCTACCCGCTGCTGGGCTGGGCGATGACGCTGCTGATTGGGGCGTTCTTGCTGGTGCTACTGCTGCTGTCCCTGCGTGAAATGGCGGCCTTTGGACGGCTGGCGCGGCTGGACGGGCTGCGCCATGACGCGGGCGAGGCGCTGGCACAGGGGGATTTGGCCGCCGCCCGCAGCGTGACGGATCGGCTGGAAACGCTTTACAAAGACCGTGAAGACACCCGCTGGGGCCGCGACCGGCTGACCGAACTGCGCGGCGATCAATTCGATGCCGAGGCGCTGCTAGGGCTGGCCGAGAGCGAGGTTCTAGCCCCCCTCGACCGCGCCGCCACCCGCGAGGTCGAGGCCGCCGCCCGGCAGGTCGCCGCCGTGACGGCACTGGTCCCCTTGGCGCTGGCTGATGTGGCCGCGGCGCTCAGCAGCAACCTGCGGATGATCCGCCGCATTGCCGAGATCTATGGCGGGCGTTCGGGCTTTTTCGGCTCGTGGCGGCTGACCCGCGCAGTGCTGTCGCATTTGGTCGCCACCGGGGCCGTGGCGGTGGGCGACGACCTGATTGAGCCGCTTTTGGGGGGCTCCATCGTGGCCAAGCTGAGCCGACGTTTTGGCGAAGGGCTGGTGAACGGCGCGCTGACCGCGCGCGTGGGCGTGGCCGCGATCGAGGTCTGCCGCCCACTGCCCTTTGCCCGCGAAAAACGCCCCGGCGTGCGGGGCATCGTCAAACGCGCGCTGACCGGGGTGTTTGGCAACGGCTAACGGATCAGGCCGCTGCGACCGCCTCCCGCACGGCGCGCAGCGGGTGTTGGATCAGGCCGGGCCAAGGTGAGACCTGCAACCCGGGGGCATAGCCCCACCGCGCGGCTTCCTCCGCCTGTTCCGCCGTCATCTGCGGGACCCCGGTATAGCTTTGGTTGCCATCCGCGATGCCTTCGGGCAGCGCCGCTTCGGAAAGGTCGATGAAACGCGCGATCCGGCGCAGGGCGCGGGGGGCGTCGGCGACGATGTCCTCGTAGCGCAGCACCATCACCGCATGAAGATAGGGCAGGTCGCCCAACATCTGCGCTTGTGCCGCGATCCAGTGATCGATCAACGCCTGTGGCGGGGCATCGACCCATGCGGCGACGGAGGCCGCGACCGCTTCGGGGTGGCGCAGGACCACGATGAATTGCGACATCGGAAAGAGGTGCTGCATCAACCGCATGCGGGTCAGGTTCACCGGCGATTTCTCAACCCGCCAGCGCAGGTCGGGGGCGAACCACGGCGCCCAGTCCTGCGCCAGCCGGGTCTTTGTCTCCAAAGTGTTGAGCGGGTGGGCCTCGGTCAGATGTTCCTGTGGATTGGTGGCGAAATGCATGGGCCGCCCGGATTGCGCCGTGTGGGGGATGGCCCCTTGCAGATAGACGCCTTCATTCTCGGGCGCTGCCGATCCGGCGATGCCGCCCGCGCCGGGCAGGGCATTGGCCAGCCGATTGACCAACGACGTGCCAGAGCGGTGCAGCCCGCCGATGAACAGATAGCGCGGAGGGATCTGGGAAGGCATTGGCGGGCTCTGATTGGGGCTGGGCAGGGTACAGTGGCTAGAAGCTAGGACCGCCATGCCCGCCGTCGAGAAATGTATGCATTAACATTTGTTATCGGAACGGAGAGGGCGCGAGGGGGGTCACCTCTCCATAAGGAGACCCGTTCATGTTCATTTGCCACATTGCCCTCGGGGGGTGCCTCACGGCGCCGTCTGTCAACTATGGCGTGACCGAAGATACCGGCGGTCACATCGCCTATATCTTGGGGGCCGCCCGCGCGCAGGCGGCACGGGGTGATGTGGATTTGGTGCAGATCGTGACCCGTGCTTTCGATGAGCCGACGCTCGGGGCGGTTCACGTGCAGACCGAACAACAGGTCAGCCGCAGCCTGTCGATCCGGCGGCTTTGGACCGCGCAGCGGGGGTATCTGAGCAAAGAAAACCTCGCCGCGGAAATTCCCGCACTGGTGGATGCTTTTCTAGAGGATTTGGCGCAGACGCAGCGGTTGCCGGATGTGATCCACGCGCACTTTGCCGATGCGGCGCAATTGGCACTGGAGGCGCGCGCGCGGTTCGGCATCCCGGTGATCTATACCCCGCATTCGCTGGCGCTGAGCAAATCGGGGCCTGCAGTAGATACCGACCGGGTCGCGGCGGAACGGCGCGCGCTGCTAGAGGCGGATGCGGTGGTGCTGTCTTCGCGCGATGAGGCAGAGGTGCAGGTCGCCGCCTATGGGGCGGATGCGCAGGCGCGGGTGCACCGTGTCTCTCCGGGTGTGTCGCTGCGCCGCCCGGCAGAGGCCGGGGCGGGCCGCGCCTTGCTGGCGGATAGGCTGAGCGATCCCGACCGCCCTACGCTGCTGGCCGTGGCGCGCCCCGTAGCCCGCAAGAACCTTGCAACCTTGGCGCGGGTCTATGCGGACAGCCCTGCGCTACAGGCGCGGGCGAACCTTGTGATCCTCGCAGGGCAGCACGGCGATGCGCTGCAGGCGAATGCAGAGGCCCGCGCGGAACTGACCCGCCTGCGCGAGACGCTGGAGGTGCCAGCGTTGCGGGGCAAGGTGGCATTGCCGCCCAGTCATACGCAGGGCGATGTGGCCGCACTTTATGACCGCGCGGCGCAAACGGGCGGGGTTTTCGTGAACCTCGCGCTGCATGAACCCTTTGGCCTGACCATGTTGGAGGCGGCCTCTCATGGGTTGCCGGTGGTGGCGACGCAAGAGGGCGGGCCTGCCGATATCGTGGCGGACCTTGGCCATGGCATCTGCGTGCCGCCCCGAGATGTGGAGGCGATACAGGCGGCGCTGTTGAAGCTTTTGGACGAGCCTTCGTTCTGGGCCGATGCAGCACAAGCCGGGCGCGCCCATGTCGGGCGCTACGATTGGTCGAAATGGGCCGAAGAGGTGCAGCATATCTGCGAGGATATCTGCAACCCCGCGCCAGTGACGGCGCAAGCGTCGGTCATGCTGGCCAGCGACATCGACAACACGCTGACCGGCTGCGCGCCTTCCGCTGCTTTGTTCAACGCATGGATCGCCCGCGACCGTCCGATGTTTGCCGTGGCCACGGGCCGCAGCCTGCCGGAGGCCCGCCGCATCCTGCGCGATTGGAACCTGCCAAGCCCGCGCGTTTTCATCACCTCTGTAGGCACTGAGGTCTATCTGCCCGATGCGGAAGGGCGGCTTTGTCTGGATGAGCGTTTCGCCCAAAAGCTCGACGCTGGATGGCAGCGCGACCGGGTGGAGCGCGCGCTGAAGGAGTTCGGCTTTAAATGGCAGGCACGGGTCGAACAGCGGCGCTGGAAGCTCAGCGGTTTCGGCGACATGCGCACCGCGCGCCGGTTGGAACGCCATCTGGCACGGCGCGGCGTGGCGGCGCAAATCGTGGCCTCCCACGGGCGGCTGATTGATGTCTTGCCTCTGGCCGCGGGCAAGGGCCCTGCGGTCTATGCCGCGGCGCGGCGGTTGGGCATGCCGATGGACCGGGTCGTGGTGGCCGGGGACAGTGGCAATGATTTCGATATGCTGCAGGCCGTGGAGGATGGGCCGGGCCGGGGCATTTTGGTCGGCAATGCGATGGACGGGCTGCGCGAACGTCTGAGCGGCAGACGGCTCTACCATGCCCGCGCGGCCCATGCGGCGGGGGTCTTGGAAGGGCTTGAGACCTTTGGTTTCGCCCTCAACGCGATGGAGCCGCCGGTCAAGATGGTGGCGCAATGACGCGGCCCATCGGTTACTTCGTCCACCATCAGGGCCGGGGCCATGCGGAACGTTGCGCCGCAGTGGTCAACGCGCTGCCGAAAAGCCAGCCGGTGACTGTCTTTTGTGCCAAGCCCGATATCTTTCCCGCCTTCACCCGGCAGGTTGAGCTTATTGCCCTGCCGTCGCTCTTTGAGCCCACAGGATACGAAGACATCAACGATACCACCAGCGCGCCGGACACGGTGCATTGCGCGCCGCTCGGCTGGCCGGGCATTCGGCAGGCCATGGCGCAACTGGCCTCTTGGTTTGCCAGCGCCAACCCGGTGCTAATGATCAGCGATGTCTCGGCGGAGGTGGCCCAACTGGCACGGATTTGTTCGGTGCCGCATGTGAAAGTGTTGCAACACGGCCAGCGCAGCGATCCGGGGCATCAGGCGGCCTATGACGGCGCGGTCGGCCTGCTCTGTCCTGCCGCAAAGGCGCTGGCGCAGCCTGATTGGCCCGCACGGCATATGGGAAAGACGCATTTCGCCGGGGGTTTGGGGGTCGACGTAAAACGACCCGATCCCGCACGGCGCGCGATGTCGCGCGAAAACCTTGGCACCGCACCGGATCAGCGCATGGTGGTTGTCATGTCAGGCGGGGGCGGCACCGGATTTGCCTCGGCGCCCTTTGGCATCGCGGCGCGGGCGCTGCCTGAGACGGCATTCGTCACCATCGGTCGGATGGCGCGGGATTGGCATGCGACCGAACCTGCGAACCTGCACCATCACGGTTGGGTCGATAACGCGGCGGATTATCTGGCGGCGGCGGACATGGTCGTGGCCTCGACAGGCAATACCACCTGTCATCAAATCCTCGCCGCCGAGACGCCGTGGCTGGCCGTGCCGGAGTGGCGCTATTTCGATGAACAGATCGAAAAGGCTGCGGCGCTGCACCGCGCGGGGGCGGCGCATCATCTGCCGCATTTCCCGTCCTCTGCCGGGGCATGGCGCGCGGCGATCCAACGCACGTTCGATACCCATGACCCGGCCCTGCAACGCGCTTTGGTCGACGAAGATGCCGCGGCTAAGACCACCCGTTGGCTGACCGGCCTGACCGATCAGTTGCTATCCGAAACATCCAATGAAACCGGAGATTTACATGACATCGTTCACCCCATCCGTGCCTGAAACCACCACAGTCAGCGCGCTGACGCTTGCGCGGGGGCGGGCTGCTCATCTGCGCAATGTGATCCTTGGCCTGACCCGTCAGACCCGGCAGCCGGATGAACTGGTTATCGGGGTCATGCAAGACAGGCTTTATGACGATCTGCCACAGACCGATTTCCCGATCCGGCAGGTGCAGGTCACGGGCCGCGAACTGCCGCTGTCACGCGCGCGCAATACCGTCGCGGCAGAGGCAATGGGCGATTGCCTTGTCTTTCTCGACGTGGATTGCATTCCGGCCCCAGAGTTGATCGCCGACTTTATGGGCTATGCGGTGCCGGGCAACGGGCTGATCATGGGCGAGGTCAATTACCTCCCCGCGGGCACGGCGACCGAGGGATGGAGCTATGACACGCTCAAAGCCGTGGCCGTGCGCCATTCCGACCGCCAAGGACCGCCCGCAGAAGGGCTGAAGCGCTGCAACGATTACCGCTGCTTCTGGTCGCTGAACTTTGCCATTCACCGCGCGGATTGGGACCGCTCCGGCGGATTCGACGAACGTTTCACCGGCTACGGGGGCGAGGATACCGATTTTGGCCGCGAATTGGACGAACGCGGCGTTCCGATTCACTGGGCAAAGGGGGCGAAGGTCTTTCACCAGCATCACCCGCATTGCATGCCGCCGATTCACCACATCCCATCGATCCTGCGCAATACCGAGATCTTTGCCGACAAATGGGGCCACCGTACCATGAACCACTGGCTCACCGCTTTTCGCCTGATGGGTTTGGTGGGGGCTGATGGCGATGCGCTGGTGCAGCTGCGCGAACCGGATGCAGATGACTTTGCGCTTTGTGAGCAGCAGTCAGACCAGCCCTATGCCAATACCGCGCGTGTGCTGCGCTATCTGCGGGGCGAAGAGCGGATCGCGGCGGAATGACCCTGCGCATCGCCATCGTCGGCCATATTCGGCACCCCATCGCCCCGCCGTTCAAGGGCGGGATGGAGGCTTTTACCCATAGCCTTGCCCGTATGCTGGCCGAGCGGGGCCATGACGTGACCCTGTTGGCCAGTGGGGACAGTGCAGCGGGTTTGCCGCCGGGGGTCAAACTGCTGCCGATTTGCGAGGCGCATTACGACGCGCGCTATCCGTGGCATGAGTTTCACGGCACCGATGCGCTGAACTACCACCTCGATGCCTGCTATGCTCGCGCCGCGCGGCTGCTGCTGGAGGGGCGCTTTGACGTGGTACACAACAACGCACTGCACCGCTACCTGCCGCGGCTCTCGCGGGCAGAACGTCTGCCGATGGTCACTTCATTGCATATTCCGCCCTTCAAAGTGCTGCGCGGCGCGCTGATGGATGGGGCGGCGCCATGGCATCTGTCCTCTGTCGTGTCGGCTCGGCAGCGCGGCATCTGGTGGCCCGAGGGCGCGCCGGAAACGGCGCATGTGGTGCACAACGGGATCGACCTATCCGAATGGCCCCAAGGCGGGCCGGGCGACGGAAGCGCTGTCTGGGCTGGGCGCATTACCCCGACCAAGGGCACCCATCTGGCGGCAGAGGCGGCGCAGATCGCCGGGGTGCCGCTGCGCATCTACGGCGTGGTGGAGCATCAGGACTACTTTAACGATATGGTAAGACCGCATCTTTATGACGATGTGGCCTATGTTGGGCATTTGAATACCCAAGCCCTTGGGCGGGCCTATGGCAGGGCGTCGGTGGCGCTGTTTACCCCGCAGTGGGAGGAACCCTTTGGCCTCGCGGCGGTAGAGGCGATGGCGACGGGCCTGCCAGTGGCCGCGACGCCGCATGGGGCGGTTGAAGAAGTGTTGGGCGAGGCGGGTGTCATTGCTGTGGATGACAGCCCCGTGGCCTTGGCTGAGGCACTGCGACAGGCGCTCGCGATCCCCGCCGAGGTGCCGCGCGCCCGTGTGGCGCGGCTGTTTGATGCGCAGGCGATGGTGACAAAGTTCGAGCGGCTTTATCACGCGGCCCTAGCGCAGGGCGACGTGGCAGTGCCGCACAGAACATATCCGGCGATCGCCCTGCATGTGGAGGGTGCGGATCGGCCTCTGGCAGAGGCAGGTTAAAGGGCCGCTTCGGACTGCGGCATATAGAGGTAGGCAGGCTCGAACTGGCCGACCTTATGCAGCCCCGCGCGGTCATGGATCAGCAGTTTGCCGCCCGTTACGGCACAGCAGCCGTGTTCGCGCAATTCGCGCAATGTCCGGCTGACATGCACCGAGGTGAGGCCGGTAGCATCGGCGATGTCGGTCTGGCGCAGGTCGAAGGGCAGGCTTTGACGCTCCATACCGTAGGCGGCGGACATGCGGGCATCAAACTCGCTCAGGAAATTCGCGACCCGGGCGAGCGCGCGCATGGCGCTGTTGCGCATCACCCAATGGCGGTGGATGGAGGCATCGACCAAAGTCATGAGCCAGAGGTTCCGGGCCATTTCGACATCGCCATTCAGCAATTCGCGCAGCGGCTCATGCGCGATCATGGCGACCCGCGTATCGGTCAGCGAAATGACATCATGGTCTAGCCGTTTGAGCGGGAAGGCATGGAGATCGACAAACTCTCCGGGGAACTGCAGGGCGACGAACGTGCTCCGCGCGCGCTGCCCGCGGGGCACGCTGCGGGCGATGAGCCCATTCAGCAGCAGCAGGCTATAATCCAAGAAATCACCCCTGCGGCTGATCACGGCGCCCGGCGTAAATTGCTT
This sequence comes from Sulfitobacter sp. D7, assembly GCF_003611275.1. Classification (NCBI taxonomy): domain Bacteria; kingdom Pseudomonadati; phylum Pseudomonadota; class Alphaproteobacteria; order Rhodobacterales; family Roseobacteraceae; genus Sulfitobacter; species Sulfitobacter sp. D7. The sequence goes on from NZ_CP020694.1 coordinate 1,213,008, forward strand.
GTGCTGGGTCAACAGCGGCGCAAGCCTAGCCCATTGCGCACCGTCTAGATGGTCCACCATGCCACAGGGCTTGACCGACATATCGTTGTAAAAGGAGTCTTTGATCGTCACACGTAAGTCTTTCGCCCAATGAAAATGACGCGGGTCCTTAAATGCAGGGTCCGCGGGCTATATCTTTTATCGAAAGGCTTATGATGCTGTTTTTGCCGAAAAATTCAAGGGAAGGCCGGGGATCATAAAAAATGTTAAGTTTGGCGGGCGGCGCATGTGGCAGGATTTTCAGCACGGATTGTTGCGCTTCTTCCGGGGCTTGTCGGGGCAGGGGGGGCTGTTTATAAGCGCCCCTATGACACGCCTCACCGCGATCATTATTCGAATTATATCCCCGGCGCTCTGAGCAATTGAGACGCCGGGCCGAGGTGCTTGAGCCATTCGCACCGACCGAGATTGAATAACCCCCATATGCCTAAAGGACGCTCCCCATGTGCGCCGAGACCCCCGACTACAAAGCCACGCTGAACCTGCCCAAGACCGATTTCCCCATGCGCGCCGGATTGCCCAAGCGCGAGCCCGGCTGGTTGGAGCGGTGGGAAAAGATCGGCGTCTATGACCGCCTGCGCGAGAAAGAGGGCCGCCAGCCCTTCACGCTGCATGACGGCCCCCCTTACGCCAACGGCAACCTGCACATCGGCCACGCGTTGAACAAGACGATCAAGGACATGATTGTGCGCAGCCATCAGATGATGGGCTTTGACGCGCGCTACATCCCCGGTTGGGATTGCCACGGTCTGCCGATCGAATGGAAGATCGAAGAGCAGTACCGCAAGAAGGGCCGCGACAAGGATCAGGTGCCGATCAATGAATTCCGCGCCGAATGTCGCGAGTTCGCCCGCGGTTGGGTCGACGTGCAGCGCGAGGAATTCAAGCGTCTGGGCATCACCGGCAATTGGGAAAACCCCTATCTGACCATGGATTTCCATGCCGAGCGTGTCATCGCCGAGGAATTCATGAAGTTCCTGATGAACGGCACGCTTTATCAAGGCTCGAAGCCCGTGATGTGGTCGCCGGTCGAAAAGACCGCGCTGGCCGAAGCTGAGGTCGAGTATCACGACAAGGAAAGCCACACGGTTTGGGTGAAGTTCAAGGTCGTCGGCACAGAAGGCGATCTGGACGGCGCGCAGGTGGTGATCTGGACCACGACGCCTTGGACCATGCCCTCGAACAAGGCCGTGGTGTACGGCGAGGGCATTTCCTATGGCCTTTACGAAGTGACCAGCACACCGGACGAATGCTGGGCCAATGTGGGCGAGCGTTTCCTGCTGGCCGATGATCTGGCGGCGGATGTCTTTGCCCGTGCCCGTCTGGAAGACGGTATGTGGAACCGTGTGCGCGGTGTCGAGAATGACGAATTGGCCAAGATTTCGCTTTTGCACCCGCTGGCCGGCGCCGAAGGGGCGGAGGGCGAGTGGGATGATCCGCGAGATTTCCGTGCCGCCGATTTTGTGACTTCGGACGAGGGGACTGGCTTCGTGCACTGCGCGCCGTCGCACGGTCTTGAGGAATACGAGCTTTATCGCGATCTGGGCATGCTGCCGCAGGTCATCACCTATAACGTCATGGAAGACGGGCGTTTCCGCGATGATCTGCCGTTCTTTGGCGGCAAGGCAATCCTCAAGCCGAACGGCAAAGAGGGCAACGCCAACAGCGCGATCATCGACAAGCTGGTTGAGGTCGGCGGGCTGCTGGCGCGTGGCAAGATCAAGCACAGCTACCCGCACAGCTGGCGCTCCAAGGCGCCGGTGATCTACCGCAACACGCCGCAGTGGTTTGCCGCGATCGACAAGGTTGTCGGCGACGGGCTGGACCAGAACGGCAAGACCATCCGCGAACGCGCATTGACTTGCATCGACAAGGTTAACTGGGTGCCGAAATCTGGCCGCAACCGCCTGCATTCGATGATGGAAGCACGGCCCGACTGGGTGCTCAGCCGCCAGCGCGCCTGGGGCGTGCCGCTGACCTGTTTTGTGCGCAAGGGCGTCGCTCCGACGGATGAGAGCTTCCTGCTGCGCAATCCTGAGGTCAATCAGCGTATCGTTGAGGCTTTCGAGGCCGAAGGCGCGGATGCCTGGTATGCGGAAGGCGCGAAAGAACGCTTCCTTGAGGGCATCGTCGATCCGGCAGAGTTCGATCAGGTGACCGACATCCTCGACGTTTGGTTTGACAGCGGCTCGACCCATGCCTTCACCCTGCGCGACCGTGAAGACGGGACGGAGGACGGCATCGCTGACGTTTATATGGAAGGCACCGACCAGCACCGCGGGTGGTTCCACTCCTCGCTGTTGCAGTCTGTGGGCACCACGGGCCGCGCGCCTTACCGCAACGTGGTGACGCACGGTTTCACGCTGGACGCGAAGGGCATGAAGATGTCCAAATCCATCGGCAACACCATCGTGCCCGAGAAGATCGTCCAGCAATATGGCGCCGATATTCTGCGGCTTTGGGTGGCGCAGACCGATTACACCGCCGACCAGCGGATTGGGGATGAGATCCTCAAAGGCGTGGCCGACAGCTATCGCCGCTTGCGCAACACCATGCGCTATATGCTCGGCGCGTTGAATGATTTCAGCGAGGCGGACCGGGTTGATCCGGCAGATATGCCGGAGCTAGAGCGTTGGGTGCTGCACCGGGTGGCGGAACTCGACAAGGTGGTGCGCGACGGCTTTGCGCGCTTTGACTTCCAAGGTGTGTTCCAGGCGGTGTTTACCTTTGCCACGGTCGATCTCTCGGCCTTCTATTTCGATATCCGCAAGGACGCGCTTTATTGCGATGGCGATACCCTGCGCCGCCGCGCCGCGCGCTCGGTGCTGGATATCCTGTTCCACCGTTTGACGACATGGCTGGCGCCGGTATTGGTCTTCACCATGGAAGAAGTCTGGCTCGAGCGCTTCCCCGGTGACGCATCTTCGGTGCATCTGGTGGATATGCCCGAAACGCCCGAGGCATGGCTGAACCCGGAACTGGCCGCGAAATGGGCCAAGGTCCGTGCCGCGCGCCGTGTGGTGACGGCGGCGCTGGAGGTGCAGCGGACCGAGAAGGTGATCGGTGCCTCGCTCGAAGCAGCCCCCGTGGTGCATGTGGCCGACGCGGCGCAGCGCGACGCATTGGAGAGCGTGTCTTTCGAGGATGTGGCGATTACCTCGGACATCACCGTAACCGGCGACGCGGCCCCGGCTGAGGCTTTCCGCATGCCTGAGGCGCAAGGCGTCGCTGTGGTGTTCGAAAAGGCCGAAGGCGCCAAATGCGAGCGTTGCTGGAAGGTGCTGCCGGATGTCGGCACCCATGAGCATCCCGGCGTTTGCGGGCGCTGTGATGAGGCGGTGCGTGAGGCTTTGGCGGACGCCTGAGCCAGCATTAGAACTGAAAATGGCGGGCGGCGGTTTATCTGTCGCCCGTTTTTCTTTGCGCGACCCTGATCATATGTCCTGCCCGTTGGCCCACCCGCTGGAGGGCAATTTTGCAGCGTTTCCACAGATCGCACCTTCAGCGCCTCTTGGGCGCCCATGCCCGCCGGAAAGATGTCCAGGGAGGGCGATGCCCTCAGCGCTCTTTCGCACATGTGATTTCTGGCGCAGAGTGGCGCGATGAAACAAGCCTCCCTCTCCACGCCCTTCGGCGATCTGACCCTGACCGAAGAGGACGGAGCGATCACGGCGCTTGGGTGGGGGCAGGCAGCGCGGCAGGATCGCTCGGATCTGCTTGATGCCGCGCTGCGCCAACTCAAGGAATACGCGACAGGCGAGCGTCAAAGCTTTGACCTACCGTTGCGCGTTATGGGGAGCGATTTCCAGCGTGCGGTCTGCACCGCGATTCTTGCGATTCCCTTTGGCCACACCCGCACCTACGGAGAGATTGCCCGCGACCTCGGCGTGCCTGCGCAAGCGGTCGGCGGGGCCTGTGGCGGCAATCCGATCCCGGTCATTATCCCATGCCACCGAGTGATGGGGGCGAAGGGTCTGACCGGCTTTAGCGGGGCGGGCGGGGTTGAAACCAAGGTCGCATTGCTGCGCCATGAGGGCGCGGCGGGGCTGCTGATTTAACCCCGCGAGGCAGGCTCAGTCTTCGGCGAGGGGGATCAACTGCTGCGCAGCACCAGCGCAGATCAGGTAGATCGAGGTGATCACCAGACCCCAATGGGCCCAGCTTTCGGGGTGAAAGTTCACCCAAGCCGACCAGCCCGCGAAGAAGGTCCATGCCAGCGCCATGGGCAGCGTCACGGGGCGCCAACGCTCGGTCCGGACGGGGTGCACGAATTTGATCGGCAGAAACATCGCTGCGGCAAGGATCGTGACAACAATCAGGCTGATCCACCATTCGGGCTGCAAAGCAAAGAGCACCAGCACCAACATGTTCCAGCAGCCGGGAAAACCTTTAAAGGAATTGTCCTTTGTTTTCATGCGGGTGTCGGAAAAATACATGACGCTGGCAAAGGTGATGATAATGATCATCGCCCAGCCGCTCCAGCCATCCATCAGGCCCGAGGTGAACAGCGCGAAGGCCGGGATGAAGACATAAGTGAGATAGTCGATGATGAGGTCCATCAAGACACCATCGAATTCCGGGGCGTTGGTCTTCACATCGTATTTGCGCGCCAGCGGGCCGTCGATACCATCGACGAAGAAGGCGATCACCAGCCAAAGGAACATCAGGTCCCATTTCTCTTCCACGGCGGCGAGCATGGCAAGCATTGCAAGCACCGCACCGGTGGCAGTGAAAAGGTGAACGAAAAGAGCGCGCATCTGTATGGTCATGTGTCTGCATCGCAAATCCGCCGGGGGGATGCAAAGGAAACTCTGGCGTGGGCGGCAAAAACCAGCGTAGCAAAGGCGGGTCAGCGGGGGCGCAGTTGACGGGGCCGGGCGTTGCGCAGGAAATATGCCCAAGTCCCGCGCTTCGGGTTGACGGCTACCGCGATTCCCCTTAAAGCCAGCGAACCAATTCAGGGTCGGCTCTGCGCGGCCCCCACGTTATGTGTTTTTCCGGATCGCTGGAAGGACACAACAGCAAAAGGATGAACCCATGTCGCGCCGTTGCGAATTGACCGGAAAAGGCCCGATGACGGGCAACAACGTAAGCCACGCTAACAACCGTACACGCCGTCGGTTCTTGCCGAACCTCAACGACGTGTCGTTGCAGTCCGAAGCACTGGGCCGCGCGTTCAAGCTGCGCATCTCTGCCGCAGCCCTGCGCAGCGTCGACCACCGCGGTGGTCTGGACAAGTTCCTGGCGAAAGCCAAGGACGTTGAACTGTCCGACAATGCGTTGAAAATCAAAAAGGCCATCGCGAAAACCAGCGCGACCGCCGATGTGCTGAGCTAAGGCTTACCACAGACCAGATTGGGCCTCGATCCGAAAGGATCGGGGCTTTTTCGTTTTGGGCTTAGGTCTTTCTTAAGGGTTTCCCGGCTATCAGGATGGCACCCCGCGCTGCCATTGGCGGTTTTGTTGCGCAGGGGTATGTTTTTATTCGGGAAACCTTGGAAATGCGCGCTAATTGATCCTCTGACATTTGTTGTTCTGGCCATGCTACCTGCCAAGCGGGGCTCAGACCGTGCATCAAGATCGGAGATTTCATGACTGACCCCACCCCCGGCACGCCAAACTCTAGCCCGCCCTCGGGCACGCCCGCCGACACGAATGAGATCGAGACTGATTTCGAGGTTGGCCAAGATAACATCGACGGGACATTGGGCCCGCTGGGCTTTGACATCCACAACCCGGTCTTCATGGTGTCCGGCCTGACGGCAGTGGCCTTTGTGCTGCTGACGATGCTTTTCCCGGATCAAGCCGGGGTGGTCTTCCTTGCTGTTCGGGATTTCGCCACCACCAAGCTGGACTGGCTGTTCATGATCATCGTGAACATCTTCGTTATCTTTTGTATCGTGCTGATTTTCTTGCCCATCTCCAAAGTCAGGCTTGGCGGGAAAGAGGCCGTGCCAGAGTATTCCTACCTTGCTTGGTTCGCCATGCTTTTCGCCGCGGGCATGGGCATCGGGCTTTTGTTCTTTGGCGTGCTTGAGCCGGTGTATCATATGAACGTCTCTGGCCCCTTGGGGGTGCCCCTGCCGATTGCCGAAGATGGGTCGATCATACCTGAGAATGTCGAGGCCGCCCGCGCCATGGGGCTCGCGGCGACCTTTTACCACTGGGGGCTGCATGGCTGGGCGGTCTATGCGATCATGGCGCTGGCCTTGGCCCTGTTTACCTATAACAAGGGGCTGCCATTCTCGATCCGGTCCTGTTTCTATCCGCTTCTGGGCGATCGGGTCTGGGGCTGGCCGGGACATATCATTGATATCTTGGCGGTTTTCGCGACGCTTTTTGGTCTTGCCACATCGCTTGGCTTGGGCGCGCAGCAGGCCAACGCGGGGTTCAACTTTGCCTTCGGGCTTGAAATTTCGACCAACGTGCAGGTGGTCATCATCCTTTTGGTCACTGCCGTGGCACTGGTGTCGGTCTGGCGCGGGTTGGACGGCGGGGTAAAGATCCTGTCGGAGGTGAACATGATCGTGGCGGTCCTGTTCTTCCTCTTTGTGCTGTTCGTGGGCCCAACGTTGGTGGGGCTTGATGGCTTTTGGACCGGCTTGGTGGCCTATACGCAAGAGATCATTCCGCTTTCCAACCCCTTTGGCCGCGATGACGACGGCTACCGCGAAGGGTGGACGGCGTTCTATTGGGCGTGGTGGGTATCTTGGGCCCCTTTCGTGGGCATGTTCATCGCCCGGGTCTCACGCGGGCGCACGGTGCGGGAATTTATCATCTGCGTGCTGCTGATCCCCTCCCTCATCATCTTTATCTGGATGGGCGTCTTTGGCGGTATTGCGATTGATCAAATCCTGACCAGCCCCGAAACATCGTTGGTGAAGGCCAATGTGATCGACAGCTATTCGCCGGAACTGTCGCTTTTCGGGATGTTGAATGAACTGCCTTTCACCAAGGTGGCCTCGACCATCGCGATTCTCTTGGCGCTGGTGTTCTTTGTTACCTCGTCGGATTCGGGGTCGCTGGTTGTCGATACGATCACGGCGGGCGGCAAGATCGACGCGCCGGTCCCGCAGCGTATCTTTTGGTGCATCGTCGAAGGGTTGATCGCCATCGTGCTGTTGATCGGCGGCGGGCTCTCGGCCCTGCAGGCCGGGGTCACGGCGACGGGTGTGCCCTTTGCAATCTTGATGCTGGTGATGTGCTATACGGTCTACAAGGGTCTGCGCAGCGAACCGCGCTGAGACTATCTGGCGCGCCGTAACTTAGCGGCGCGCCGCCAAAACCTCTGCCACCCATTCGGGGACCGTCTGGCTGGCTGGCCCGATGCGATGCTCCGCGAACTGATTGCCCACGGCAGAGCGTTCGAGATTGAGTTCAATCGTATGCGCCCCGGCGCGGCGGGCCTCGGCGACGAAGCCGGCGGCGGGGTAGACGTTGCCGGAGGTGCCAATCGCGGCAAAGACATCCGCCTCGGCCAGATGATCAAAAAGTGCGTCCATCTCATAGGGCATCTCGCCAAACCAGACGATATCGGGTCGCGCGGCGGGGGCGTTGCAGGCGGGGCAGGGATCGCCCGGTGCCATGACCATGGGCGCAGGCCAGCGGTGATCGCAGGCGGCGCAGAGCGCGCCTTTGAGGGCGCCATGCATGTGCATCACCTGTCGCGAGCCGCCCTGTTCGTGCAGATCATCGACATTCTGGGTGATGACGACCACCTCGCCGTCAAGCTCGGCCTCTAGCCGGGCGAGGGCGCGATGCGCGGCGTTGGGCGACACCTCGGCCGCCTGTGCGCGGCGGGCGTTGTAAAAATCGACCACCAGTTTTGGATCGCGGGCGAAGCCTTCGGGGGTTGCCACATCTTCGACGCGGTGCTGCGCCCAAAGGCCATCGGAAGCGCGGAAGGTTTCAAGCCCGCTTTCGGCAGAGATGCCCGCGCCAGTAAGGATCACGATCTTGGTCATGGGGTATTATTCTCCGATCGGGTCTTCGGCTTCAAGCAGGTGAAACCCATCCGCCAGCCACGGCAGCTGCGCGATGGCAGGGGCGATCATATGCGTCTGCATCAACTGCCGCATGGTCTGGGCAATGTCGCGCGGCACCGGGCCTGACCATTCGGCCCCGGCAAAGAGCGAAATGGTTCGCGCGGGCAGCGGGGTGTTCAGGGGGGCGGGCAGGGGATGCGCGGCCAGCCGGTCGTGGAAACGGGCGGCGCGCATGTAGCCCAAGGGCGTCGTTATCGCCCAGCCAATGCCCCGTGCCACCATGGCCATTAGTGCCAGATGGCTGCCGATCTCGAACCGTGCGCGCAGGTTGTGGCCCTGCGCGGTAAGATGTGCCTCGATCTGTCGCGCGATCAACTGGTCGGCGGCGTAGCGCAAAAAGGGTAGGTCGGTGCTGCCGCGCAGCAGGGCCTCGGGGTCATAGGGCGCGCCCGCAGGGGTAACGAGGATGAAGGGGTCGCGGGCCAGCGGGTATTCCAAAACCCCGTCAATCGGTCCGTCGATCTGCGCCGAAAGCGCCATATGCAGGCTTTGATCGCGGAGCGCCTGGGCCAGTTCGTTGCTGCCTGCGGTGATCATGCGAAAGCGGCACCCGGTCAGGCTGTCGCCAAGGATTGTGGCAAGGCGCGGGGTCAGGTCATCGTCGAAATCATCAATCACACCGAGGTTCAGCGCCTCCAGATGGGCCAGATCCATCACCGTGACTTCGCTCTGCGCTTGGCGCAATTCGCTGAGCGCCTGTTCGGCCCGGCGCAGAAACATCTGCCCGGCTTGGGTCAATCGCATGGGGCGGCGGGTGTGATCGACCAGTTCCGCCCCGATGGCGGCTTCGAGGTTGCGCATCTGCTGGCTGACGGCGGGCTGGCTGAGCCCCGTGGCCTCTGCTGCCTGCGCCACCGATCCGCTGCGCGCGAGCGCCTCAAACACTTCGATGCCCCGAAGGGTGATGCCTTTGTTCAGCATGTGGTCCCAACTCTTTCGGATCTTGTGAAACCACGGGCGGCTCAGGTCAAGCATTTGCCCATGGAAGTGGCAGCATATCTGTTGATTTCGGGAAAGCGACGGGAGGCGCTTCGGGCCCACGGGCCGCCCCCTTGAAGCCGCCGCCAAAGCTGCGCAGACTGCGGGCAAACAGCCCTCAGGAGCCTCTCCGAATGAAAATCGCCACAGCTGCCTATCCGCTCGATGTTCTGACCTCATGGGCGCAGTACGAAGACAAACTGGCCCATTGGGTCGCCGAGGCCGCGGTGCAGGGGGCGGAACTGCTGGTTTTTCCCGAATATGCCGCGATGGAATTGGCCACGCTGGATGGGGCCGAAGTGGCCGCCGATCTGGAGCGCTCGCTTTTCTCGGTCTCGGACAAGCTTGAGGAAGCCGACCGGCTGCACGTGAAGCTCGCCACCGAGCACAATGTGCATATCGTAGCAGGCTCTGGCCCCGCGGCGACCGAGAGCCGTCCGGTCAACCGCGCGCGGCTGATCACGCCTACGGGGCAGGTGGGGGTGCAGGACAAGCAGATCATGACCCGTTTCGAGCGTGAAGAGTGGGGCGTGATCGGAGGCAATGCGCTTCAGGTTTTCGAGACCGCGATTGGCAAGATCGGGATTTTGATCTGTTATGACAGTGAGTTTCCCCTGCTGGGCCGGGCGCTGAGCGATTGCGATGTGATCTGCGTGCCCAGTGTCACCGAAACGCTGGCGGGCTATTGGCGGGTGCGCATCGGATCCATGGCCCGCGCGTTAGAGAATCAGTGCATCACGGCGATGTCTTCGGTGGTGGGCGCGGCGGATTGGTCCGAGGCTTTGGGGCAGTCTTTTGGCGCGGGGGGGATTTTCTGCCCGCCGGATCGCGGCTTCCCGCCGACGGGCATTTTGGGCCTGCGCGAGGTGAACGCCCCCGGCTGGACCATTGCAGAAGCCGATTTGGCGCAGGTCGCCGAGGTGCGCGCAGATGGCATCGTTTTGAACCGAAGGGACTGGCAAGACCAGATTGGCCGCGACGGAAAGGCGATAAACGTCGCTTTGCGCTGAATCCCCCTTGAAAAAGCGCAAAAATGCGCCCATTTAAGCCTGCGCCCTCAAATTGGAGGGTTTTGTGCTCAAGGAGAGACCATGGCCAAGGAAGATACGCTCGAATTTCCCGGTGTCGTGAAGGAACTCCTGCCTAACGCGACGTTTCGGGTCGAGCTGGAAAACGGCCATGAGATCATCGCGCATACGGCAGGCAAGATGCGGAAAAACCGCATCCGTGTTCTGGCTGGCGACAAGGTTCAGGTGGAAATGACACCCTATGATTTGACCAAAGGTCGGATCAACTATCGCTTCAAGTAAGCGGCACCGCGTTCGCGCGTTGCGCGGCGCAGGCGGGGCCGTGCGCGGCCCCGACCGGGCTGCCGGCCTCAGGCAAAGAGGCCCATAAGATGCAGTTCATTCTCGGATCAGGATCACCGCGCCGGTTGGAGCTTTTGGCCCAGATCGGCGTGGTCCCCGATGCCATCCGCGCCCCCGACATTGACGAGACACCCCATAAGGTCGAACTACCGCGCCCCTATTGCGCCCGCATGGCGCGTGAAAAGGTGGCGGCTGTGCCCGCTGGGGCGGATGACATCGTGCTCTGCGCGGACACCACTGTGGCGCTCGGGCGGCGCATCCTCGGCAAGCCCGAGGATGAGGCTGAAGCCGAAGCTTTCCTGCGGTTGATGTCGGGCCGTCGGCATAGGGTGGTCACTGCCGTTGCCGTGAAGCGGGGCGACAAGCTTTGGCAGCGCGATGTGCAAAGCAACGTGAAGATGAAATCTTTATCCGAGCCTGAGATTCGCCGCTACCTTGCCACCGGCGATTGGCGCGGCAAGGCGGGTGGATATGGCATCCAAGGCCCCGCTGGCGCGCTGATCCCATGGATCAGCGGCTCATTCACCGCAATCGTCGGCCTGCCATTGGCCGAGGCTGCGAACCTGCTGCAAGCGGCAGGCTACCCATTTGACGGAGGTGCCGCATGAAGGGCCGTACGATCATTCTTGACCATCTTGGCGATGTTGAAGCTGCAGCACTCATGGTGGATGGCAAGCTGGACGATTTTCTGGTCGACAGCGATGCGCCGCGCGTTGGCACCGTGTATCGCGCGATTGCCGATCGCCCGGTAAAGGGGCAGGGGGGGATGTTCCTCAAGACCCCCGATGGGGCGGCTTTTCTGCGCCAGATCAAAGGGCTGGCCCCCGGCCAGACGATTCTTGTGCAGGTCTCGGGTCATGCTGAACCGGGCAAGGCGATCCCGGTGACCAATAAGCTGCTGTTCAAATCGCGTTATGCCATCGTGACGCCAGATTCGCCGGGGCTGAACATCTCGCGCTCTATCAAGGACGAAGAAGAACGTGACCGACTGCTGGAAATCGCTCATGAGGCCGCAGGCGGTGCTGATCTGGGTCTGATCCTGCGGTCCTCCTGCGCCGGGGCCGATGGCGAGGATATTGCCGAGGATATCGCGAATATGTTGGCGCTTGCGGATACCGTGGCCAATGACGACGCGCAGGAGATGGAGGTGCTGAGCGAAGGCGATGGGCCGCATCTGCTCGCATGGCGCGATTGGACCGCGCCCGCCGAGGTGGTGACCGAAGCCGGGGGCTTTGCCGATCATGGGGTATTGGAAGAGCTTGACCGCGTGTCCTCCTCCCAAGTGTCGCTTGGTGGCGGGGCGTCGATCTTTGTCGAGCCGACCCGCGCGTTGGTGGCCGTGGATGTGAACACGGGCAGTGACGCCTCGCTCGCGGCTGGGGTGAAAGCCAATATGGCCTGCGCCAAGGCGCTGCCCCGCGCATTGCGCCTGCGCGGGCTGGGCGGGCAGATCACGCTCGATCTGGCCCCCATGCCCAAGAAAGACCGCCGCACCTTCGAAAGCGCGCTGCGTGCGGCCTTCCGCGCCGATGACGTGGACACGACGCTGGTCGGTTGGACGCCTTTGGGTCACTACGAATTGCAGCGTAAACGCGCCCGTCCGGTGCTGGCGGAGGTACTTGCAGGGGCAGGACTATGAGCTGCCCGATCTGCAAAGCCGAAACCATCAAGGCACACCGCCCCTTCTGCTCGCGCCGCTGCGCCGACATCGATCTGGGCCGCTGGTTCAGCGGAAACTACGCCGTCCCCTCGCACGATCCTGAAGACGTTGAAGCAGCCATCGAAGCCGCCGAAGCAGCACAAGACCGCCCCGCAAAGCCCCATTAAGACAGGATAATTTGCGTTTCGTGAAAAGAAGTGGGTTTCGGGGCAAAATGGGGCTGGACACCCCGCGCTACAGGTCCTAGAACCCGCTCACCCGATCTCGAAAGAGGTGACCCGTGCCCGGGTAGCTCAGGGGTAGAGCAGTGGATTGAAAATCCTCGTGTCGGTGGTTCGATTCCGCCCCCGGGCACCATTTGTACCAAACCAAACAAATCGCACCCTCCGCCCCTGCCGCGCGCGCGACTTCCGCACCCGGCCCGGAACCTCCGCCAGCTTTCTGACGTTGTCCCTCTACCCATATAGAGGAGAGCAACCATGGCGAATGACGACCAAGCTAAAGGCAAGGCGAAAGACATCGGTGGCAAGCTGAAAGAAGAAGCTGGCGATGCCACAGGCAACGACGACCTCAAGCACGAAGGTCAGGCCGATCAGGCTGAAGGCAAGGTGCAAAAGGGCGTCGGCGACGCCAAAGATAAGCTATCAGACTAATCGCAAAAGCGCGCCTCTGACCGGAGGCGCGCTTTTCTGTCTGAGCCGCAAGGCTAGGCGCGCTCACTTCTTGATAATGATATAGATCGCATGGACGATCCCGGGGATGTAGCCCAGTAGCGTTAGGATGATATTAATCCAGAAGTGCTTTCCTAGACCTTCCTGCAAGAACACCCCCAGAGGGGGCAATAGAATAGCGATGATAATGCGAATGATGTCCATAGTGTCACGCCGGGGCCGCCGGGCTC